>JAIBJN010000004.1 GCA_020029595.1 Actinomycetota bacterium | reverse complement strand
GGTGACCGCGAGGATCGCGCGCCACATATCCCTGATGGAGACGTACCGCCACCAGTGCTCGTAGAGGCCGAAGGCGATGAAGACGGCCACCATCACCCCGACCACCACCGCGAAGACGTCGAGCTCGAGGAACTCGTCGTAGCGCGGTGGGACTCCCTGGTCGAACCGCACCTGGAACGCGAGGTACCAGGCCAGCGCGACCAGGCCGGCGTCGGCGACGACCTGCCAGATCCGGTGCCTGCTCACGAGTCTCACGCGGCCGCACCTGCCGTGACCGCGGTTCGAATCGTCGCCACAACTGCCTCCTGCTGGCCCGCGCCGATTCCCGCCCAGAGCGGGAGCGCGATCGTCTCCCGCGCGGCGCGCTCGCTCTTGGCCAGGCTCCCCGGCGCATAGCCGAGCCCGGCGTAGACCGGCTGGAGGTGCAGGGGCGTCGTGTAGTAGGTCGCGCAGCCGATGTCCGCCGCGCGGAGGGCGTCGGCAATTCGGTCGCGCTCGGGGGAGCGCACGACGTACATGTGGTACACGTGGCCCGACTCGTCCTCCGGCAGCTCGCAGAGCTCGGCGAGCCCGAGGTCGGCATAGCGAGCCGCGGCCTCCCGCCTGGCCTGGTTCCACTCGTCGAGGTGCCCGAGGAAGAGACGCAGCGCCGCCGCCTGGATCTCGTCGAGACGGGAGTTCATGCCGACAGCCTCGAAGCGCTCTTTGTCTCGAGAGCCGTGGAAGCGCAGGAGCCGGACCCGCTCGGCGAGCTCGTCGTCGCTCGTGACCACGAGGCCGCCGTCGCCGAGGCCGAAGAGATTCTTCGTCGGGAAGAAGCTGAATGTGCCCGCCGCGCCGGCGGCGCCGACGCGCAGGCTCCCCAGGCTCGCACCGAAGGCCTGCGCGGCGTCCTCGACGACGAGCACGTCGCCCGGGAGCTGGTCGAGGGCGGCCGGCCGGCCGAAGAGGTGGACGGCGAGGATCGCCTTCGTGCGCCCCGTCAGCCGGGCGGCGGCATCGGCGGGATCGAGGTTGAGCGTCGCCGGGTCGATGTCGCAGAAGACCGGCGTCGCACCGACGCGCGAGACCGCCTCCGCCGTCGCGTAGAACGTGAAGGCGGGGCAGACGACCTCGTCGCCCGGCCCGACGCCGAGCCCCTCGAGCACGAGGACGAGCGCGTCGGTGCCGTTGGCGACGCCGACGGCGTGTCTCGCGCCGAGGTAGGCGGCAGCCTCCTCCTCGAAGGCGCGCACCTCCGGGCCGAGGATGAAACGGCCCGAGTCGAGGACGACCGCCAGGCGCTCCTTCAGCTCGTCGAGAAGAGGCGCGTACTGCGCCCTGACGTCGACGTGCGGGATGCTCATCGGCCGGGGGAAACGAGCCGAAGACGAGAAAAGGTCACGGCGGGCCAGTCTACCGGCCGGTCCCCTCGGCGGAACGCTCCTCCATCGCGCGACGGCGGACGCGGCGGCGGTGCGCCCGGAACGCGAGCGCGGCCAGACCGGCGACGACCAGCGCGACGATGGCGTAGTCGGCGTAGCGGAAGCTCTCGTGGAACCGCTCCCAGCCGCTGCCGAGCGCGAGGCCGACGGCGGCAAGGCCGAAGCACCACGGGATCGTCCCGGCGAAGGTGAAGGCCGTGTAGCGGCCGAGCGGCATCTCGCCGATCCCGGCGGGAATGGAGATGAACGACCGGACGACGGGCAGCATGCGGGAGAAGAAGACCGCCGGGTCGCCGTAGCGCTCGAACCACCGGTCCGCCGTGTCGAGCTTGGCAGGCGTGACGTGGAGCCAGCGGCCATGGCGCTCGAGGTAGGGACGCCCGCCGTAGAACCCGATCGCCCAGCCGAGGATGGAGCCGAGCGTGTAGCCCACGGTCCCCGCGGTCGCCATGGCGACATACGCCCACGCCGTCGACTCGATCTCCCAGCCGAAGAGCGTGACCGTCGAGCCGGGGAAGGCGCCGACGGCGACCGCGCCCGCGTAGACCATGACGAGCTCGCTCGCCGCCGGGAGGAGCGCGTCGACGAACATGAGGATGAAGACGGCGTAGAGGCCGTAGTCGCCGATGACGCCGGTGACGGCCTCTGTGATCTCGGGCACCTATCGAGTCTAGTGACTCCGCCTAGCGAGCCATACGCAAGACGCGCACCGTGTCCCGCAAGGACACGGAACCGAGTCCGTTCGTCGCCGTGACGCGGATCGCGTACGTGCCGCCCTCCACCACGCGCCCGCCGGCGTTTCGCCCGTCCCACTGCCAGGCGTGCCGACCCGGCCCGAGCTCTCCGCGGAAGAGGACTCGGCGCACCTGTCCGTTGGCCGTGAGCACGGACACGACGAGCCGCGCACGTCGGGTGAGGACGACGGAGGCGCTCAGGCGGCCCCCCTGGCCCGGCGCGACACGCATCCGCTCCCGCGAGAGGCGGAGGAAGCCGAGCGTCCGGTTTACGCGGAAGATCCGCTCCATGCGGCTCTGAGCGCCGCTGGCCGCCTCGGTTGCCTCCACGACCCAGCGCCAGAGCCCCTCCGGCATGGCCGAGGCGCCGACGGTGCGGCGGATCACGCCCGGCTCGACGACGTCCTGGTAGCGCCACGCGACCGACCCGTCGGGGCGCAGAAGGCGCAGATCGACCGAGGAGCGCCGGACGACCTTCGCCGTGACGACCTTCGTGTCGCCGAAGCCGTCACCGTTCGGCGAGAGGATGGGCCCTGTCGTCCTAGGGGCGTAGATCCCGTAGTAGAAGAGCATGAGGCTGTTCGCCACGGCTCGCGGGGACCCGTCCGAGGGGGTGTTGAGCACCCGGCCGTCCATTGAGAGCGTCGACGATCCGCCGCCGTCGAGCCCCATGGCCGTCACCGCTCCGAGATCCGTCATGACCTGAGCGAGGCCCCAGTTCGTGAGGCCGGCGCTCCGGCGGCTCCGTCCGTCGACGACGACGAGGAGCACGCGCCCGTCGGCCAGCTGCCCGACCGCGGTGCGCGGATGACGGCGCAAGAGGTGGTACGGACTGAACCCCTCGTCGGGCTGCCGGACCGGAATGCCACCCTGGACGAGCAGCGGCCCGCCGCCGAGTGCGTCCGCGGCGTCGTCCGGGAACCCGACCATCTGCAGGCGCACGGTCACCTCCGTCCCGACCGACGCTTCGGCGAGCATCGTCGCCCGGGCGTTTCCCCGCGCTTGCAGGACGGCTCCGCCGGGGGGGACCAACGTCCCTCCGTTTCGCCGCACGGCGGAGACGGTCCCGGTGAGGAAGCCGTTCAGGAGCGCCTTCGGGAAGCCGGTGAGCACGATCTCGACCGCGCCGCGGACGCGAGGCGTAGGGCCTCCCCAGGTGGGAGTGAAGAGGCCGACGCCGGGCGGCCTCGTGAGCGGGCGGTTCAGCTCCTCGAGCGGATGGGCCGGGCTCACCCCGGCTCTCCAGGAACCGACCAGGCGGAACTTGTCGACCAGCAGGCTCTCGGCGAAGGTGATGGCGAGCGCCGATCGGCGCACGTTCGGCCGCGCCGACAGCACACCGTCCCGGAGGAAGACCCCGGAGCTGAGGCCGCTCGCGAGCGTGAAGAGGTCGCCGTTCACCGCGACGGTGGTCGCGCGGCCGGCGATGCGCCACTGCATGGAGGGCACGGTCTGGCGGCCGAGGGCGGTGCCGAGCGAGAGGACGGGGCGAAGGCTGTAGAGGCTCCCCTGGAGGGGGGCGCGGACCACGTGCACGATCACGGGCTTCCCGCCGATCGTCCGCTCTTGCCGCTCGTATGTGACCCCCGGCATGAGCGTCGTCGCCGCCCCCGAAAGCGCCGGGAACGCGAGAACGGCAGCGAGCGCGAACGGAAGACCCCTCTTCAGCACCCGAGAGACACGAAATCACACCCGCCACCCGATGACAAGCGGCGAGGCCGGGCTAGGCCCAGATCTTGACCTCGCGGTAGAGCGTGTCGCGCTGGACGGGCACCTTGCCGAGCGCCTTGATCGCCCGGACGAAGTCGTCCGTCGTCGCGCGGTGCGTCGTCCCCGCCGCCGAGACAACGTTCTCCTCGATCATCACGGAGCCCATGTCGTCGGCGCCGAAGCCGAGCGCGACCTGGCCGACCTTCATCCCCTGCGTCACCCAGCTCGACTGGATGTGGTCGACGTTGTCGAGGTAGATCCGGCTCACGGCCTGCGTGAGCAGGTAGTCGAACGAGGTCGGATAGTGCGTGACCTGCTCGGCGAGGCGCGTGCCGTGGGGCTGGAACGTCCAGGAGATGAAGGCGCGGAAGCCGTGCGTCTCGTCCTGGAGCTCGCGGATCCGCCGCATGTGCTCGACGCGCTCCTCGACCGTCTCGACGTGGCCATACATCATCGTCGCGGTCGAGGAGATGCCGAGGCGGTGCGCCTCGCGCATGATTCCGAGCCACTCGGCGGACTTCGTCTTCTTCGGCGCGATGATGTCACGCACCCGGTCGACGAGAATCTCTGCCCCTCCACCGGGCAAGGAGTCCAACCCAGCGTCCCGCAAGCGCGTCAGCGTCACCGGGATCGAGAGCTTCGACCGGCGCGCGATGTGCTGGATCTCGGGCGGGGAAAGCGCGTGCAGGTGAATGCGATAGCGCTCCTTGATCGAGCGGAAGAGGTCTTCGTAGAACTCGACGCCGAGATCGGGGTGATGACCACCCTGCATGAGGAGCGCCGTGCCGCCGATCGCCAGCGTCTCCTCGATCTTCTTGAAGATGACCGGCTTGGGCAGGAGGTAGCCCTCCTTGCGGTCGCCCGGCCGCCGGTAGAAGGCGCAGAAGTCGCAGTCCGTGTGGCAGACGTTCGTGTAGTTGAGGTTCCGGTCGATGATGAACGTCACGCGCTTCGCGTCGACTCTGCGGTTGCGGAGCTCGTCGGCGGCGCGGCCGACGCGCACGAGGTCGCGGCTCCCGAGAAGGGCGAGTGCGTCCTCGTCGGTCAGCCGCTCGCCGGCGAGCGCCCCGTCGAGGACCTCGCCGACGCGTCCGTTCCCGTTCGCGCTCACGGGTCCACCCCATGAGCGCGTGGAGGGAGTGTGAGGGAACCGGGAGGTTCCTTCACTGCGTCAAAGAAAGGGGCTCGCGGGGGAAACCTGGTTTCCCCCGCGGGAGCGAGCCGGAGGCGAGCGACGCTCATGCCGACACCGCCTCGGGGACCACGAAGCGCAACTCGGGCACGCGCTCGAGCTCGCCGACGTCGCGGGCGAGCTCGAAGAACGTGATCAGGCCCGCGCGCTCGCGAGGGCCGAAGCTGTAGCGGAGCTTCTCGAAGTAGCGGGCGAGGAAGCCGGCCGGATAGCCGTAGCGCTCGCTCGCCTCGAAGGCCAGGTGCTCGGGCTCGGCACGGGCGAGCCGGACGGAGGCGACGAGCGCGTCCTCGAGCTCCGCGATCCCCTCGGGGACCGGCTCGGGGCAGGCCCACACGGCGAAGACCATCGGCAGGCCCGTTCGCTCGAGCCAGAGACGACCGAGATCGTGGTGCGGCGTCGGGTCCTCGAAGGCGCTCCGGAGGGCGGCGTCGCCGATCAGGAGCGTCGCGTCGGCCTCCTCGCCGAGGGGGACGTGCTCGGCGTCCGGCAGGAGCACTTTCGTGAGCACGACGGACGTGGCGCTCTCCGGCGTCACCGCGACGGTGGCGACGCGCTCGAGCGGCACCCGCGAGACGAGCTGGATCGAGTCCACGGCTCCCTCGGAGGAAACGCAGAGACGGGGCAGGATCCGCAGCCGCTCGGCGTTGCGGCCGTACTCGACGGACGAGATCGGCGCCAGGTCGATCTCCCCGGCCAGAAGACGCGCGTTCAGCTCGGTGGGGACGCCCGGCGCCTCCTCCACCTCGGCGTCCAGCCGGTAGAAGACCGGCGCCATGTTCACGTAGGAGATGCGGCCGAGGCGAATCACTCGGACGCCCACTGGAAGAAGGTGACGAGGTTGCCGTCGAGATCGAGCGTGGCGAACTCGCGCGTCCCGAAGTCGGTGTCGTCGACGCCGCCCTTCGACACAGGGTGCAGCACACCGTTGGCGGCGAGCTCCTCGAACAGCTCGTCGACTCCCTCGGCGACAACGCGGCAGCTCGCGGTGCCCGCGATGAACGACTCCGAGCCGGAGCGAACCGGCCGCTCGACGGAGTCGCGCTCACGCCAGCTCTCGTCGCTCGCCTCCCAGAGATGCAGGACCACCTCGTCTCGCGCCATCACCGCGAAGCCGCCGTCGTGGTGGAGCACCTCGAACCCGAGCTGATCGCGGTAGAAGGCGACTGCGGCCGCCGCGTCGCGCACCGGGAGCGCCGGGATCGTCTGGCTGAGGCTGACCGTCACGCGAGGCCCGCCCTGATCATGGCGCTCTCGCGGTGGGCGCAGTCCTGGATGCGGACGACGCGGTCATTCCTGACGCTGAGAACCTGGTGGAGATCCTCGCCGGGCGCGGCCCGCAGCTTCATCTCGACGACTATCGTTCCGGGTCCCTCGGCCACGATCTCCGGAAGGGCCCGGCGGCCCTCTGCGATGTGCCACTCGAACATGTCCCGCACCTCGGCGCGGTTGCGGCAAATGGGCGTCTCCTCGCCCGGCTCCGGGCAGCTCAGCCAGACGACGTCCGGGTCGAGGACGGCGATCATCTCCTCGAAGTCGTCACGGGCGAAGGCGGCGCGCAGGCGCTCGCCGACGCTCATCCCGTCCTCCGCAGGAAGCCGAGGACGGCCGCCAGACTCTCCTCGGGCGCGTCCTCGGGGACGAAGCTGCCGGCGTCCTCGAGCTCGACTGCGTCGCCGGGAAGGCGCTCCTCGAAGCGGCGGAGCGAGTTCTCCCCGTGCGCGCGGTCGCGCATCCCCCAGACATAGAGCACCGGCTTCCCGTGCAGTGCGGTGAGGTCGGGCAACGAGGCGCGGAAGCGCGACGTGGCGAGGATGCCCGTCCGGCTCGGCCAGCTCTGGCTCGGCGAGAGGTAGGCGGCGCGGCCCTCCTCGCCGAGCCTCTCCGGGTGCAGGATCCCGCCGCGGAGGAGGAAGCTTCGGACGTAGAAGTGGGAGCCCTTGACCAGCAGCTCGCCTGTGAGGGGCCAGCGGAAGGGCCCGCGGGCGCCGGGCATCTCCTCCGAGAAGGTGTTCAGAACGGCCAGCCGGCGAACACGGCCCGGGTGCGCGGCGGCCCAGCCGAGCCCGATGGGCCCTCCCCAGTCGTGGACGACGAGCGTGACCCCGTCGAGCGCGAGCTCGTCCATGAGCGCGGCGAGATGGCGACGGGCGCGCTCCAGCGAGTACTCCTTCCGGCCGTGCGCCTTGTCGGAGCGGCCGAAGCCGAGCTGGTCGTAGGCGACGGCTCGAAAGCCGGCGTCCGCGAGTCCGCGGAGGTAGCGGCGGAAGAGATACGACCACGTCGGGTTCCCGTGCAGAAGGACGACCGGCTCGCCGTCCCGCGGGCCCTCGTCGACGTAGTGAAGGCGGACGCCGTCCGTGAAGAGCCAGCGCGGCTCGTACGGCCACGTCCCGCCGAAGCTCCAGTCGCGCGCGTCGACGACCTCGTGGGTCGGAGTCCTGGCGGTCGCTTCGGTGGTCATGCTCACTCCCACCGCCGCAGCTCGTTGTAGAGGGTGTCGCGCTGCACGGGGATCCGCCCGGCCTCGCCCACGAAGTGGACGAGCTCCTCGATCTTCTGCTCCGTCTCCGTCGTCGCGCCTGCCGCGTGGAAGATCTCCTCGCGGACGACCGTGCCCTGGACGTCGTTGGCGCCGAAGTGGAGCGCGACGGCGGCGAGGGGCATCCCCATCATGATCCAGTAGGCCTTCACGTTGGGGACGTTGTCGAGGAGGAGACGGGAGACGGCCATCATCTTCAGGTCGTCGGAGCCGGCCGTGTGCGTCCAGCCGCGGCGCTCGAAGACCGTGTTCTCCGGGTGGAAGGCGAGCGGGATGAAGGCGAGGAAGCCGCCGGTCTCGTCCTGGAGCCCGCGCAGGCGCAGAAGGTGGTCGACGCGCTCCTCGTAGGTCTCCACGTGCCCGTAGAGCATCGTGCAGTGCGTGGGGATGCCGAGCCCGTGCGCAGTGCGGTGTGTGTGGAACCAGAAGTCCGGGTGCTCTTTCCCCGGCGCGACGAGCCGCCGCACGCGGTCGGCGAAGACCTCCGCCCCACCGCCAGGGAGCGAGCCGAGCCCGGCGTCTCTGAGCTCGACGAGTACCTGCTCGTGCGTCAGCCCCGAGAGCGTCGTCATGTGGTGGATCTCGCTCGCCGTGAAGAGCTTCAGGTGGACGTCCGGCATCGCCTCGTGGAGCTTCGAGACGATGTCGACGTAGTAGCCGAAGTCCACGTGGGGACTCTCCCCGCCGACCATGTGGATCTCGGTGAAGCCGGTGCCCTCGCGCTGCGCGAGCGCGTCCTCGACGAGCTGCTCCGGCGTGAACGTGTAGGCGTCCGCCTGCTTCTGGGTGACGGCGAAGGCGCAGAACTTGCACTTCACGCGGCAGACGTTCGTCTGGTTCAGGTAGAGGTTCTGGACAAAGAAGACCTCGTCGGTGCCGCCGCGGACGCGGCGCGCGGCGTCGGCCAGCTCGCCGAGCTGGAGGAGGTCGTCGGACTCCATGAGCGTGAGCCCGTCCTCCAGGTTCAGCCGCTCGCCGGCCTCGACCTTCTCCCAGATCGCGTCGAGGGCGGTCTGTTGCGTCACGACGCTCATGCGTCCCTGTCCACGACGAGGTGGGTGAGCGCCTCGAGTGAGGCTCGGTCCGGCTCGCCGTCGAGGGCGACCCTGGCGCGCGCCGCATACTCGAGCGCGAAACTGCGGGCGGTCACGATCGCCCCGGTGGCGACGACGAGCTCGAGAGCGCCTGCGACCGGCTCCCCGGCCAGTGCCTGCCGGACACCGGCGTCCTCCCGGGCCGCCAGGATCAGCGGCAGGGTCGGCGTGCCGTCGCGCAGGTCGACACCGGGCGCCTTCCCGGTCGTGTCGAAGTCGCCGGTGCAGTCGAGGATGTCGTCGGCGATCTGGAAGGCGATGCCGAGCGCGAGCCCGAAGGCGCCGAGCTCCGGCCGGCCGGCGCCGATGACGCAGGCGGCCTCGAAGAGCTTCCCGGTCTTCAGCGAACAGCGGGCGAGGTACTCGTCCACGGTCGTTTCCGGCCGGAAGGCCTGCCGCCGCTGGAGCGCCTCCCCGCGCGCGAGCGCGAGCGCCGCGCCGGCGAGGACGGTCACGCCGTGCACGTCGCCCGTCCCTGCGAGCTCGGCGAAGGCCCGCGCGAAGAGATAGTCGCCGGCCGCCTTCGCGGCGTCCTCGCCGTGCTCGGCCCACGCGGTCGGGCGTCCGCGGCGGAGATCAGCACCGTCGAGGAGGTCGTCGTGGACGAGCGTCGCCATGTGAACGAGCTCGACGGCGGTGCCGCCGGCGACGGCCCGCTCGTCGGCACGCCGGCCGGGCGGCGTGCAGAGGAACACGAGCACGGGCCGGAGCCGCTTCCCCCCGGCCGAGAGCGTGTCGGACCCGATCGCGCCGACAAGACCCGGATGCGACTGGACGGAATCCTGCAGACGATCCTCCAGGCGATCGAGAAACTCGTCCAGACCGGGCGCCGAGCGAACGGTGGCGAGTGCGTTCACGGAGCCCTCCTCGCGGCGTGAAGACAGACGATGCCGCCGCCGAGGAGCCGCCAGCCGACCTCTTCGAAGCCGGAGCGGCGCATCGCTTCCCCAAGGTCCTGGGGGACAGGGAAGCGGCGCACGCTCGCCGGGAGGTACGAGTAGGCCGAGCCGCCCGGAAGCACCTTGCCGGCCAGGGGAACGAGCCCTTCGAACCAGAGGCGGAAGAAGGGCCGGAGGGCACCGCGCGGGCGCGTGATCTCGAGGCAGGCCAGGCGTCCGCCTGGCCTCAGGACTCGAGCGAGCTCGCGAAGGGCCGCCTCGAGGTCCTCGACGTTGCGAATGCCGAACCCCACGGTCACGACGTCGAAGCTCGCATCCTCGAAGGGCATGGCCAGGACGTCGGCCCGCACCCATTCGACCGCGGCCGACTTCAGCCGGGCGCGGTCTAGCATGCGTTCGGAGAAGTCGAGCCCCGTCACCCGGCCGCCGACGCGCTCGGCAGCGAGGGCGAGATCGCCCGTCCCGCAGCACGCGTCGAGAACTCTGTCGCCGGGCCGCACGACGGCCTCGACGGCGAGACGCCGCCAGCGGCGATCGAGCCCGGCCGTCATCAGCCGGTTCATGGAGTCGTAGACCGGGGAGATCCGGTCGAACATCGCCTCGACCGCGGCAGGAGCGAGCGTGCCGGAGCTCATTGGCCCCACCGGCCGACGAGCGTCTGGTCGATTCCCAGCTGGTCGAGACATCGCGCCACCACGAAGTTGACCAGATCGTCGATGGTCTGGGGGGCATGGTAGAAGCCCGGCGCCGCGAAGACGACCGTCGCCCCGGCCCGGCGGAGGCGCAAGAGGTTCTCGAGATGGATGGTCGAGAGCGGCGTCTCGCGGGGCACGAGCAGGAGCTTCCGCTCCTCCTTGAGCGCCACGGAGGCGGCGCGGTGGATGAGGTTCGCCATCGCGCCGGCCGCGATGCTGGCCGCCGTCGACATCGAGCACGGGCAGACGACGTAGCCGTCCACCCTCGCCGAGCCGCTCGCGTACGGAGTCGAGTAGTCCCTGAGTCCGAGGACGGAGAGTCCGTCGAGCCCGTCGGCGAGACGCGCCGTCACGTCCTCGCGCGAGAGCGAGATGTCGCCGTAGAGCTCGGTTGCGCACACCTGGACGCCGGCGTCCGAGATGGCGACGCCGACCTCGCAGCCGGCGGCCGAGAGCGCCCGGAGGAGGCGTGCCGCATACGGCGCGCCCGAGGCGCCGGTGATGCCGAGGAAGACGTTCACGGGGCACCGCCCGGGCGCGGGCTAGCCGCCGCCCTCGCCCTTCGACTCTTCGAGGAAGATCCCGAGCAGGCGGAGAACCTCTTCTCCCTGGCTCTCGTAGGACGGCATGACGTTGTTGCCGAACTCGGCCGGGTTGGCGACGTACGCGGAGAACTCCTCTGCGGTCTGGCCCGAGGCCCCGATCTCGGACAGGTCGGGGGCGCCGAGGTTGGGCGTGCCGGCGCCGAGATA
Organism: Actinomycetota bacterium; assembly: GCA_020029595.1. Taxonomy (GTDB): domain Bacteria; phylum Actinomycetota; class Thermoleophilia; order Gaiellales; family Gaiellaceae; genus JAIBJN01. The sequence goes on along the minus strand of JAIBJN010000004.1, from coordinate 45,965 downwards.
GGTATGGCAGTTCAGGCAGCCGATCTGGGCGAAGAGGGTCGCGCCCTCGATCCCCTCCTCGGAGAGCCCCTGCACCTGTGCCCACTCGTCCACGAGCTCGACGTTCTCGCCGGCGAGCGACTCCTTGGCCGTCGCGCCCTTGTACGTGAGGATGCCCATCGAGGCGATGACGAGGAGCGCGGCCACGACCGCCACGGGCCGGCGGAGGATCCGCCGCTCCCGGCGGCGGTCGATGAACGGGAGTACGAGCAGGAGGATGAGGGCGATCGTCGGGATCCCGACCGTCCCCAGGATGACCGAGTCCGGCCACTTGAAGATCCGCAGAAGGTAGAAGAGGAAGTAGAAGTACCAGTCCGGGCGCGGCACGAAGGACGTCGTGCCCGGATCGGCCTCGTCCGCGTAGCGCGGCCCGAGGATGCCCGCGTCACCCGCCTCCTCACCCGAGGTGAAGTACCAGACGCAGGTGAGGGCGACGATGACGCAGACCACGACCAGGCTCATGACCGTGTCGTGAAACATCGCGTACGGGAAGAAGGGCTTCCCGCGCTCCCGGACGTCCTCCTTGTAGCGCTTGAAGTACGCGCGTTCCTGCTCGTTGCTCACGACCTTTTCCCCTTCGGGCAAAAGCTCGACCAAAAGATGTGTGCCCTCCCGATCAACGGGGGCCTTCTCCAGTTAGCGTTCCTTCGCTCGGCGAAGGAACGCTGCCGTCGCCTCGCGGGCGGGGCTCCACGAGCCCGCGCTTCGCGGTGACGACCTCCGCGCGCTCCCTGCCCGCTGCCTCGTCCGACCACGGCGGCGAGGTGACGCCGAGGCGGATGACGAGGTACAGGTGAAGCACGATCAGCCCGATGAGGCCGCCTGGGATGAGCAGCATGTGCATCGAGTAGAAGCGTGAGAGCGTCTCGGTGCCGATCTCCTGCCCCCCGCGCAGGAAGTCCGAGAGGAACGGGCCGAGGAACGGCGCGGTCGCGTTCAGGTTGATGCCGACGACCGTCGCCCAGTACGCGGTCTGGTCCCAGGGAAGCAGGTAGCCGGTGAAGCCCTCGAGCATCGCCAGCACGAGGAGCCCCACGCCGAGCAGCCAGTTCAGCTCGCGCGGGTACTTGTAGGCGCCGAAGAGGAAGACTCGCCCCATGTGGAGGAAGAGCAGGATGATGAAGACGCTCGCCCCCCAGCGGTGCATCCCGCGCACGAGCCAGCCGAGTGTCAGGTCGTTCGTGATGAACTGGATCGAGGCGTACGCCTCGTCGGGCGAGGGCTTGTAGTAGAAGGCGAGCACGACGCCTGTGACGGTCTGGACGATGAAGGCGGTCAGCGTCGCCGAGCCGAGCGTGTGGAACCAGTTCGAGTCGCGCGGGACCTTGCGGAAGAGGAAGTACTTGAGCCCGCCGACGAGCCCGGAGCGCTCCTCGAGCCAGTCGACAGGCACCATCAGGAGGTGCCCGGCCTGCTGGCGCCTCTTCGACTTCGCGCGCGGCACCTAGGCCATCCTCACGGCACGATCGGGTAGAAGACCTGTTCCGGCCCGTCCACGTGGACGCCCGGATCGGCCGGCCGGTACTTGACGATCACGGCGTCGGCGCCCTCGCCTTCCACCTCGCTGACGCTGTACGGCGAGCCGAGCCAGAGGCTGCCGTCGATGATCGAGAACTCGTAGCGGTCGAGTGCGCGTACCGGCGGCCCGGCCACCCGGTTGCCTTCGATGTCGTAGGCGCCGCCGTGGCAGGGGCAGCCGAAGCCCGAGGGCGTCGTCGCCGACAGCGTCACGGGCGTCTGCGACGTCTCGATGTCACGCAGCTCGCCGGGCGGCCCCTGCGGCTGAGTCGGACAGCCGAGGTGGACGCAGCGGTTCGAGATGATCGTGAAGCTCGGGACCTGGTCCTTGAGGCCGTTGTTGCGGACAAACGCCGTCCGTCGCGAGACGGCGCCCTTGTCCGCATTGCTGGTGAAGGTGACGATCTGCCACTCCTCCTCGGGGTAGTTCTCGAGCGGGCCGATGTCGACGTCGGGGTAGCCCTGGTCGACGAAGGCGGGGGCGACGGCGAAGCCGAGCACAGGCACGGTGACGATGGCGCCGATCGCCGCGCCGAGCCCGAGTGTCGCGCCCTCGAGGAACTTCGAGCGCGTGTAGCCCTCGGCCTCCTCCGGCTCCTCGACCGGCTCTTCCGCCGCGCCGGGCGCGGGGGCCTCGAGCGGCTCGGGCTCGCCGCGCACCTCGCGCGTCACCTGACGGATCCAGAGGAAGCCGAAGACGACCGCGAGGGCGATCCCGAACGCGGTCGCCCAGAAGCTGATGATCAGTCCGAGGAGGATGAGGGCGACCGCGCCGGCGAAGCCGAACGGCCAGATCGTCGGCGAGGGGAGGTGGGCCTCAGCGTCTTCGTGCTCGGGGGTCTCCCCCGGCCGCTCTAGCTCGTCGGCCACCAGGCTCCCTTCTCCCTGCCCTCGCTGTCACGAGCGTGGAGCATTCTTCCTTCGGCGGCTCGATCCTGTCAACGACGTACCTTCTGCCTCAAGACCTGGGAGATTCGGCCGTTTCCCGAGGCCTGGGCGCCGATGCCGTACTCCTCCCAGCGCCGGTCCACCGTGTCACAAACCTCGGGAGTCATCTCGATGCGCTCGGGCCACTCCCGGGCGCCCTCCTCCGGCAGCTTGTGCGTGGCGTCGATGCCGAGCTTCCCGCCGTAACAGGGCAGCACTGCAGCGTGGTCGAGCTGGTCGAGCGGGCCCTCGCTGAGGAGGACGTCCCGCTTGGGGTCGACGTTCGCGCAGACGTGGAAGAAGACCTGCTCGTAGTCGTGGACGTCGACGAGCTCGTCGACGACGACCACCGACTTGGAGAGCGACAGCATCCCGAGGCCCCAGATCGCGTGCATGACCTTCTTTGCGTGGCCGGGGAAGGCCTTGCGGATCGAGACGATCACGCAGTTGTGGAAGGCGCCGGCGACCGGGAGGTCGTAGTCGACGATCTCCGGGACGGTCATGCGGATCGCCGGCAGGAAGATCCGCTCCGTCGCCTTGCCGAGCCAGGCGTCCTCGGCGGGCGGGACCCCGACGACTATGGACGGGTAGATCGCGTTCCGGCGCATCGTCATGGCGGTCAGCCGGAAGACCGGGAACGGCTCGGGCGGGGAGTAGTAGCCGGTGTGGTCCCCGAACGGCCCCTCCGTCCCCATGTCGCCGGCCTCGACCGTTCCCTCGAGCACGATCTCCGCGTTCGCGGGCACCTCGAGGTCGACCGTCTTGCACTTGACGAGCTCGACGGCGTCGCCGCGCAGGAAACCTGCGAGCATGAACTCGTCGATGTGCTTCGGGAGCGGCGCGCTCGCCGAGTAGGTCGTGACGGGATCGCAGCCGAGGGCGACGGCGACCGGGATGGAGCCCTCGGCGGCCAGCCAGTCGGCGCGCCCGTCCTTGTGGATCTGCCAGTGCATGAAGGTCGAGCGCGCGTCGATCTTCTGCATCCGGTACATGCCCACGTTGCGGACGCCCGTGCGCGGATCCTTCGTGATCACCGCGGGCAGCGTGATGAAGGGCGACGGGTCGTCGGGCCAGCAGTGCTGGATCGGGAGCGCGTCGAGATCGGGCTCGAGCACGAGCTCCTGGCAGGCGCCGCGCGAGACGGTCTTCGGCATCGAGTCGGCCAGGCGCTTGAGCTTCCCGAGCCCCTTCACCTTCTCAACGAGCCCTTGCGGCGGCTGCATCTCGAGGACGTCCTCGAGCTTGCGCGCGACCGCATCGAGGCTCGGCTCGCCGAACGCGAGGCACGTCCGCCGCTCGGTTCCGAACTGGTTGATGAGAAGCGGTCGCTCAGACCCCTTGACGCTCGTGAAGAGGAGCGCCGGTCCGCCGCCCTTGACGACGCGGTCCGCGATCTCCGTGATCTCGAGGTACGGATCGACCTCGGCCTCGATCTCGACCAGCTCGCCCTCCCGCTTGAGCAGGTCGATCCAGGAGCGAAGATCGGCGGCAGGCACCGCTCCGAGTCTATCCCCCGAGGTGGGCGCCGGTCGCGGCTCAGTGGCCGCGGCCGCGGCGATGGCCGAGCCAGCGCCCGAGCTGCCCCAGCGCGATCACGCTCACGAAGATGAGCCCCACGACGAGCATCGCGACGATGATGTCGCGGCCCTCCTCGGCTGTGGACTTCTCGGCGGCGAGGACGAGGGAGCTGACGAAGGCGCCCATCTCCGCGAGATCCTAATCGACCCGCTCGGCGTGCAGGGCGAGCGAGCGCCCGACCGCGCCCGCGCCGGCCTCGAGCTCGGCGAGCGCGAGGAGCGGCGCCGGATCGCCGTTCAGGCGAAGTGCCGCGCGGGCGGTCTCGAGGCGGGGATCGTCCGCCCCGAGGCGGGTGACCGTCCCGGCCCAGGCGGCGCCGTCGCCGGCGCGTTCCTCGGCCCGCAGCTGCGCGCAGAGGGAGACGAGCTCGGCGAGGTCGGCGACGACGGCCACGTCGCCGTGCGCAGCCACGCGGACGAGCCCGTGGGCGTAGAGGTAGTCGCCCAGAAGCATGGCCGTGTCGGAATCGGCCGGCGCGAAGAGCCGCGGGCGTCCGTAGTGCAGGAGGTAACCCTCGTAGATCGATTCGAGCCCGAGCCCGTGGGACTCCGGCGCGAGCGCCGAGAAGATCGGGGTCTCGTCCCGCTCGGCGGCCGGGCGAAGCGCTGCGGCCCAGAGGGCGCTCTCCCAACCCGCCTCGTCGGCAATCGTGCGCCAGATCCCGAGCTCAGCCGCCGAAGAGCTCACGCGTTGCCTCCACCGTCGCGTCGATCTCGGCCTCACCGTGAGCCGTCGAGACGAAGAGCGCCTCGAACTGCGAGGGGGCAACGTAGACGCCCCGGGCGAGCAGGTGGCGGAACCAGCCCGCGTACCGATCGGTGTCGCTCGCCGCGGCCTCCTCGAAGTTGCGCACCGGTCCCTCGCGGAAGAAGAGCGTCGCCATCGCCCCGACCCGCTGCACGCAGGCCGCGTCACCGGCGGCGGCCTCGCGCAGCCCCGCCTCGAGACGCGCGCCCGCCTCCTCGAGCCGTTCGTAGACGGCCGGGTCGCGCAGGCGCTTGAGGACGACGAGCGCCGCCGCCGTCGCGAGCGGGTTTCCCGAGAGCGTGCCCGCCTGGTAGACGGGCCCGCTCGGCGCCAGCTCGTCCATCACGTCCGCCCGTCCTCCGAAGGCCGCCAACGGGAGGCCGCCGCCCGCGATCTTCCCGAGGACGCTCAGGTCGGGGCGCACGCCGTAGAGCTCTTGCGCACCCCCGCGCGCGACGCGGAAGCCGGTGATGACCTCGTCGAAGACGAGGAGGGCGCCGGCGGCGTCGCAGAGGGCTCGCAGCGCCTCGAGGAAGCCGGGCTCGGGCGGGACGACGCCCATGTTCCCGGCGACGGGCTCGACCACGATCGCCGCCAGGCCCTCGCCGTAGCGCTCGACCGCGGTGGCGGCGGCGTCGACGTCGTTGTAGACGCAGACGACCGTGTCGCCCGCGGCGCCGGCCGGCACGCCCGGCGAGGACGGGATCCCGAGCGTCGCGAGCCCGGAGCCGGCCGCGGCGAGCAGGCCGTCGGCGTGACCGTGATAGCAGCCCGCGAACTTGAGGACGCGGTCGCGGCGGGTGAACCCGCGCGCGAGCCGGAGGGCGCTCATCGCTGCCTCGGTGCCCGAGGAGACGAGGCGCACCATCTCCACCGAGGGCACGGCGTCGACCAGCTCCTCGGCCAGCTCGACCTCGCGCTCGGTCGGCGCCCCGAAGGTCGTCCCATCGGCGGCGGCGTCCTGGACCACCTCGACGACCTCCGGGTCGGCGTGGCCGAAGACGAGCGGACCCCAGGACATGACCCAGTCCACGTAGCGGTTCCCCTCCGTGTCGAACAGGTACGCGCCCTCCCCGCGCGCCGCGAAGAAGGGGTCCTCTCCGCCGACGGCCCCCCACGCGCGCACCGGCGAGTTGACCCCGCCGGGGATGACCCGGCCGGCGCGGCGGAACAACCCGCTGGCGGTCAGAGCCATTCGGCCAGCTCCCGCGTCCAGTAGGAGAAGATCACGTCCGCGCCGGCCCGCTTGATCGCCGTGAGGCCCTCGAGCGCTGCCGGCCGCTCGTCGAGCCACCCGCGCGCCGCGGCGGCCTTCACCAGCGCGTACTCCCCGCTGACGTTGTACGCGAAGAGGGGCGCGTCGAAACGATCTCGCGCGGCCCGGATCACGTCCAGGTACGGGAGCGCGGGCTTGATCATGATCGCGTCGGCGCCCTCGGCGAGGTCGAGCTCGCACTCGCGGAGCGCCTCGCGGACGTTGGGCGGATCCAGCTGGTAGCTCCGCCGGTCGCCGAAGGCGGGCGCGGATTCGGCCGCTTCGCGGAAGGGACCGTAGAACGCGGAGGCGTACTTCGCCGAGTAGGCGACGATCGGCGTCTGCTCGAAGCCCTCGGAGTCGAGGGCGCCGCGGATCGCGCCCACGCGCCCGTCCATCATGTCGCTGGGGCAGACGGCGTCGGCGCCGGCTTCGGCGTGGCTCACGGCAGTCTTCGCGAGGAGCTCCAGCGAGACGTCGTTCAGCACCTCGTCACCCTCGACGAGTCCGCAGTGGCCGTGGGACGTGTACTCGCAGAGGCAGACGTCCGTGAGGAGCACGAGACCGGGGACTCGGTCGCGAAGGGCGCGGAGCGCGCGCTGGACGATGCCGTCGTCGTCGTAGGCGCCCGAGGCGGCCTCGTCCTTCTCTTCTGGGATCCCGAAGAGGAGCAGGGCGCGCACGCCGGCGCGACTCGCGTCCTCGGCCGCGTCGCAGAGCCGGTCGACCGAGCGCTGCGCGATTCCCGGCAGACCTTCGAGCGGCCGCTCGACGCCCTCGCCCGGACACACGAAGAGCGGGTAGACGAAGTCGTCGAGCGAGAGGCGGGTCTCGCGGGTGAGCGCGCGGAGGGCGGCCGTGCGCCGGAAGCGCCGCAGGCGCGTGCTCGGGAAGGTCGACACGTCGCCGGGATCTTCGCACGCGGGTCCCGGCCGCTGTCGCGGGGCGCCCGCTACCGCGGGGGATCGGCCGTGACGTGCTCGACCAGGTACGTCCCCTGGTCGCCGCAGCCGACCCGCAGCGAGATCGTCCCGCCCTCCCAGAGCGAAGACTCGATGTCGGCGCGGGTGAGCGGCCGGCCCAGCGACGCCGGGACGCGGACGGTGAGGAAGGCACGCTCGTATCGGGGTACCGAGCTCGCCTCGACGAAGAGATCCAGGTCGTAGGGCGGCGCCAGGTCGAGCTCGGTGTTCCCGTCGGCGCCGAGCATGCCGAGCCACGGCCCCGAGAGCTCGATCGGCTCGTCGCGGGGATCGCACGTCGGCGCACGCAGGAGCTCAGCCACCTCCGGCGGCGGCTGCTCGATCCCCTCTCGCAGCAACACGGTGTCGGTTTGCCCGGCCCAGACGAGCGCGACCTCGGGGGAGACCCCGGCGATCTCCGCGAGCTCGATCTCCTCGTCCGGCTCCGGACCGCCGCCGTCGTCGCAGCCGGGCAGCACTCCCGTCCCGACGCTTCCGCCCTCGACGGGCGCCACCCGGACGGTCCAACCCTCATAGAGGGAACCCTGGTAGCGGACGACGAGAGTGCAGCTCGCCGCGCCGACCAGGGGGGCTCCGCTCTTGCTCTCCCCGGCGGTCGGACCGCTCGAGCCGCTCTCCCCGCACCCGAAGAGCGCCAGGGCAAGAAGCCCGCAGAGACCGAGCGCGATGGCCGTGCGTACCTTCATGCTTCCTAGACGGCCGAACCAGCCTCGATGTTCCTCCCTGATTTCGGGTCGTCCGCCGCCCCTGGCAAGGTGCGCCCGCGGCGAGCACGCCGCGAGGCCAGCGATGCCGGTCGGGTTCCAAGTCTATGACCAGGAGCACGAAGTCCCTGCAAAGCGAGGGAATGTCGTTGACCTCTGGGGCGTCGAGGAGGACTGGGAGTTCCCGACCGACGGCTCGCTCGCGCTCCGGCCTGAGCCCCTCGCGCCGGCCAAGAGCCTCGATGAGCGCGAGGAGGAGCCGCCCAAGCCGGCTCTGTTCGGTTTGAAAGCGCTGGCCTCCTTCGTTACCGTGCCGCGGATGGCTACGACGGAAGCCCCAGGCTTCGCCGCGCGCGCGAGGCAGCGTGAGCGCGAGGAAGCCCGGGCGAAAGCCCGTCGGGCACGCCGCACTGCGGCGCTGGTCGTCATCGCGTGCGGCTGCCTCGTCGCCCTCCTGCTCACTGCCTTCGGCCGGGGTGGGGAGGGCGCCGTGACGATCACCGGGCCCGCACCCGCCGCGCGTCTGCTGCCGGCCGGGCCCCCGCGTCCGCAGATCGTCGCCATGCATGACTCACTCCGCATCCAGCTCCCAGTGAACCAGAGCCGAGTGACCGCGCTCGGCTATCACGCGAGCGGCACGGCCGCGCTTCCGCTCGACCCCGTCGGAACCCAGGCGAACGCCGGGCTCGCCGAGCGGATCTTCCGCAGGCTCTTCGGCTCGAGCGGCGGCGGCGTGAGCTACTACCTGCTCGAGGGCGGCGTCGGCGCGGAGACCGGCGGCCTCGACGTCGGCGCCCCCATCGACACGGACGTCTACGCGCCGGTCGACGGCAGCGTCATCGCCATCACCGACAACGTCGTCAACGGCAAGGCCTACGGCGTGACCGTCGAGATCCAGCCCTCGGGCTCCCCCGGGGTCGTCGTGACGCTCTCGAACGTCCGCGCCGACCCGGCGCTGACCGTGGGCTCGACGGTCTCGGCCGGTCGCACCAAGATCGGCCGCATCATCGACCTCTCCGAGGTGGAGCGGGCCGGGCTCGCCCGTTACACCCAGGACAACGGCCAGCACGTGCACATCGAGGTGCACCCGGCGACGGCCCTCACAAGCCCCTAAGGATTCGCTTCGCGAATCCTTAGAATGAGCAACCACAAGCTGTCGACGGAGAGCGAGATTCTTTTGGTCGAGCTTTTGCCGCCAAAGGCGGGAAAAGGTCGTTGAAGCTCCTCTTCATCGGCGACGTCTTCGGGCCCCCCGGCCGGCGGGCGGTGACGGAGCACTTGCCCGAGCTCCGGCATGAGCTCGACGCCGACCTGTGCGTCGTGAACGGCGAGAACGCTGCCGACGGCGCCGGCTTGACTGCGAAGCTCGCAGAGAAGCTGCTCGCCGCCGGTGCGGACGTGATCACGACGGGGAACCACGTCTGGCGGCACCGCGACCTCGTGCCGATCCTCGAGTCGAGCCCACGGGTGATCCGCCCCGCCAACTTCGGCGACGCGGGCATCCCGGGGAGGGGGCTCACCTTCGCCGAGGCGCGCGACGGCACGGCCGTCGCGGTCCTCAATCTCCAGGGAGCGCTCTTCCTCCAGACCCCGGTCCATCCCTTCCACGTCGCCGACGCGCTCGTCGACGAGGCGCGCGCGCGAACGCCGGTCGTCCTGGTCGACTTCCACGCGGAGGCGACGAGCGAGAAGATCGCGCTCGCCCGGATGCTGGACGGGCGCGTGACGGCCGTGATCGGCACGCACACGCACGTGCAGACCAACGACGCGCGCGTCCTGCCCGGCGGGACGGCAGCGATCACGGACGCGGGCATGACCGGGCCCCACGACTCGGTCATCGGCGTTCGGGCGGAGCTCGCCATCCAGCGGATGAGGACGGGGATGCCTGTGCGCTTCCATCCCGCCGACAGCGACGTCCGCATCGAGGGCGTCATCGTCGAATGCGAGCCCGACGGGCGCGCTACGCGGTGCGAGGCCCTGCGCGTTCCCGTCGAGCCGTAGCGACGACGAGAACGACAGCGAGCGCGACGAGGAGCAGGTCGCGAACGAGCACGAGCCAGCCCGCCGGCTCGAGGTCGACCATGTCCCAGTAGCGCGTCGGGAACCACAGGTGGGTGGTGACGAGCGCCGCGCCGAGAAGAGCTCCGGCGGCGAGGCCGATCCGCCCGGCGACGAGCGGGACGAGCGGGACGAGCCAGATGAGGAACTGAGGCGAGAGCACCTTCCCCAGGGCGACGAAGACGACGGCCGAGGCCGCGGAGGCGGCGGCGAGACGGGCCGGGGTCGCCGGGCCACGGGCGAAGAGCGCCCACACCGCGACGAGCGCCGCCGCCTGGAGGACGGTCTGCACGGTGGCGAACGCGTCCGGCAGCGATCCCGCGAGGTTCTGGGAGCCGTGCGTGGAGACGACAGACGGCACGTATGTGCCGTCTACTTGGTGGGCCGCCTGGAGGACGGCAGCACCCAAGCTCTCGATCTGCAAAGGGCGGCCCACCTGGCGCTCGACGGAGCCGGCGAGCCCATCCGGCGCGATGAGCGCGAACGGCACGACCACGAGCACGAGCATCGCGACGAACGCCCCGAGGCAGGCCGCCGCCTCCTTCCTCCCCCGCCTGCGCGCGACGTAGACGAGTAGGGACGGGAGGAGGACGAGCGGGTAGATCTTCGCCGCCACGGCGAGGCCGAGGACCGCGAGTCCGAGCCGCACCCGGCCGGCGAGGACGGCGGCGAGCGCGGCCGCCGTCAGCGCCGCGGGCCAGAGGTCGTAGCGCGTCAACACGACGGTCCCGAGAGCGAGCGGGAACAGCCCCACGAAGACGGCTGCCGCAAGCAGGTGACGCGGCGAGGCGCCGAGGGAGGCGAGAGAGCGCACCACGAGCGCCAGCATGGCTGCGGCGCAGATCCACATCAACGCCTCGAAGATGGAGCGGTAGTGCTCCTCGGGGCCGAGGGCGGGGAGCCAGAACACGGGGAGCGCGGCCGGCGGGTACTCCACCTCGAAATCGCGGTACGGGACCTCCCCGGCCGTCATCGCCTCGCCGTACTCCTGGTAGACGGGCGTGTCGACGATCTGGTAGCGGTCGAAGGGCGGCAGGTGGAGAGCGCCCCACGACGCGGCCAGCAGCCCGAGGCCGATCGCCAGCGCGAGCAGGAGCCGCACGGTGTCAGCGGAGGGGGACGAGCTCTCCGACTGGGCGCTCACCACTCGGCTCCTCCGGAAGCAGCGCGGGTTGGGCGACGCGGATCGCAGCGGGAACGAGCAGGGCGAACGCGACGAAGGGGAAGAACCACGGGATGTAGAGATAGAACCAATGCGTGAGGACGAGCTCGAAGCCGAGGAGGAGCGCGCCCGAGAGGGCGGCGAGCTGGACGACGTTGCGCGTGCGCGGCACGAACGCGAGCGCCACCGACGCAAACAGCAGGAGCGCCTTCAGGGCGGTCTGGACGACGTGGAGGTCCGGATAGCCGGGGTACTCGCCCCAGTCCCAGATCGAGAAGGGTGAGGGCCGTGACAGCTGCCAGCCGAACGTGCGATCCCAGAAGATGCGGGCGGCGTGGAGCGGATCCGGCTCCAGCAGGAGGATCCAGAAGCCGAGCGCGGTCGCGAGGAGGAAACCGCCGACGAAGAGGAGCTGTTGACGCGGCCAACGCGTCGCCTTCGGGTAGGAGGCCCAGAGCGGGAGCAGGAGGAAGGAGGCGAACTTCGTCCAGGTTGCGAGGCCGGCGAAGAGGCCGCGCGCAGGCGCCGAGGTGACGAAGACGAGGCCCCAGATGAGGAACGCGGGCATGATCGCGTCGTTCGAGTTCGAGCTCGAGACGTACTGCGTGAACGGGTAGGCGGCCCAGGCGAAGGCCAGCGTCGCGCCCAGGCGCACGCCGCCGAACCGGAACCCGAGGAGCCCCATGCCGAGGAGGGCGAGCCCGTCCCAGAGGAGCGACGTGAAGTGCGCCGCCGGCAGGTAGTCCCACCTGTAGCTGTAGCCCATCGTCAGGAAGCCCGGAACGTAGGCCAGGTAGCTGACCGGCCCGTACGTGTCCCCGCGGCCGTTGGCGACCTCGCAGCGACCGTTCGTCTGGATCCGCTCGCGCACGTAGCCGTCGGCGTCGGGGTCGCCGCACTCCTCCCCGTCGTCCTCGGGCATGTTTCCGTACGGCGCCTGCTCGTCCTCGGCGATCCGCTGCGCGCCGATCACGCCGGCGAGACCGACGTCGATGACGTTCGACGCGCGCAGGTTGAGCCCGAAGCGGAAGCCCGCCAAGAAGACCGTGGCGGCGAGGAGCAGCCAGACCGGCCAGAGCGGCCGTGACGGGCTCCCGCGCCCCTTCCAGCCGATCCACGCCATGCGCCCGAGCAGGTAGAGCATCGGCGGGTAGGCGAGCGGCATCGCCCTGAAGATCTCGCCCCGGTTGAAGAAGAAGAGGGAGATTCCGAAGGAGAGGAGGACGAGCAGGTCGAGGTTCCGGATCGAGAGCGGTCGGCGCAGGTCCGCGAGCCCGAGGAAGAAGACCGCGCAAAGCGAGAGCCAGATCCAGGGGTTGTTGATCTTCCGGCCGAACGCGCCGTTGTAGCCGCGCGCCATCTTCCAGGCCACCTGCGGCCCGGTCCAGGCCTCCGTCACCGCACCCGACGTGTCGTCGACCTTGGCGAGAGCGACCTGGCCGGCGTCGGGGAGCGACGACCACACCTTGACGGTCCAGACCTCCGGGCCCTCGTCGAACTCGGCCTCGTCGGTCAACGTCGACTCCGGGTAGCGGTCGAGCCAGTCCGCGATCTTCGGGTTCGCGAGAGCCCGGCCGATCGCGTCGTCCTCCCGCAGAAGCGGCTCGGTCGGCGGGGGGACGAACGGCGTCCCGATCAGATTGCCGCGCGAGTCGAACACGGGCGAGGTGGGCACAGCCGCATGGGCAGCCCCCGTGCCGAGGGCGAGGAAGGCGGCGGCAACGACGGCTACACGGAGGGCCGTCGTCGGAAGCTCCAGAGCTTGTTGGCGACGAAGTTCCACGGCGTGACGAGCGCGATCGCGATCGCCTGAGCCGGCAGCTTCGGGACGCCGAGGCCGACGAGCGCGCTCAGGAACGCCAGATTCGCCGCCAGCGCGATCGTCGAGACGACCAAGAAGCGGAAGCCCTGGAAGACGAGGTGGCCCCGCTGGCGTCTGAACGTCCAGTGGCGGTTCCAGGCGTAGTTGTTCGTCACGGCGACGAGGAACGAGCAAACGGCCGCGAGCAGGTAGTGGACGTCGAACGCGAGGAGCGTCGCGTAGACGGCGAGATTGACGACGTAGCCCGAGGCCCCGACCGCGCAGAACTTCGCGAGCTGGAGCCAGTTCGCGGGACGTCGCAGCGCGCCGGAGGCCGCGTCCGTAAAGGCGCTCGCGCGCGAGGAGGTCGCCTGGGCTCCTTTCGCCACGGGAGGAAAGGTTACGTTCTCGCCTCAGACGGCCGGACGGAGAAGGTGGTTCCCGATCCCGACTCTCGGCCCCGGTGCGAGCTCGCGCTCGCCCTCCGGAGTCGCGGCCACGAACCGGTGAACGTCTCCATCCGGCGTCACGAGGATGTCCGCGAGCGTGCCGACCTCATCGCCGTCCAGGCTGACCGGCTGGCCTCGTAGCTCGGAGAAGGCCCGGCCGCCCAGACGGTAGAACTCGAGCTCGCGCTCCAGCAGGACGAGGGCCGACTCGACGACGAGATCGTCGGCCCGTACGTCGCAGGCGGGATAGGGGAGGAAGCGGTGCGCGCCGTCGCCGCAGCGGACGTCAAGGCCGACGAGCCGGCTGAGCGGCCGGTCGAGCAGCGCGTCCACGGCGACCCCGAGGCGGATGTCCCGATAGGTGACGGCACGGCGAACCAGCGCACCGGTCCGGTGGAGAGGCCCCATCCCGCGACGAGGATGCCCCGGGCCGACCCGGCCCAAACGCTAGTACCCCTCCGCCCCCACGAGGGGAACGAAGCGGCAGGCGACCGAGTGGGCGACCGCAGGCCCCTCCGGGCTCTTGATCACGACCTCGAGGCGCTGGCCGCGGCGGTCTCCGACCGGGATCACGAGCCGTCCGCCCATGACGAGCTGGTCGTAGAGCGAGTGCGGCAGCTCCGGCGCCGCCGCCGCGACCGTGACCGCGTCGAACGGGCCGTGCTCGGGATCGCCGAGCGAGCCGTCGCCGAGGTGGACGGTCACACGGCCGTACCCGGCGGCGTCGAGCTTCTCTCTCGCCCGCTCGGCGAGCTGGCGGAGGCGCTCGACGGTGTGCACCTCCTCCGCGAGCTCGGCGAGCACGGCCGCCTGGTACCCCGAGCCAGTGCCGACGTCGAGCACGCGATTCCCCGGCCGGACGGCGGCCGCCTCGCAGATGAGGGCAACCATGTAGGGCTGCGAGATCGTCTGTCCCCAGCCAATCTGGATGGGGATGTCCTCATAGGCGCGCTTGCGGTCGTCGGCGTCGGTGAACGCCTCGCGCGGCACCTTCCCCATTGCCTCGAGGACGCGGGGATCGGTGATCCCGCGCGCCTCGAGCTGCTCCGCGACCATCTGCGCGCGGAGCGCGGCGAAGTCAGGCTCGCGCCGCCTCACGGGTCTTCTGCATGGAGGCCGGAGTGGGCACCCCGAAGTGGGCGAGGACGAGCGGCGCGAGATCCGTGATCCCGGGATCGGACGGGAAGGGAGGCTCGTCGAACCCGGCCGCCATGAGCGGCACGGTGGAGTCGCCCGCGACGAGCGAGCCGTGGCTCCCCCCGCCGAGGTGGTGCCGCCCACCGAGATCGGCCAGCTCCCACCCCTCCGCGGCCGAGACGATGACGTCGCCGGCGGTCGGGGAGCGAAGCGCCCGCCAGGCCCGCTCGAGCCCGTTCGGGTAGCGCTCGGCCTCGAGCACGGCCGCGTCTCCCTCGAGCCGCCACTCCTCGCCCTCGAGCGCGAAGCGGAGCTCGGCGCCCTCGCGGCGCGCGACTGCAGCGCCGTCCTCCAGGAACAGGACGACGTCGGCCGCAGGGTCCTCCTCGACACGGTCCGCCAGCGCGCGCGAGTCGAGCCGGCAGCCGGGGAGCCTGTAGACCATCCCCGCGCGGTTCGAGGCCAGCGCGAGGACGCCGTCGAGGCTCTCCGGAAAGGAGTCGTGAAGGCGCGCCAACCGCTCGACGGAGGTCTGGCCGTGGTCGGAGCAGACGAGAACCGCGTAGCGCTCGAGGAAGTCGTCGGCCCCGCCGCCGGCCTGGAGCAGGCGAGCGAGCGCGCGATCCGAGCGCTCGAGCGCCTCCAGCGAGCGGTCCGGGCCGGCGATGTGCGAGGCGTAGTCGTAGTCGGGGAGATAGAAGACGAGGAAGTCGAAGGCGTCGCGCGTGACCAGCCAGCGCCCTACCGCGGCGGCGTAGTCGTCGATCGATCCCTCCAGCCGCGAGCGCACGGCGAGCGGCGCGCCGGTCCGCTCCGACTCGAAGACGTTGAAGAAGAAGAAGTGGCGCGGACCGTAGACGGCCTCGTACCAGCGGTTCCGCCGCGCCAGTGCGGGCAGGCGGATCGGATGCCGCGTCCGTCCGCGGTAGCACGTGAAGTTGATCGCGGCTGGCTCGAGCCCCGCGTCCTCGAGAGCCTCGAAGACCGTCGTCGCCTCGGGCGAGACGTGCTCCCCGCTCATCCCGAAGATCGTGTCGCGGATCGCCTGCCGCGCCCCCACGGCCCGCATCGCCGAGAACGAGGAGCCGTACTCGATCACCCTTCCTTCGCCCCGGTGGTACCAGACGAGGTGGGGGATCCGGTGGACGTCGGGGAACGCACCCGTGGCGATCGAGGTGAGGCAGACGGGCGTCAGCGAGGGGAAGACGCTCGTGCCTTGGCCCGTCCAGCCGGCGTCCGCAAGAGCGCCGAGCGCAGGCAGGCGGCCCTCGTCGAGGCCGCGCCCGAGGACGTCGGGCGTCAACCCGTCGATGACGACCAGAACGAGCTTCTTTCGGTCGGGGTCGGTCAGGTCAGTCCTTGGCGAGAACTCTCAGGCCCGCATGGCGCGATTCCGCCCGCCGCCCCAGCCGCGCGCCGGCGACCGGGACCGCCACCACGGCGAGGTAGCCCAGCGCGGGGATGGGGGCGAGGACGACCGCGCCCAGGACCGCCGCCGGAGCTGCCTCCGGCGACAGCTTGCGAAGGGCGACGAAGGCTAGGGCCGCCGCGCCGGCGAACGCGGCCAGCGCCCACCAGGGGAGCGCGAGCAGCGTCAGGGCGAGGGCGCCCACGGCCGCCGCGACCGTGGCCGCCACCCAGGCCGGGGAGCGGCGAGTTCCGACCGCAGCGGCTCCGGCGGCGACGCCTAGGCCGAGAACGACGCCGAGCACGTACCAGTCGAGGATTCCGTCCACCGCGCTGATACTAGCCGCGCCCGCCCGTATCCTCGCCGCATCGACCTCGGCACCATCTTCGCCATCGGCTTCTTCGTCCTGGTCGCCGTCCTCTTCGGTGCGCCGGTGCTCTCTCAGCGGGCGCTCCAGGCGAGCAGGCGGCGCGCCTTTCGCACCCTCGAGCGGGCGCGCGGTACGCGCGTCATCGCCATGATCCACCGGCAGGAGACGGTGGGCGTCTTCGGCGTTCCCTTCTACCGCTTCATCGACATCGACGACTCCGAGGCGGTCCTGCGTGCGATCCGCCAGACCGCCGACGAGAGCCCGATCGACCTGCTCCTGCACACCCCGGGCGGGCTCGTGCTCGCTTCCGAGCAGATCGCCTATGCCGTCCGCGCCCATCCCGGGAAGGTGACCGTCCTCGTCCCCCACTACGCCATGTCGGGCGGGACTCTCGTCGCTCTCGCGGCCGACGAGATCCTCATGGACGAGGCCGCCGTTCTCGGGCCCGTCGACCCGCAGCTCGGAGACATGCCGGCGGCGGCGCTCGTCCGCGTCGCCGCCAAGAAGCCCGTCGAGCGGCTCGACGACCGCACCCTCGTCATGGCCGACGTCGCCGAGAAGGCGCTGCGCCACATGAAGCAGGTCGTCCGCGACCTCCTCGTCGACCGACACGGTCCCGACCAGGCCGAGACCGTGGCCGAGGAGCTCGCCGGCGGTCACTACACCCACGACGACCCCATCACGGTCGAGGAGGCGAAGGCGCTCGGGCTCCCGGTCGCGACCGGGCTCCCACACGAGGCCTACGATCTCATGGAGCTCTTCCCGCAGGAGGGCCGCCGGCGGCCGAGCGTCCAGTTCGTCCCGCTGCCCGATCCCTCGGCCGACCCGGCACGGCGAGCGCGGCGCGCCTGAGACGCGTCTCCGCCGCGGTTTGAGAGGCGGCCGGAGCGGGGATCCTCGCCGGGGCGGGCCCCGAGCGCGGCAGGGCAATCCGGACCGCAGCCTCGCCGCGTAGTACCCACTGAACCAGTAGGGGGAACGAGGAGGTTGCCATGCGAAGGCGCAGTGTCGTGTTGGCCATTGCCATCCTCGCGGCCGGGCTTCTGGTCGCGTCCCTGGCGGGGGCCAGCGGAGGCAAGAAGAACCTGAAGGCGGACGCCCTGATCGGTTACCAGGAGAATCCCGACATCTCGACGGTCGCCACAGGGTCGTTCCAGGTGACGATCGACGACGAGGCCGAGACGCTCACGTACGAGCTCAGCTACTCGGGGCTCGAGGGCACCGTCCAGCAGGCGCACATCCACTTCGGCAAGCGGGCCATCAACGGCGGGGTCGCCGCATTCCTCTGCGGTCCTCAGCCGGCAGCCGGCGACAAGCCTGAATGCCCGCAGTCCGGCACGGTCACCGGTGTCATCGACGCCGCCGACATCATCGGCCCGGCCGGCCAGGGTCTCGAGGCAGGGAACTTCGCCGAGCTCGCGCAGGCAATGCGCGCCGGCCACTCCTACGCCAACGTCCACTCGTCGAAGTGGCCAGGCGGCGAGATCCGCGCGCAGATCAACGATCAGGACGCCAACAACTAGTGCTGTAGGGATCGCGGAGTGACGAGGGCCCGGCGAGAGCCGGGCCCTCGTCCGCTCAGGTGGGACTCTCGAGACGTCCGACGACGTCGAGGAGGAAGGCGCTCGCCCGCGCGCCGTCGACCACGCGGTGGTCGAAGGTGCACGAGAGCCAGCCGATCTCGCGGACGGCGATCTCCCCGTCGACGACAGCCGGGCGCGGCGCGATCCGGTGCAGCCCGAGGATGGCGACCTCGGGGTAGTTGACGAGCGGCGTGGCAAAGAGGCCGCCGAGGCGCCCCGCACTCGTGACCGTGAACGTCGAGCCGCGCAGCTCCTCCGGCGCGAGCGTCCCCGCGCGCGCACCCTCGGCAAGCCGGCGGGCCTCGGCCTCGAGCTCGTCGAGGGACCTCTCGTCGGCGGCGCGGAGCACGGGGACGACGAGCCCCTCGTCCGTCTGCACCGCCACGCCCAGGTCGTAGCGCTCCCAGAAGACGATCTCCTCGCCGTCGAGCGTCGCGTTCAGCTCGGGGAACTCCTGCAGGCCGGCGGCGACGGCCTGGAGGAGGTACGGGAGGTACGAGCGCTCCCCGCGCGCGGCCGAGAGCGCCGTGAGGTCGCACTCCTCGACGACCGTGACAGCCGGCACCTCGCGATGGGACGTCGTCAGGTGCTGCGCGATCAGCCGGCGGACGCCGCGCAGCGGGACGCGCCTCTCGGGGCCACGCCCTGGGGTCTGACCCCCAGATAAGGCCGCTGTGCGCACGTCCTCCTCCGAGACTCGCCCGCCCGGCCCCGTTCCGGCGACAGCGGACAGCTCCACTCCGAGCTCGGCCGCGAGCCGCCGGACGAGGGGTGTGGCCTGGACCCGTTCGGACGGCTTCGGGGCGGGAGCAGAAGGCTCCGGTGCAGGTGCATCGACAGCAGCAGGAGCGCCGGGCTCCGCGATCTCACCGTCTCCGATCACGACGAGTGGGGTCCCGACCGGGACGAGCTCGCCCTCCTGGACGAGGATGCGTGCGACCGTGCCCGCCGCCGGCGAGAGGATCTCCACCGTCGTCTTGTCCGTCTGGATCTCGACGAGCGGGTCGTCCTCCTGGATCTGCTGGCCCTCCTCGACGAGCCAGCGCGCGATCTCGCCCTCGGCCAACCCCTCGCCGAGGTCCGGGAGCCTGAACTCGTAGGCCATCAGTAGTCGAGGACCTTCCGTGCGGCCGCGGCGACGCGCTCCGACGTCGGCACGTACTCGTGCTCGAGCGACCAGTACGGGAAGGGGACGTCATAGCCGGTGACGCGCACGATCGGCCCCTGGAGGTCGAGGATCGCCTTCTCCGCGATCACCGCGACGAGCTCGGCGCCGAAGCCGGCGACGCGCGGCGCCTCCTGGACGACGACGGCGCGACCGGTCTTCGCAACCGAGCCGAGGAGCGTCTCCTCGTCGAGGGGCTTCAGCGTGCGGATGTCGACGACCTCGGCGCTCGCGTCGAGGAGCTCGGCGGCCTCGAGGCACGTGTGCACCATCGCGCCGTAGGCCACGAGCGTCACGTCGGCGCCCTCCCGCGCGATCCGCGCCCGTCCGAGCGGGACGACGTGCTCGCCTTCTGGCACCTCCCCGCGCGGGCTCCGGTAGAGGACCTTCGGCTCCATGACGACGACGGGATCCGGGTCGCGAATCGCCGCCGCGAGCAGACCCTTGGCGTCGGCCGGAGTCGACGGGATCGCCACCTTCACGCCGGGGGTGTGCACGTAGTAGGCCTCGGGCGAGTCCTCGTGCAGCTCGGGCGCGCGGACGCCCCCGCCGGTGGGCATACGAATCGTGAGCGGGAACTCCATCGCGCCGCCCGTGCGCCAGCGGTAGCGGCCGACATGTGTGATGAGCTGGTCGAGGCACGGGTAGCTGAACGACTCGTACTGCATCTCGCAGACCGGGCGCCAGCCGGCCATGGCGAGCCCGACCGCCGTGCCGAGGATCCCAGCCTCGGCGAGCGGCGTGTCGACGCAGCGGTCGGCTCCGAAGCGGTCGCGCAGGCCGGCCGTGGCGCGAAAGACGCCGCCCGCGCGGCCCACGTCCTCGCCCATGACCATGATCGTCGCATCGCGCTCCATCTCGACGTGGAGCGCGTCGTTGACGGCGTCGACGAGCGTCTTCTCCGCCACTAGCCCTCGCGGAGTGTCGGCGGCGGGTCGACGTACGCCGAGGCGAACACGACCTCGGGATCGGGCGGCGGCAGCGCCTCGGCGGCCGCGATCCCGCTCTTCATGCGCTCGAGCGCGTCGTCGCGCGCGTCCTCGGCGAGCTCGTCGGAGAGGACGCCGAGCCGGCGCAGGTACCGGTCGTAGCGTCCCAGGCACTCGTTCTCCCGCTCCCGCTCGACGCGCTGGGCATCCCAGTAGGCAGTCGGATCGTCGGCGGTCACGTGAGGCGCGCAGCGGTAGGTGAGCGCCTCGACAAACGTGGGACCGTGGCCTGCACGCGCCCGCGCGAGCGCCTCGGACGTCGCCTGGTAGACGGCGAGGACGTCCCCGCCGTCGACCCGCACGCCGGGCATCCCGTAGCCGGCAGCCTTGTCGGCGAGGAACTCGGCGCGCGTCTGCGCGGAGAGCGGCGTCGAGATCGCCCACTGGTTGTTGTTGCAGAGGAGAACGACCGGCGCGCGCATGACGGCGGCGAAGTTCGCGCCCTCGTGGAAGGCCCCTTCCGACGTCGCCCCGTCACCGAAGTACACGAGCGCGCAGGCGCTCTCGCCCTTGAGCCTCGCGCCCCACGCGTACCCGACGGCGTGCGGGACATGGGTCGCGATCGGCACGGTGATCGACGCGATCCTGAACTCGCGGGGGTTCCACCAGCCGGCCGGGTGGCCTCGCCACCAGGAGAGGACCGTCTCCGGCGTCATCCCGCGGAGGAGCCCGATCGCGGACTCGCGGTAGGAGGGGAAGATCCAGTCTTCGTCTGCAAGCGCGAGCGCCGAGCCGGCCTGGATGGCCTCGTGCCCCCAGAAGATCGCGTACGTCCCGACTCGCCCCTGACTGTGGTAGACCACCGAGCGCTCGTCGTACGTCCGCAGGAGGACCATGGCGCGATAGAGGTCGAGGAGCGCAGCGTCGTCGAGGCCTTCGACCTCGCCGTCCGCCACCCCGTCCCCATCGCCGATGATCCGCCGAACGTCATGTTCGGCCGGGAGCACCTGTGCCACGCCCCTAAGTATCTCCGACGAGCACCCGCAGCGCGTCCCGCTCAGCCTCGAAGCGCACCGAGACGACGTCGCCGAGATCCTCGCCGTCGGCTTGGAGCGCCGTCGGGACGTCGCACTCCACCTCGACCTCGTCGACATCGTGGAGGTAGAGCGCGCGGGGCGACGACACCTGGCCGCGTCCCGTGAATGCCCACGCCGCGACCCTTGGTAGCTGCCACGGCGCGACAGCCCGCGGAGCGACGAGGTCGAGCCCGAGCTCGAAGCGCGCCTTCGGCGCGGCGTGGATCGCGAGCGACCCGGCGAAGGTGTACGGGTCGCAGTTGGCGACGAGCGCGAAGGCGACACGGTCGCGGCCAAGGACCGTCATGGCCGGTTGGAGCCGGCCGAGCCGGCGGGCGAGGATGCCTCCGAGCGTCCGCGCGAAGGCCACGTCTCCCGCCCTCTTGCCATCACGGCGGCCAAGGCTGTCGACTCGGCGCACGAGCTCGGCGTCGAGCCCCACCCCGGCGCCGAACGTGAAGCGGCGGCCGTTCACACGGCCGAGGGAGATGCGCCGCTCGCGGCTCGAGCGCGCGAGGAGCCGGGCGCACTCGACCGGATCGCGCGGGAGTGCGAGGGCGCGCGGGAGCACGCTGGTAGCGCCGCCGGGAAGAAAGCCGACGGCGACGTCCTCCTCGAGCCCGTTCACGACCTCGTTGTAGGCGCCGTCCCCTCCCAGGACGTAGAGCCGGTCGCAGCTCTGCGACGCCTCGACGGCGAGCTCGGCCGCATGGCGCGGCCCCTCGGTGAGCAGCGTCTCGACGTCGTCGCCACACGCGTGGAGCTCGCGCTCCACCGCGACCGTCAGCTCCGGCGTGACCCGCGTTGCCCGCGGATTGACGATGAGCGCGCTCGCCACGCCGCCACTCTAGTCGCCGCGTTTTCGATCAGGCGGGGGTCGAGTAGCCGCGCATCCCGTCGACGAGAAGCGCGTAGAAGGCGTCCGCGAGGGCGTCCGTGTCGGCTCCCGCGCGAAGCCAGGTGAAGGCCCAGTTCGCGGCGGAGAGGAAGAGGAGCGCGGCCGCGTTCTCGTCCAGATCGGAGCGCAGAGAGCCAAGCTCGCGTCCCTCGCGGAAGAGCGCCCGAACCCGTTCCTCGTAGCGCCGCCGCTCGGCCACGATCTGGTCGCGGCGCTCCTCGTCGAGGTACTTCCACTCGGCGACGAAGACCGTGGCCAGCTCGAGCTGCTCGGCGACGACGCGGAGGTGGCCGCGCAGGGCGAGGCGGATCTTCTCGGTCGGCGGGAGCTCCTCGGGAATCGCGTCGAGCGCGCCGTGGAACGCCTCGGCGCCCTGGCGCATCGTCTCGAAGAGGAGGTCCTGCTTGCCCTCGATGTGCGCGTAGAGGGAGCCCTTCTGGACGCCGATCGCATCCGCCAGGGCCCCGATGGACGTGCCGTGGTAGCCCTTCTCCGCGAAGAGGCGGGCGGCCTCGCGGGCGAGCTCCTCGCGTTTGCTCATGGTACCCTGCCCATCCTAACGATCGTTTGGTTGGGAGGTGTCCGTGCTCGAGCGCATGAGCGAGGAGGAGTTCCGAGCCTACGTCCAGGAGGGCGGGCAGGCGGAGACCGGCGATCCGATGCCCGAGCCCTACCGCCAGGCTCTCGTCAAGTTCATCGAGATGCACGGGAACTCGGAGCTCATGGGCGTCCTGCCCGAGCGCGAGTGGATCCTCCGCGCCCCCACGCTCCAGCGGAAGCTCGCCCTCACCGCCAAGGTGCAGGACGAGGTCGGCCACAGCCAGCTCATCTACCGCGTCGTCGAGGATCTCGGGAAGCCCCGCGAGGCCTGCTTCGACGACCTGATCGCTGGCAAGACGAAGTTCCACAACGTCTTCCACTACCCGACCAAGACGTGGGGCGACGTCGGCGTCATCGCCTGGCTCGTGGACGCCGCCGCGATCATCTCCCAGAAGGCCCTGCTCAAGTGCTCCTACGCGCCCTACGCGCGGATCATGAAGAAGATCTGCTGGGAGGAGTCGTTCCACATCCTCCACGGGCGCGACGTCGTCCTCACGATGATGACCGGCACGGACGAGCAGCGGGAGCTCGTGCAGGAGGCGCTCGACCGCTGGTGGGGCCCGCTCATGCAGTTCCACGGGAACCCGATCCAGCCAGATGAGGATCCGATGTACCAGTGGCGGATCAAGAGCCAGGCCAACGAGGAGGCCCGCCAGCAGTTCCTCGACGGCTACGTCCCCCAGATCTGGGAGCTCGGCCTGACGATGCCCGACTCCGCGCTCCGAAAGGACGAGCAGACGGGCCTCTGGCACTACTCGGAGCCCGACTGGGACGAGCTCAGGTGGGTGGTCACGGGCCACGGGCCGGCGACAGAGCGGCGACTCGGCCTCCGGCGCGCCTCGCGCGAGGAGACGGCCTGGGTGCGCCGGGCGGTTCTCGCCGACGCAGCGTGATCTGGGAAGTCTTTCGCCAGGAGCGGGAGGGGCAGCCCTTCCAGCACGGCGGCTCGCTGGAGGCGCCAGATTTCCGCTTCGCGGAAATCTATGCTCGCGAGTTCTACGGGCGCCGGAACGAATCCACTGGCATCTGGATCGTCCCCCGTGAAACTATCCGCGAGGTCGCAGACTTCGCGGATCTCTTCGACCGCGATTACCGCCGCGTCGACGGCTACTCGCTGAAGGTCAAGCTCGGCGAGGCCCGTGAGCGTGCAGGCACCGCCTGAGACGCGGGTCGAGGCCGTCCTCGCCTTCGCCGACGACGAGCTCGTCCTCGGCTGGCGCGACTCGGAGTGGACCGGCATCGCGCCGTTCCTCGAGGAGGACGTCGCCTTCTCCTCCATCGCGCAGGGCGAGATCGGCCATGCGCGGGCGCTGTACGAGCTTGCCGCAGGCGCTCTCGGCGGCGACGCGGACGCGCTCGCCTTCGACCGCGAGCCGGACGAGTACCGCTGCGCGCCCTTCGTCGAGCTCCGGCTCGTGGGCGACTGGGCGGCGACAATCGCCCGCCATTGGCTCTACGAGACCGCGGACGCGATCCGCGTCGCGGCGCTCATGGAGTCCGACTGGCCCGAGCTCGCCGGCCTCGCCGCGAAGATGGACCGCGAGGAGGCCTACCACCGCATGCACGCGCAGATGTGGGCCGAGCGCCTCCGACAGTCGTCCGAGAGCCGGCGGTTCGAGGACGCTGTCGCCGAGCTCTGGCCCCACGCGCTCGGGCTCCTCGCGGCGGGGAAGCGCGAGCGGCTCTGCGAGCTCGTGGGTCGCAGCCCGGTCGAGCCGGTCGAGCGCGGAACGCACACCGAGGAGCTACGACCGCTGCTCGAGGAGATGACCCTGGTGCGCCGCTCGGTGCCGGGTGCCGCATGGTGACGGCGATTCTCGGCAAGCCGAGAATCGCGAGGAGGTACTCGCGTGTCGCGCGAGGCGGGTAAATCTCGCTCGCCGTCGGCGAGCGAGGTCTGGAAGGCGCTGGCCGAGATTCCCGACCCGGAGATCCCCGTCGTCTCCCTCGTCGACCTCGGCGTCGTCCGTGACGTCGAGGTGGACGGCGAGCGTGTGCGGGTCGAGTTCACGCCGACCTTCCTGGGCTGCCCCGCCCAGGAGGTCATGCGCGACCGGATGGCCGACGCCGTGCGTGCCCTCGGCGCCCAGCCGGAGATCGACGTCGTCCTCGACGACTCCTGGTCGACCGACCGCATCACCCCCGAGGGCCGGCGCAAGCTGCAGGAGTCCGGCTTCGCCCCGCCGCACCCCCGCGCCGCGGCGGGACCCACGCTCGTCCAGCTCGAGAGTCACGCCTTCCGCTGCCCGTACTGCGGCTCCGCCGACACGCGGCTCGAGAACCTCTTCGGTCCGACCCCGTGCCGCTCGATCCGCTACTGCACGAGCTGCCGCCAGCCCTTCGAGCAGTTCAAGACGATCTAGCTGCGGCCCGCCGCGTCTCGACGAACGCTCTCAGGCCGAGACCGGCGGCGATGAGGGGAATCTCGAAGAGCGCGAGGAACACCTGCCCGAACCAAACCGGGCCCGGCTCGCTGTACCGCGACTCGGGATAGCCAGCGGGCAGGGCTACGAGCACGAGGGCGATCGGAAAGAGAAGCGCGACCCTTTCCCCGAGAACGAAGCCGAAGGCAACGTGCGCGAGTGCGACGAGCGCGAGCGCGGACCAGCCAAGCAGTCCCGTGTCCTCGAGCAAGCCGTTGTCGCCGACGCCGTAGATCCAGACACTGCTCAGGCTGAAGTACACGAGCGCGCCGACCGCGAACCTCTCGCGGCGATCGAGCCTCATGGCTTGACGTGTATCGCAATCATGCTATATATATATCGGGACTGCTATAGCTTGTCAACCGACTGGAGGTGACCGTTGAGCACGCTGAGCACTCACGTCGACGTCGAGGAGATCCAGACGACCAAGAGCGAAAAGCTCCTTGCCGTCGTTCTCGCGGTCTTTCTACTCGTCGGGGGCCTGTGGGCGTACCAGAGAATCGACGACGCGGTCCGCGCCGCCGTCGACCCGGCCGTTGCCGCCCCGGCTGACCGTGCCGCAGTCGACCGCCTCGGAACCGCGAACGAGCGTCTCTTCCAAGCGGAGGAGAGCGAGCGCCGGGCGCTGGAGGAGATGGAGGTCGCGCGCGAGGCGTACCGGACGGCCCTCGACGCGGGCGCACCGGCGGGAGCGCTCGAGCTCCGCTACGAGGACGCACAGGCAGCCTACGAGCGGGCCCAGGCCGACCTGGCCGCCGCGCGTGCCGAGGTCGCCGCCGCGACGCCGGCCGCGGAGGTTGCGCAGAGCAGGATCGCCGCCGACAAGCGGCGCGCCGCGCGGATCGAGTCGCTGGGCAGCTTCGGAGGCCGGCTCGTGCTCGTCCTGGCGACCATGATCCTGGCCTACGCGCTGCTCGGGCGACTGCGCACGAGAGGCTCGCGCTCCCTCCCGCTCGGCCTCGCCGCCGTCGGGTTCGCGGCGGTGCTCGCTCTCGTCATGGCCGGCGATTACGTGACCGACTACGTCGACCCGCTCGAGTTCGGCCCGCTCGTCCTGGCCGTGGCTGGCGTCGGCCTCACCTTGCTCGCCTTCGTCGCACTCCAGCGCTACCTCCAGAGGCGGATCCCGCTGCGCCGCGTACGCAAGGGGGAGTGTCCGTTCTGCGGCTTCCCCGGCCGCGGAGGCGCGCATTGCGAGGGATGCGGACGCGCACTCACGGCCGAGTGCCCCGGCTGCACACGCCCGTGCCGGGTCGGGGCGCTCCACTGCGGCGCCTGCGGGTCGGCGTAGGGAGGGCCGAGGGCGCGCGAGCATCGGTTTCTTACGGAGCGGCCTTCCCCTTCGGCTTCACGATCCAGAGACCGCTGCCGAGATCGCTGCCGAAGACGACGCCGTCCTCGCGGATGACGACGCCCCACATGCCGAAGAAGGGGAGATCCTCCCCGCTCGGCGGAGGAACGAACTGGCCGACCATCCTCGGGTCGCCCGGGTGCCGCCTGTTCAGTGGCTTGAGGTCGAGCGCGACGATCCCGTTCGAGTACCACGAGCTGTACGCCCGGTCGCCCATGACCTCGGTGTTGTGGATGCTCCACTCGCCGGGGGGCACCGGCAGCTTGTGGACGTTGGGCGCACCGTCGAACTTGGCCACCTGCTTGCCGGTGCGGGCGTTGTACACGCGCAGGTAGCCCCAGGAGGGCTTCCGCGCCTTGAGCGTCGCCCAGCCGGCCGCGACGATCCCTTCGGCCGTCTCCTGGTCAGTGAAGAGCACCGGGATCCCGACTTCGTCGAAGTCGAACCACTGGGGGCTCGTGTTCTCGGCGACGAAGTCGTGGACGACCGCGGCGGCGCCGGCCGCCTCGGCCGCCGCCTCCTGCTCCGCTTGGAGGCACAGCGGCTCGTCCCCGCTCGGATCGAAGAACGGGAAGGGCGTGTAGACGACTGCGATCTTGCCCGCCGTGGCCGCGGGGTAGTCCGCGACCTCGCAGCCCTGGCTCGCCGCCATGACGACGGGCGCGGCGACCTGGTGCCCCGGCTCGAGCCAGAGCGGGGTGCTCCCCGCGCTCTCGGGGCCGATCCCGTGCTGCTTGTCTCCGTAGCGGATGTCGGCGGGAGTCGTCGGGTCGAAGTCCTCGTCGTTCTGGAGGATGAAGCGCTTGTGCTTCCCCTTGTACGGCGTCATCGAGTGCGCGTCGCCGTCCTCCCACGGCTCGTACGTCGTGCGCGTCAGAAGCACGGGGTTCGCCGGGTCGCTGATGTCGAACGTGAGGACGCCGAGATCCCAGTAGGACACGTACGCCTTCATCCCGTCCGCGCTGGCGCGCGCGCTGTGGCCGAACATCGCCCCGAAGCTGCCCTGGCCCCAGAACGGCCCCGGCGAATAGCCGGCGCCGCCCGCGCCCCACTCGGCGACCTGCACGGGCAGACGCGGGTTCGTGACGTCGACGATGAAGAAGTCGCCCTCCCCGCTTGGATCGAACCACTCGCCGAACGGGTGCGCCAGCAGCGCGTACACCCTGCCGCCGCGCTGGAAGAGGTCGAGCTCGTGCACGCCGCCGCCGCCGTGGCCGACCGCGAACTCCCCAAGCTTCTCGGGGTCGAAGGGATCGGTGACGTTCCAGAGCTCGAGCCCGAACTCCTGCTCGTCGAACTCCGGCTCCTCACTGCAGCGCTGGATCCCGACCGCCATCAGGTCGCCGGAGAAGGACGGCGTCGATACCCGGCGCACGACCATGTCCTCGGCGTCCGTTCCCTCGCGCCCGGCCAGCGTGCCGATCAGCTCCGGATGACGCAGGTCGGAGACGTCCACGATCCGGACGCCCGTCCCGCCGCACGGGATCGCCCAGGTGCCCACGTAGGCGAAGTTGCCGTGCACCCAGACGTCGCCGTTCACGTCCGTCAGGCCCAGGTCGTTGTGCCCGAGCAGCCGGAAGTTGTGGGTGACCATGCCGTTCCCGCCCGCGCCGCCCATCTTCAGCGCGTGCAACGCCTCGAGCTTCTCGAGGCCTGGATTGCGGGCCGACGCCGCCTGCGCCGCAAGAAGGGCGCTCACGACGAGAGCCACCACAAGCGAGATTCGCCGACCACAGTTCATGGCGTAAACCTCCTCACTCCCCCGGGGTCGATGGATCACGCTACTGCGCCGCACGGAGCGAATCAACCCCCCCGGCAGCCATACGGCTCTCATACCACCCGCCCACCGTTCCCATCCTCAGGCGCGTCATGGTGCGGCCACGATCAAGAAACGAGTCGCAACGAGGGACACGCGGCGGCTCACCGCAACCGACTGAAGTCTCGCCCCCAGGAGCTTCGCTAGCGGCAGCGGCTCCGAGACTGGCGGAAACGACGGCCGGCCCACGAGGCCGGCCGTCCTCATGCGCGGCGGGAGCGGCCGCGAGGGCGCCGTTAGAATCGGCCCCCGGGACGATGAGAGCGACGTTCGCAGCCGTCGGAGCCTGTCTCCTTCTCGCCGGCTGCGGCGGGGACGAGGGCGGGGCCGAGGACGAGTTCCTGGCGCAGGCGAACGCGATCTGCGCGAACTACGGGCCCAAGATCGCGGCGATTCCCCCGCCTCTCGAGGACGACGACGAATGGGCGGCGATCGCTGCCGACATGGGCGACCTGCTCGAGGCTTCCGTCAACGAGCTGCGCGAGCTCGAGCCTCCTGAGGACACAGTAGAGACGTACGGCGAATGGCTCTCCCTCCGCGCGGAGATCTTGACCGCGATGCGGGGCGTTCAGAACGCCGCGAACGTCCACGACGGTCCAGGCATCGAGCGCGGCCTGGCGACGGTGGAGGAGAAGCAGGTCGCAGCCGACCAGCTCGCGGGGAAGCTCGGCCTGACGGACTGCTCTCCCACCGGGGTTCCTGTTACATGAGAACCGCCCTCGCCGGGGCTGCCGCGCTCGTCCTCTTGGCGGCCGGTTGCGGCGGGGGAGACGGGAACGACTTCCGCGAGCAGGCGGACGCGATCTGCGCCGACTACCAGGAGAGGATCGACGCCGTCGAGGTTCCCTCGAGCCTTCAGGAGCTGGCCGGATCTGCCGCCGAGGTCGCCGGCCTGATCGAGGACGGCACGGCCGAGCTCGCCGAGCTCGAGCCCCCCGACGACCTCGAGGACGCCTACGGCGACTGGATCGGCCTCAACGAGCAGGGGGCGGCGCGCCTGCGCGAGATCTCGGCCGCAGCCGAGCAAGACGACCAGGCGCGCGTCCAGGAGCTCGCCGGCCTCGCCGATCGGAACGAGCGCGAGGCAGACGCCCGCGCCGAGGAGCTCGGTCTCGAGGACTGCGCGGCCGACGAGGGCGACGAGGTTACCGACCGCTGAAGCGCGGCTCGCGCTTCTCGAGGAAGGAGGCAACGCCCTCGGCGAAGTCCTCCGTCCGCGTCGCGGCGAGCTGGAGCTGCGCCTCGAGCTCGAGCTGATCCTCGATCCGGCTGGAGCCCGCGCGCTCGAAGAGGCGCTTCGTCATCGCGATCGCCCGGGTCGGAAGCGAGGCGAGCTCGGCGGCGCGCTCCTGCGTCCGCGCGAGGACGCCGTCGCCTGCCACGACCTCGGAGACGAGGCCCCACGCGAGTGCCTCCTCGGCGCCGATCTTGCGGCCCGAGCACATCCACTCGAAGGCGCGCGGATAGCCGAGCAGGCGAGGGACGAGCCAGGAGCCGCCGGTATCGGGGACGAGTCCGACGTTGACGAAGGCGGGAACGAACGCTGCGGAGTCGGCGGCCAGGCGGAGGTCGCAGGCGCAGGCGAGCGAGAGGCCCGCGCCGGCGGCGGGGCCGTTCACGGCGGCGAGCACGGGCTTCTCGAGCCCGCGTAGGCCGAGGACGTGTCGGTTCCAGCGCTCGCGTAGAAGCGCGGCGACGTCCCGCTCGCGCTCCTGCAGCTCGGCGAGATCCTGGCCGACGCAGAAGCCGCGGCCGGCGCCCGTGAGCACGACGGCGCGCACCTCCGGCTCGCCCGCCTCCTCGAGCGCGGCGCGAAACGCCTTGTGCGTCACCGCGTCGAACGCGTTCAGCTTGTCCGGCCGGTTCAACGTGATCGTCAGCACCGAGCCGTCGCGTGTCGTCTCGACCTCAGCCATGCCGCTCCTCGGTAGACCTCAGTGTGTTCGGTAGCGTGATAGCGATGGCCGATCTTACGTTCATCGACGCGCTCCTCGGGCCTGAGCAACCGGCGTCGGGGTCGAGTGAGATCTCGGACGCCGAGGCGCTCGACGCCTACTCGCGCGCGGTCATCGCCGTCGCCGAGCGGCTCTCCCCCTCGGTCGCGAATCTGCGCGTCTCACGCCGGGTCCGCGGAGGCCGCGTGGCAACGGGCGGAGGGAGTGGCGTCGTCATCACCCCCGACGGGTTCATGCTCACGTCCGCTCATGTCGTCACGGCGACGGACGGCAAGGTGGAAGCGTCGTTCGTCGACGGTCGGGAGGTCACGGCGGAGGTCGTCGGCGCCGACCCGCTCTCCGACCTCGCCGTCCTGCGCTCCGAGACTGGTGGCCTGATCCCGGCCGTGCTCGGGGATGCCGAGCGTCTCCGCGTCGGCCAGCTCGTCGTCGCCATCGGGAACCCCAACGGCTTCGCCGGGTCGGTGACCGCGGGCGTGATCTCCGCGCTTGGCCGCTCGCTCCCCGTTCGCTCCCGCGCCGCCGGGAGGATCGTCGAGAACGTGATCCAGACCGACGCCGCCCTCAATCCGGGGAACTCCGGCGGGGCGCTCGCCGACGGTCGCGGTTCCGTCGTCGGGATCAACACCGCGGTCGCGGGCGTCGGTCTCGGGCTCGCCGTCCCGATCAACGACGTCACTCGGAGAATCGTCGGCGCCCTCATGCGGGAAGGGCGCTTCACGCGAGCGTACCTCGGCATCGCCGGCGGCTCGCGTCCGCTGCCGCCGCGGCTCGCCCGCGAGCTCGGCCGCGAGTCGTGCGTGGAGGTGGTCGAGGTCGTGGAGGAGAGCCCGGCCGCGGAGGCAGGCCTGCGACCGGAGGACCTGATCGTCGCCGTGGGCTCGACGCCGGTCGAGGGCGTCGACGACCTCCAGCGGCTCATGGCCGGCGAGCTGATCGGCGAGCGCGTATCGGCGACCGTCGTGCGCGAGGGCCAGAGCATCACGCTCGAGCTCGTCCCCGTCGAGCTCGACGTCTGAGCCGCGCCGCCCGGCGCGTCATGATCCGGGCGTGTCGACGCAGCAATGGACGCTGCTCCGGCCGCCTCGGCTGCGGACGCTCGAGGATGGCGAGGAGCGGCACGCGAGCTGGCTCGAGCTCTTCTTCGACGTCGTCTTCGTCGTCGCCATCGCACAGCTCGCGGGCGGGCTCGTAGACGACCATTCGCTCGCCGGCTTCGCGGTGTTCGCGGGACTCTTCCTCCCCGTTTTCATCGCGTGGCAGGGGTTCACGTTCTACTCCGACCGCTTCGACACGGACGACCTCGTCTTCCGGATCGTGATGTTCGCGGCGATGCTCGCGATCGCGGCACTCGCGGTGCAGGTCCCCGACGTCGCGGGCGGCGACAGCATCGGCTTCGTGGTCGCGTACGTCGTGCTGCGCTCGCTCATGATCGGGCTCTACCTCCGCTCGTACCGGCACGTTCCGGCGGCCAGGCCGCTCGTCGCCCGCTACGCCGCCGGCTACTCGCTCGGCGTCGCCATCTGGCTGGCGTCGCTCCTCGTCGACGCGCCCGAACGCTACGTCCTCTGGGGCGTAGCGCTGGCCTGGGAGTACAGCCTTCCGCTCCTCTTCCGCCGCTTCCACGCGGCCATCCCCGTCCACGCGGGCCACGTCCCGGAGCGCTTCGGGCTCTTCACGATCATCGTCCTGGGCGAGACCATCGTCGCGGTCGCGCTTGGCACAGACGGGAGCGAGTGGGCGGTCGAGTCGGCCGTCGCCGGAGCGCTCGGGTTCGTCGCGGCGGCAGCCCTGTGGTGGATCTACTTCGGAACCGGCGCCGGGATGGAGATGCACCGCACGACGAGAGCGATCCTCACCTTCACGCACGCGCATATTCCCGTCCTCGCCGCGCTGACTGCGGTGAGCGCGGGAGTCGCCCTCGCCATCGAGCAGGCTCCGCACACGCACCTCGACGCCGGCTCGCGCTGGGCGCTCTGCGGCGGCGCGGCGGCCTACCTCGGATTCCTGACGATCGCCCAGCGCGCGCTCGTCCGGGGGGTGTCTCGCCGGAAGATCGTGGCGCGCGTCGTCATGATCGCCGTGCTGGTCCTGCTCGCGGCCGCGGGCGCGGACCTGCGCCCGGCGATCTTCGTCGCGGCGATGGCCACCGTCCTGCTCGCGCTGGTGGTCTTCGAGATGTGGAGCTACCAGCGGACCCTGGCGGCCCGTCGCCGCTAGCCGAGGTCGATCCCGGCCGCGCGAGCGTGCTCCTCGTGCCCGGCAAGCTCGAGGACGATCTGGCCGGCAAGCGCGGCGGTAAGGATGGCGAGCATCGGCACGATTCCGAGCTCCGCCCCCATGGCTCCGAGCCCGAGCGCGAGCGCCGCCGTCCCGAGGCGGAGCCAGAGGTCGACGTCGCGGCGCGAGCGCGTCGTGGCCAGGTGGATGACGGCGACGGAAGCCATGAAGAGCGCGACGCCGCCGCCGATGATCCACGAGACCTCGTCCGTCAGGCCCTCGCTCTCGGTGGCCTTGATCGCCAGCTTGATCCCGGCGCCGAGCGCGGCGAGGCCGACGAGCAGCGGCAGGTGCGCGTACAGGTAGATCTGGCCCGCCGTGATCGTCCGGCGCACGATCGAGGAGTCGACGTAGTCGAAGTAGATCCACCAGAGCGCCGCCGCGACGGCGAACCCGAGTGCCGCCGCCGCGCCCGACTCGAGCCCCCAGCTCACCGTAGACGTGCCGACGACGACTGCGAGCACGCTCTCGCCGAAGACGATGATCGTGAGGAGGCCGACACGCTCCGGGATGTGCGAGGCGTGGATCGGCACCTGCCGGATCCTGTCCCGGCTGGCGAGCGGCGTGCCCAGGTCGACGGCCAGCGCAACCGCCCAGAGCCAGTAGCGCGCCGGCGGCTCGACCGCGACCGAGACGAGGAAGAGCGCGACGCTGACGCTGAAGGCTGGGATGTAGACGTTGAGGAGCGGTCGCGCCGCTGGGAGGTGCCACCAGGCGCGCGCGTTCAGGACGACCGTGATCGCGCGCACGAAGGCATAGGCGATCGCGAAGCTCCGGGTCTCTCCGTCGAAGGCCGACGGGATCACCGAGGCGAGCGCGCCGACCGCGAACATGCCGGTGATCATGAGGACGCGGTGGGGCGGGTCGTCCGTATCGAAGCGGTCGGCGTAGAACGTGTAGCCGACCCACGCCCACCAGACCGGGACGAAGAGGCCGGCGAAGACGAGGAAGCCGTGCAGGCTCGGGTCCCCGGCGAGCCCGTCCGCGAGCTGCGCGACAGCGACGACGAAGACGAGATCGAAGAAGAGCTCGAGCCACGTCGCACGCCGTTCGGCCGCCTCGTCGTCCTCGAGCGTGCGGAGACGGGGCGGGTCGTGCCAGCGCGACGCTGTCGCCATGCTCCTGAAACCGCGTCAGCGGCCGCGGAATTCCGGCTTGCGCTTCTCCGTGAAGGCCTTGAGCCCCTCGCCGGCGTCCTCGGAGGCGAAGGCGAGGTAGAGCGCCTTCCGCTCGAAGTCGAGCCCCGTCTCGAGTGTGGACTCGAAGGCGCGGTTGACAGACTCCTTCGCCAGGCGCTGTGCGACGGGCCCTTTCGAGGCGATCGCACGCGCGACGGCCTTCGCCTCCTCGAGCCAGGCCTCCCGCGCGACGACGCGCGCGACGAGGCCGGCCCGCTCCGCCTCCTCCGCGTCGAGGAAGCGCCCGGAGAGGATGACGTCCATCGCCTTCGCCTTCCCGATCGCGCGCGTGAGCCGCTGCGTCCCCCCGGCGCCCGGGATGATCCCCAGCCCGGTCTCCGGCTGGCCGAAGCGGGCGGTCTCGGACGCGACGATGAGATCGCAGGCTATCGCGAGCTCGCAGCCGCCGCCGAGGCAGTAGCCCGACACGGCGGCGACGAGCGGCGTCCGCACCCTGCGGAGCGCGTCCCAGCGGTCGATCCGGCGCGCCTCGTACATGTCCATCGCGCTCGCCTCCGCCATCTGGCCGATGTCCGCGCCGGCCGCGAACGCGCGCTCGGAGCCGCCGAGGACAACGCACCGGATCCCGTCCTCGCGGTCGAGCTCCTCGAGCGCCTCCACGAGCTCCCCCATCACCTCGTCGTTCAGCGCGTTCAGCGCCTCGGGCCGGTTCAGGAGGACGACCGCGATTGGCTCCTCCCGCTCGACGAGGACGGCGCTCACTCGTCCTTCTCCAGGAACCTCTCGACGGCGGCGCGCGGCTCCTCGGTCACCATCGAGAGCGCGAGCCAGTCGCGCGCGTGGTTGACGGTCTCGTGCCAGGCGAGGTCCCGCCAGAAGTTGAGCTGCTGCTTCGTGTAGCGCACGGTCTGCGGGAGCTTGGCCGCGAGCTTCTCCACGAGCTCGTCGACGACGGCGTCGAGCTCCGCCGCCGGTACGGCTCGGCTGACCAGCCCCCACTCCTCCGCCTTCCGGGCGGGGATCTCCTCGCAGAGGAGGATGATCTCGCGCGCGCGGCGCTCGCCCACGATGATGGGGAGCCACTGGGTCGCGCCTCCGGCGGGCACGGAGCCGTGCTCGGGGCCGACGTGGCGGATGTAGGCGTCCTCGACCATCACGGCCAGGTCGCAAGCCATCTGGAGCTCGTTGCCCCCGCCGACGCAGACGCCGTTGATCCGCGCGAGCGTCGGCTTGCCGATCTCGCGCAGCTTGTCGTGGGCGTCTTTGAACGCTCCGAACCACTTCCAGTACTCGTCGGGCTTGCCGAGATAGTCCCGGCTCCAGGACTTCAGGTCGGCGCCGACGCAGAACGCCTTCCCGGCGCCGGTGACGACGAGGACGCGAATCTCGTCGTCCCACGAGGCGTCCTCGCACGCGCGGGCGATCTCCCGCAGCATGCGGAAGTCGAATGCGTTCAGGACCTCGGGCCGGTTGAGCGTCAGCGTCGCCCGGGGCGGCGCCTTCTCGTAGACGATCGCCTCGAAGCCGAGCTCGGCCGGGTCGCGCGGCTCGGGACGCTCCGGCTCGCTCATTCCACGGCGGCGAAGTGGACGTCGAACCGCACGCCCAGCTCCATCGCGTCCTTGCCCGTCGCCATGAACTCCTCGGTGCGCGCGGCCGCCTTGAACGCGTCCAGGTCGGCGAACTCCCACTCGGCGTAGTAGGCGAAGCGAGGCTCTCCCATGGGCGCTCCGAACACCTTCCCGCTTCGGAACGTCCCCCCGGGGACCTTCCGACACAGCTCGGCGTGGCGCTCGTAGCGCTCGGCGTCCGGCTCCTGCTCGTAGACGATGAAGACCCTGACCACCGGTCCCCCTTCCTCACGCTGGCGTTGTCGCCGGGAAGGATTCCCGATTCGCGCTTCAGGCGCTGGCCGAGGAGGCCTCGACGAGCGACTCCTCGAGGAGCTCGAGCCCGCGCTGGAGATCCTCGTCGCCGATGACGAGCGGGACGAGGATGCGGATCACATTCCCGTAGAGTCCGCAGGAGAGGAGGACGAGCCCACGCTCGCGGGCGGCGGCGGCGGTCGCGCTCGCGAGCTCGCCGGCAGGAACCTTCGTGGCGCGGTCCTCGACGAGCTCGAGCGCCTGCATGGGACCGAGCCCGCGCACCTCGCCCACGGCGCCGATGCGCTCGGCGAGACTCTCCAGGGCTTGCTGGATTCGCTCGCCCAGCTCCCGCGCGCGGCGCTGGAACGAGTCGGTGACGACCTCGTCGAGGACGGCGACGGCCGCGGCGCAGGCGACCGGGTTCCCGCCGAACGTCCCGCCGAGGCCGCCGGGCCCGACCGAGTCGACGACCTCGCTCCTGCCGGTCACGCCGGCGAGCGGGAGGCCGCCGCCGAGGGACTTCCCGGAGACGAGGAGGTCGGGCTCGACGCCGTAGTGCTCCATCGCCCACAACGGGCCGGTGCGCCCGACGCCGCTCTGCACCTCGTCGTCGACGTAGAGGATCCCGTGCCGGTCGCACAGCTCGCGCAGACGAGGGGGAAAGTCACGCGGCATCGGGATGAACCCGCCCTCTCCCTGGACGGGCTCGAGCACGACGCAGGCGACCGCCTCGGGATCGACCTCGGACTTGAAGAGTGCCTCGAGCCCGTGCATCGCGTCGTCCGTCGAGACGCCGCGGTACGGATACGGGGCGGGAGCGCGGTAGACCTCGGGCGCGAAGGGCCCGAAGCCGCGCTTGTAGGGCACGACCTTGCTGGTCATCGTCATCGCCAGGAGCGTCCGCCCGTGGAAGGAGCGGTCGAACACGACGACCCCGGGCCGCCCCGTGGCGACGCGGGCGATCTTGACCGCGTTCTCCACTGCCTCCGCGCCCGAGTTCAGGAGGATGCTCTTCTGGTCGTCGCCTCGGCAAGGCGAGAGCTCGGCGAGGCGGCGGCACACCTCGACGTAGGGCTCGTACATGCCGACCATGAAGCACTGGTGGAGGTAGCGGTCGACCTGCTCGTGGATGGCGGCGACCGCGGTCGGGAGCCCGTGGCCGGCGTTCTGGCAGCCGAGGCCACCGGCGAAGTCGATGTAGGTGCGGCCGTCGACGTCCTCGAGGCGCGCGCCCTCGGCGCGGGCGACGACGAGCGGTGGGGTCGCGACGCCGGCGGCAACGTAGCGCTCGCGCGCCTGGACGACGGCATCGGTGGCGGTTCGCTCCCTGAGAGCCATGCGCCCGAGTGTACTCCGGTCCGAGGCAGGCCACCTTGGCCGGCGCGTCCCAATCCTCGCGGTTATCCTCGCCGCCGTGTCCGCGACGTCGGTTGCGGTGGTCCTCTCGGTCGTGGCCGGGCTCGCGGGGTCGATCCAGGTCGCCATCAGCGGGGCGTTCGGGAAGCGCATCGGCGTGCTCGAGGCGACGGCGTTCGGCTCGATCGGCGCCGCCCTGATCGTCTGCGCCGTCCTCCTGATCGCGCGGCAGGGCTTCGGCGGCGTCGCCGCTGGCCTGCGCGAGCCTCCGTGGCTCTGGCTCAACGGGGCGATGGGCGCGATCGTCGTCACCACGATCACCTTCACGGCGCCTCGCATCGGGACGTTCGCCACCATCGGCCTCCTGATCGCGGGCCAACTCGCCATGGGTGTCCTTATCGACGCCTTCGGCCTCTTCGGCCTCGACCGGATCCCGGTGAGCCCCGCGCGCGTCGTCGGCCTCGCGCTCCTCGCCGTGGGCGCCATCCTCGTCCTGAAGCGCTAGCCGGACGGCCCGAGTAACACTCTGTTACTTGGCTGGTTAGAGGCCCCAGGGGTTCGACGGGCGCGCGCCCGTCGAGAGGAGGACGGCCTTCGTCTCCAGATACGTCTGCAGCGTCTCGAGCGCCTGCTCGCGGCCGAAGCCGGACTGCTTGTACCCGCCGAAGGGGACGCCCGGGAAGGCGCCGTAGGGGAGGTTGATCGTGAGCGTCCCGGACTTGATCCGCCGCGCGAGCCGGTGGCCGCGGGCCGGATCGCCCGTCCACACCGTCGCGACGAGCCCGTAGCGAACGTCGTTGGCGATCCGCACGGCGTCGTCCTCGTCCTCGAAGGGGATGACGGCGACCACGGGACCGAAGATCTCCTCGCGCGCCACGGTCTGACCGCTCTCGACCTCGGCGAGCACGGTCGGCGGGTAGAAGGCCCCGTCGCCAGCCGCGGGCTCGCCCCCCGCCACCACCTCGGCGCCCTCCCCGCGCCCGGCCTCGACGTAGCCGTGCACCTTCGCGCGGTGCGCCTCGGAGATGAGGGAGCCCATCTGCGTCTCGGGGTCGAGCGGGTCACCGACGCGGACGGCACCCGCCTTCTCCGCCGCGAGCCTGACGACGTCGTCGTAGATCGACCGCTCCGCCAAGAGTCGCGAGCGCGCGTCGCAGCTCTGGCCCGCCGCGTAGTAGATGCCGTAGGCGGTCGAGCCGACGGCGTCCTCGAGGTCGGCGTCGGCAAAGACGATCGCGGGGCTCTTGCCGCCGAGCTCGAGTGAGACGCGCTTCACGGGGTCGGCGCACAGGCGCATGATCTCGGAGCCCGTCGCGGTCGAGCCGGTGAAGGAGACCTTGTCGACGCCGGGATGGGAGACGAGGTGCGCTCCCGTCGTCGGCCCGTCGCCGGGGACGACGTTGACGACGCCCGCCGGAATGCCGACCTCGGCCGCGAGCTCGGCAAGCCGAAGAGCGGTCAGCGGCGTCGCCGCGTCGGGCTTCAGGACGACCGTGCACCCCGCCGCCAGGGCCGGTGCGAGCTTCCATCCCGCCAGCATGATCGGGTAGTTCCAGGGGACGATCTGCGCGCAGACGCCGACCGGCTCCTTGAGCGTGTAGGAGAGGATCGAGCCGCCGATCGGCCTCGTCCCGCCCTCGATCGAGCCGATGGTCGAGGCCATGTAGCGGAAGCTCTCCGCCGCGACGAGAACCTCGGGCTTCGTCGAGAGGAGCGCCTTGCCGACGTTGCGCGTCTCGAGCTCGGCCAGCTCTTTGCGGTTCGCGACGATGGCGTCCGCAAGCGCGTGCAGAAGGCGAGAGCGCTCGTTCGGCGGCGTCTTGCCCCAGGCGCCTTCGATCGCCGTCCGCGCCGCGACTACGGCCCGGTCGACGTCGGCCGGGCCCGCCGTGGCGGCCTTGGCGAGCGGCTTCCCGGTCGCCGGCTCCGCGAGCTCGCGAACCTCGCCGTCAGCCGGCTCGGCCGTCTCGCCGTCGATGAAGAGCCCGTACTCCCGCTCCGTGGCGACCGCCATCCGCCGGGACGATATCGCGGCGCGCGTCCTGCCGGTCGCGTACAGTCGGGTCCGTGACGCAGGCGAGAGTGGGCTTCTACGGCCTCGCCGTGATCTACCTCCTGGGCGTGGTCGTCCAGTTCTTCCTCGCGGGCCTCGGCGCCTTCGGCGCCACGACCTACGATGCGCACCGAGGCGTCGGGCTCGCCCTCGGGCTCATCTCCCTCGTCCTACTCGTCGTCGCCTTCGTCGCCAAGCTTCCCGGGTCGCAGCTGGTGCTCGCAGTCGTCCTCGTCGTCCTCAACATCCTCCAGCTCTTTCTTGGCCAAGTCGACGTCGACGAGGTCGCGGCGCTCCATGCCGTGAACGCGCTCGCGATCGCCTTCGTGGCGTACGAGCTCGTGCACCGCTCGCGCCACTACCTAGTGTCGAAGATGGCCTCTCCCAAGCCGGAGGCCGGCACGCGCTCGAAGAGCGCCGCCTGACCCTGGCCGACGCCGACGCAGAGGGTGGCCAGCCCGAGCCGGCCGCCGCGGCGCCGCAGCTCGTGCAGGAGAGTCACGACGAGGCGCGCCCCGCTCATCCCGAGCGGATGGCCGATCGCGATCGCTCCGCCGTTCACGTTCACCTTCGCCGGGTCGAGCTCGAGCTCGCGGATGACCTCGATGCTCTGCGACGCGAACGCCTCGTTGAGCTCGACGAGGTCCAGCCGGCTCGCCTCGATCCCGACGCGACCCAGGAG
Organism: Actinomycetota bacterium; assembly: GCA_020029595.1. Classification (GTDB taxonomy): domain Bacteria; phylum Actinomycetota; class Thermoleophilia; order Gaiellales; family Gaiellaceae; genus JAIBJN01. Next base: position 6,655 of record JAIBJN010000004.1, on the reverse strand, counting down.
CCTTCGGACCGCCGGCACGGGACCGACGCCCATGATCCGAGGATCCACCCCGGCCACCGCGCTCCCGAGGAAGCGCCCGAGCGGCTCGACCCCGAGCGAGCGCGCCCTTTCCTCGGAGGCGACGACCAGGGCGGCGGCGCCGTCGTTCACGCCGCTCGAGTTCCCGGCGGTCACCGTCCCCCCCTCGCGGAACGCCGGCCGGAGCGCGCCGAGCTTCTCGAGCGACGTCTCCGGCCGCGGATGCTCGTCCCGGGTGACGTCCCGGACCGGCACGAGCTCGTCGTCGAAGCGGCCGGCCTCCGCCGCCTTGGCGTGACGGCGCTGGCTCTCGAGCGCGAACGCGTCCTGCTCGGCCCGGGAGACTCCGAAGCGCTCGGCCACGTTCTCCCCGGTCTCGCCCATGGACTCGAGCGGGAACATCGCCTCCAGGCGGGGGTTCGGGAAGCGCCACCCGAGCGTCGTGTCCCACGCGGTTTGGTTGCCGCGCGGGAAGGCGCGGTCGGGCTTGCCGACGGCGAACGGCGCCCGGCTCATCGATTCGACGCCGCCGGCGACGAAGAGGTCGCCGTCGCCGGCGCGCACGGCTTGGCAGGCCGAGACGACCGCCGAGAGCCCGGAGGCGCACAGGCGGTTGACGGTCACCCCCGCGACCTCCTGCGGAAGCCCTGCGAGAAGCGCCGCCATCCGCGCGACGTTGCGGTTGTCCTCGCCCGCCTGGTTCGCGGCGCCGAAGTAGACGTCCTCGATCTCCCCTGCGGGGACGCCGGCACGGTCGACCGCCTCCCGGATGACGAGAGCGGCCAGGTCGTCCGGCCGCTCGCCTGAGAGGGCGCCGCCGTAGCGGCCCACGGGCGTGCGGACGGCGGAGAGGACGACGGCCTCGGGCACGACCTGAGTCTACGGGCCGGGTACTACTGGATGAACTCGACGCGGACCGGGCGCTCGAAGGCGCCCGCCGCCTCGCCGCGGCGGAGGAGCTCGGCGACCGCCTGTCGTCCCTCCTCGCCGTAGTCCTCGGTGAGCTCGTTGACGTACATGCCGACGAAGCGGTCGGCGAGCTCGGTCGTGAGCCCCCGGCCGAACTGGAGCGCGTAGGCAAGCGCCTCCTCACGGTTGGCCAGCCCCGCCCGGATGGAGTCCCGAAGCACGTCGGAGAGCTCGCGCAAGGTCTCCTCGCCGAGGTCCCGCCGCGCGACGTTGATCCCGAGCGGCAGCGGGAGCCCCGTCTCGAGGAGCCACCACTCGCCGAGGTCGACGACACGGGCGAGGCCGCGGCTCTCGTACGTCAGCTGGCCCTCGTGGATGAGGAGCCCGGCCTCGGCACGGCCCTCCTCGACCTCGTCCATGATCCGGTCGAACGGCACCTCCCGGTACCTGAAGTCTCCGCCCAGGAAGAAGCGCAGGACGAGGAAGGCGGTCGTCATGCGCCCGGGGACCGCGACCTCGGTAGCGCCGAGCTCCGCGCGCGTGAGCGGCCGCGTGGCGACGACGACCGGACCGTAGCCGGAGCCCATGCTTGCGCCGTGCGGGAGGATGACGTAGCGCTCCTGCACGAACGGGTACGTGTGGAGCGAGATCGCCGTCACCTCCAGGCGGCCCTCGAGCGCCCACTCGTTCAGGGTCTGGATGTCCTCGAGGACGTGCTCGAACTCGAAAGCGCGCGCGTCGACGCGATCTGCGGCAAGACCCCAGAACATGAAGGCGTCGTCGGGGTCTGGGCTATGTCCGAGGCGAATGCGCAGAGTGCGCGAGGCTACCAAGTGCCCGCCGCAGGTGTTCGGCGAGCGGGACCCGACTAGAATTGAGATGTGTCTAAACCTGCCCTTTCGGCCGCGATCCAGGACTACCTGAAGGAGATCTACAAGCTTCAGTCCGAGGGGACGCGACCGACGACCACCGCAATCGCGAGGCGCATGGCCGTCGCACCCTCGTCGGTCACGTCGATGCTGAAGAAGCTCGCGGCACTGGGGCTCGCCGAGCACTCGCCGTACCACGGCGTCGAGCTCTCCGAGGCGGGGACGAAGATCGCGCTCGAGGTCATTCGCCACCACCGGCTGCTCGAGCAGTACCTGGCAGAGACGCTCGGCCTCCCGATCGACGCCGTGCACGCCGAGGCCGACCGCCTCGAGCACGCCCTCTCCGAGGAGCTGGAGGCGCGAATCGACGAGCAGCTCGGCTATCCGACACACGATCCGCACGGCGACCCGATCCCCGACGCCGGGCTCCACATGGACACGCGCCTGCTCCGCTCGCTCGACGCGCTCGAGCCGGGCGAGGAGGCAACCGTGAGGCGCGTCCCCGACGACGACTCCGATCTCCTGCGCTACCTGGCGGGGCTGCGACTCGTACCTGGCGGGCGGGTGACGATGCGCAGGTCGGAGCCGTTCGACGGGCCGCTGACCGTGCTCGTGGAGGGTCACGAGCACGCAATCTCGCGGGAGCTCGCGATGCAGATCGGGATCGCGTAGCGCGGCTCTCGCTCGTCACGCTCTCGGCTCAGTCTCCGGTCAACTCCAGCACGGCGCGCGCGCTACGCGCGCGTCTTTCGGCCTTACGCTCGAAGCGGAGGGAGGACCGCGGCCGGGCCCGGGGGCTCTACGGCTTGTGGCCGAAGAACCAGCGTTCCAACGGCTTCAGGAGGTCCTCCTCGGCGAACGGGGACACGCTCTCGTTGAGGCCGTCCTCCGCCGACACCTGGAGGTCGTCCCGCAGGGCGCTGTTCGCGGCCGAGAGCGCATCGCCCATCTCGTAGCCCTCGAAGACGTAGTCGTCCGGCCGGGGCCTCGGCGTCATCCGGTTCCCGATGTCGATCGCCCGGCCGACGGCCCAGAGTGCGCCCGGCCTGCGTTCGATCCAGATGAGGATCTCCTCGCGGCCGCCGTCGTCGCCGATCCCGTGCAGGGTCCGCGCGGCAAATCGCACGCCGTCAGGCTCCACTACCCGCAAGGATACAATCGCCGCGTGGGCTTCTTCTCCCGCCTCTTCGGCAAGCGCGACGAAACGAGCGCGGAGCCCTCGCGGGGAATCTCGAAGGAGGACGCCTTGGCGGCGTACGTCGTCCGCGAGCACCGGCAGGGTCGCTCGCTCGAGGACATCCTCGACGACCCGTACTTGAAGAACCGCGCGACGGACGAGCAACGCCTCCGGCTCCTCGAGCTACCGGAGGTCATCAGGGCCGTCGGAGAGGACACGGCGGCGATGGCCGCCGACCACGTCCGTCCCAGCACCTAGGCGACGTGACCTGGCAGCTCCAGGGTGAGCGCGTGACGCTGTGCCCGCTGCAGGCTACCGACGTGCCGCGGCTGGCTGAGATCGCGGCCGAGCCGGAAGTTGCGCGCTGGTGGCTCGGGCTCTCCGAGCAGGACCTGCTCGACAAGCTCGGGCCCGACGAGGACGCGGAGGACTACGCCGTCGTGTATGAGGGGGAGCTCATCGGCCTCGCGCAGGGCTACGAGGAGTCCGACCCCGACTACCGGCACGCCGGCATCGACATGTTCCTCGCCACGCCCTGGCACGGACATGGACTTGGGGCCGACACGGTGCGCACGCTCGCGCGCCACCCCGTCGACGACCGGGGCCACCACCGCATCATCGTCGACCCGGCCCTCGAGAACGACCGTGCGATCCGGTGCTACGGGCGGGTCGGGTTTCGCCGCGTGGGCGTGCTGTGCCGGTACGAGCGAGGCGCCGACGGGACCCGGCACGACGGCCTGCTGCTCGAGCTCCTCGCCGAAGAGCTCGACTAGAGGTCCGTGCCCAAGCCGCGCTCCCGTGCCCGCTGGAGCACACGCGCGGCGACTGCGAGGTCTTCCGCGGCGATGCCGAGGCTCTTGAAGACGACGATGTCGTCGTCGTGCTGGCGGCCGATCGTCTCCCCGCCGACCACCTCGGCGAGCTCGTGCACCTCCAGCCAGTCGAGGACCCCGCGCTCGACCGGCTCGACGAGATCGCCCGCCTCGATCATCGCCTGCTCGCGCGAGTCGCAACAGACGAACGTCGCACGCTCGAGCACGGCGTTGTCGAGCTCGCGCGACTCGATCCGGTTCGCGCCTGCGGCGCACACGAGCGCGCCCGGACGAAGCCACTCGCCGCGGAGCACGGGATCGCGCGACGTCGTGATCGTGACGACGACGTCCTGCTCGGCGGCGTCTCGGTTGTACTCTCCCGGCTCGCAGTCCAGGCGGCGGCAGAAATCCGCAAGACGTTCCGGATTTCGCGAGTACGCGACGACCCGTTCGATCCCCGGCAGAGCGGCGCGGATGCAGTCGACCTGGCTCTCCGCCTGCCAGCCGGTCCCGATGACGCCGAGCGTCCGCGCGCCCGCCCGGGCCAGGTGGCGCGCGGCCACCGCGCTCGCGGCTCCCGTCCGCAGCTGGCCAAGGCGGTCGGCCTCGACGAGCGCCAGGAGCTCGGGACGGTCGGCCGCGAAGAGGGGGACGACGAAGCGGGCGCCTTCGCGGAAGCCGGCGTATGTCTTCACGCCCGCGACGCCGAGCTCGAGGTCGGCGGCCGCCATCACGTGCAGGAGCCCCTCCCTGAGCCCGAGACGAAGCCGCGGTCGGTTCTCGACCGCTCCGCGGGCCAGCCGCGCGAAGCAGCCCTCCACCGCCTCGACGGCGTCGGCAGGGGTGAGAAGCTCCTTGACATGGGCCTCGCGGAGGTAGAGCGGCACGGGGCCGGATAGTGTAGGTCGCATGGACCAAGTGGCCGCCCGCACGGATGTCGTCCTCGAGCGAACGCTGGCTTAGCCTCCCGGCCGACGTGCTGGTCGAGGGCCGAGCGGTCGTCCAAGCCGACGGCCGCGAGATCGTGCTCCTGCTCGTCGACAACGAGGTGCACGCCTTCGACAACGCTTGCCCTCATCAGGGAAACCCGCTGTTCGAGGGGGAGATCCTCGGCGACGTCCTCGAGTGCGCCTACCACGGGTGGCGCTTCGACCTCGGGAGCGGCGCGTGCCTCCTGGGGGACGAGGCCGCGCGGCGCTATCCGGCCGAGCTGCGGGACGAGGAGCTTCGGATCCGTCTGGACTAAGGCGCGCCCTTGGAGTCGAGGCTTGTCGATGTCGCGGCTTCGACCGGGGCGGCGGAAGATGCTCGGAAGCGGGATACGCCCGGTGTCAGTCTGAAGGCAGTTCTAGAGCCTGATCCGGCTCCAGGGAACGCCTGGGTCCGGGTACTCGTCCGGGTGGAGCAGGTGCGCCAGCACCTCGACGCCGTCCACAACCCGCGGCCCCGGCCGCGAGAACGTGGCGTTCGCGTCGACGGCGAAGACGCGGCTCTCCTGGCGCGCCGGCGTCCCGAGGAGATGCGCCGAGAGGTCGAGCGGCACGACCTCGGAGAGCGTACGGTCGAGGTCGAACCCGCACGGCGCGAGGACGACGACGTCGGGCTCCAGCTCCGCGACGTCGGCCCAGCGCATCCGGTGAGAGGGCCAGCCCGACATGCCCGCGACGTCGGTGCCGCCCGCGGCGGCGACCATGTCGGGAACCCAGTGCCCGGCGGAGTAGGGCGGCTCGAGCCACTCGGTGACGAAGACGCGCGGGGACGTCTCAACCGTCCCGAGGGCGGAGGCCACGCGCTCGAGGTGGCTCCGCATGCCGGCGGCCAGCTCCTCGGCCTCGCCTTCGGCGCCGAGCCGCGAGCCGAGCGCGGCGATCTCGTCGCCGATCCCCTCGAGCGTGGAGGGGGAGAAGTCGAGGACCTCGACGTCGAGGGGGCGAGCTCGAAGTGCACTCTCGACCTGATCCGTGGAAACGGCACAGACGTCGCAGAGCTCCTGCATGACGACGACGTCGGCGCCGATCTCGGCCCAGCGCTCCTCCTCGATCGAGTAGAGCGGGAGGCCGTCGCGGGAGGTCTCGGCGACGGTGCGGTCGATCTCTCCGCTCGTGAGGTCGCCCGTCTGCACGAGCGACGCGGTCACGGTCGGCCTCGTCGCCGCCTCCGGCGGCCAGTCGCACTCGTGCGTGACGCCGACGACGCGGTCGCCGAGCCCGAGCGCGAAGAGCACTTCGGTTGCGGCCGGCACGAGCGAGCAGATGCGCACCCTCCCAGACTAGCTGCGTCACACCCCGCTCCCAGCGGCCCGCGCTGCGTCCTCCGCGCGGTAGCCTGCGCATCACCCGAGGCGGCAGGAGGTGCAGCCGATGAGCGCGTTCGACGACATCGCGGCCGTGGGGCCGCTGCGGATCTGGGACGGCGTCGTGGCCCGTGAGATCCGGGGGGAGCAGACCACGATGGCAGTGGTCGAGCTCGACCCGAAGAGCGTCGTCCCCGAGCACCACCACGTCAGCGAGCAGCTCGGCCTCGTCATCCGCGGATCAGTGGCCTTCCGGGTCAGGGACGAGACGCGAGAGCTCGGCCCGGGAGCGACGTGGAGCGTTCCTTCCGACGTCCCGCACGAGGTTCGCGCCGGCCCCGAGGGAGCGGTCGTGCTCGACGTCTTCTCGCCGCCGCGTCACGACTGGAGCGGCATCGAGAGGGACGAGCCTCGCGCGCCCCGCTGGCCCGCGTAGCCCGAGGAGCGGCGGGGTGCCCCAGGGGCGCGCATGGCGAGGTGCGCCCGGCACGATTCGAACGTGCGACCTCTGCCTCCGCAGGGCAGCGCTCTATCCCCTGAGCTACGGGCGCGGGGAGACGGTCAGTGTAGCGGCCGG
>JAIBJN010000048.1 GCA_020029595.1 Actinomycetota bacterium | reverse complement strand
CGCCGCTTCCGTTGACGACCGCGACGCGCGGACGGTGCCGCTCGATCGCCTCCTCGACCTCGGCGCACCAGACCGTGTCCCCGGCGACGTAGAGCCCGTCGAGAACGAAGCCGCTGACCGGGGCCAGCGCCCGGGCGATCGCCTCCTCGGTCCCGTGCCGGCCACCGGTTCGTGAGATCGTGAGACCGTCCCAGTCGAGCTCGTCGGCCACGGGCCACGCGTCGAGGCCGAGCCCGCGGAGACGCTCCTCGTCCTCGGGCTGGCAGAAGACGGGCACGTCCCTGGGCACGAGCCGGGCGCCGGTCTCGTCGAGGTGATCCTGATGGAGGTGCGTGACCATGACCGCGTCGAGGCCGCGCACGATCTCCTCTGCGGGCAGCGGGAGCGGGACGAGCGGGTTCCGGCGCGGGTTCGGCGAGTTCTCCACGGGCGGGCGGGCGCCCACCTCGTCGAGCATCGGCTCGATCAGGATGCGGCGCCCTCCCAGATCCACCACGAGGGTCGCATGACGGACGAGGGTCAGGCGCACGCGGGCACGCTAGTGCAAGGCCAGCCGTTGGGCTGGCCTTGCACCTCAGGGATAGGTCTACGAGGCGGCCGCTCGGCGGGCGGGCACGATGGCTTCTGCCGGTGCTGGTTTCCCACCACCCACACCGGCGGTGACGCCTGCTACGGTCGCCGGGTGCTGACCGACGAAGAGCGCGTGATCTGGTCCGGACGGCCCTCCTGGCGGGGGCGGATGGCGATCCTCGTTCCCGGCGCCCTGCTCGCCGCGCTCGTCCTCGTCGTCGCCCTCTGGGCCGGCCTCGCCACCGACATCACTCTCATCCTGGTGGCGATCCTCGTGGTCGTGACCCTCGGGTGGACGCTCCTCGAGACGATCCGCTGGAAGTACACGATCACGAATCGCCGCGTCTTCGTCCGCCACGGGCTCGTCTCGGTCAACGAGCAGACGGCCAGGCTCGAGCGGGTCCAGGACATCACGCTGCACCAGACCCTCTTCGACCGTATGTTCGGCGTCGGGAGGCTCCGAATCGACACGGCCGGATCGGAGGGAGGGGCGCTCGAGTTCAAGGCGCTCGTCGCGCCGACACACGTGCGCGAGGTCCTGGACGCGGCCGTCCGGCAGGAACAGCAAGCGGCGGTCTAACGGCGAGCCCCGCCGACGACGCCCTCTCGGAGCGCTCCGCCTCAATGGTGAGAGTCGATCAGCCGAAGCCGGCGGTACGGTCCGCGCGTGACCGCATCTGCGGAGCCAGCGCACCCGGGCGGAGCCGCCTACCTCCGCCTGATCCTCTTGGGCGCCGCGATCGGCGTGCCGGCGGCGCTGCTCGCGGCGGCGTTCCTCGCCCTCGTGCACGAGATCGAGGACTGGCTGTGGGAGGACCTGCCCGCTGCCCTGGGACTCTCGGGGCCGCCCTGGTACCTCGTCGTCGGCCTTCCCGTGGCCGGCGCGTGCGTGGTCGTCGCCGCGCGCGCCCTCCTGCCCGGCGACGGAGGCCACCGGCCGATCGACGGGCTCAGCGCCAAGCCGACGCCGCTCGCCTACGCGCCCGGCGTCGCGCTCGCGGCCGTGGGCACGCTGGCCTTCGGGGCGGTGCTCGGCCCGGAGGCGCCGCTCATCGCCCTCGGCTCGGTCGTCGGTCTCGCGGTCACTCGGTTCGTCCGGCTCCGGCCGCAGGAGGAGGCCGTGCTGGCCACGGCCGGCTCGTTCTCGGCCATCTCGGCGCTCTTCGGGGGGCCGCTCGTCGCGGGCGTGCTGCTGGTCGAGGCCGGCGTCGCCATGGGGGCTGCGCTCATTCCGATACTCGTGCCGGGGCTCGTGGCTGCCGCGGTCGGCTACGTGCTCTTCGTCGGACTCGGCGACTGGGGCGGAATCGAGCAGGCGGCCCTCACCGTCCCGGGCCTGCCGCCCTACGAGGGCACCCATGTGCTGGACCTGTTCGTCGGAGTTGGCGTCGGAGTGGCCGCAGCGCTCGTCGTCGAGATCGTTCGCCTGCTCGCAACCCGCGTCGCGAGCGGTGAGAAGCGACTCGGGATGGGCCCTCTGCTGCTCGGCGGGGCCCTGACGGTGGGCGTGATCGCCCAGAGCGCCGACCTGCTTGGGGCCGACCCGCAGGACGTTCTGTTCTCGGGCCAGGCGTCGGTGCCCGACGTCTTGGCGGAGGGCTCGGCCGCGATCGTCCTGCTGCTGATCGTCGCCAAGGGGCTCGCATACGCGATGTGTCTCGGCTGCGGCTTCCGCGGCGGGCCCGTGTTCCCGGCCATCTTCCTCGGCGTCGCCCTGGCGACGTTCGCCGTGATCCTCTTCGACGTCTCCCCCACGCTTGCCGTCGCGGTCGGCGCCGCCGCCGGCGTGGCCGCGATGACCCGGCTTCTCATTACCGCGGTCCTTCTCGCGAGCCTCCTCGTGGGGACCTCGGGCCTGGACGCGGTCCCGGCGGCCGTCCTCGCCGCAGCCGGAGCCTGGGTGACGACGGTCGCGCTCGAACGCTCTCGGGCTGCGGCCCCCGAAGGCTCCGCCTGGCGCTGAGCCGATCGGCCTCGCCGGAAGCCTACGCGCGCGTCAGGGAGCGAGCATCGTCGCCCGCAGCGTCCGCCCGCCGACGCTCCCCTGGAGAGTCGCGAGGGCGTGCGGCCTTCGCAGCGACCAGCGCATGTCGAGGTCTCCTGCCGCCCCGTCCGGCCCCGTGACTCGCACCTCCGCCTGGACACCGCCGTCGCCCCGGTAGGCCCAGCGCACGGATCCGGACACCTCGACGCCGGGCACGAGCCGCGCAGTCCGGAGCCTGAAGACGACGAGCGCGTCGCCCGTGTACGACCACCTCCCGCCCCGCAGGCCGACGCTCGTCCCGTCGTAGTTCACCCACCAGCGCGCGACGACGTCGGCCACGGTTGCGGCGGCCGCGGCCGCGAGTTGGCGGTCGCGTCGACTCGACCCGTCGCCCGGCGCGGCGTGGGCCGGCTTCGTCCGCTCGACCGAGGCGGGGAAGGTCGGGACGACGCGCACCTGGGCGATCTGGCGCGCGCACGACGTGTCGCCGGGCTCGAGATTCCGGACGAAGCGGACATAGAGCTGCGACGCGCAGCCGTCGGCGTCGTAGAGCGCCGTCACGTGGAAGGAGTTCTCGAGCTCCACGAAGGTCGACTGCGGAAAGCGCCGCGCGACTTCCAGCGCGCCCGAGGACGCGGTGATCGTATCCAGGTCTCCGTTCAAGACCAGAGTCGGCACTGATGGGTAGACAGCGCCGGGGGGGTCGGGCGGATCCGGCCGCGTAGGCGACGGCCAGCGGAGGCACGCGAACACGCCTTCGTAATCGGTGCCCGTCCATGCGGACGCGCTGAAAGGCGCGAACGTGCCATGCGGGTACGCGACGAGCCGGCGCTCGGCCTCGGCGGGCCGCTCGTCCATCGGCGTCGATGGATCCCAGAGCTGCGGGTAGTCGTGGCAGATGACCGCCAGGTAGAGCGCCTCGGAGGAGAACGGCGGGTCTTCCGGCCCCGCCTCAACGGTGACCGTCTCGGCTCCGAGTCGCAGGATCGGAGCGGTGTCGCCGCGACGCGCAGCCTTGATCGCGGCGAGCAGGTCGCGCCAGAGCCCGGGGTAGTAGTAGCCGGACGAGACGACCTGCACGAAGGCGTCCTCGTCGAGGGTGACTTGAGTACGCGTCCCGTCGCCGTCGGGCGCGAAGCCGACGATGGGGCTGCCCCGCACCCGGTCGGCGAAGCGGGCGACGAGCTCGACGGGATCCCGCGTAGGGCACTCCGGCGAGCGGAGGCACGAGATCTGGAGCCCCCGCCGGATCGCCTCGACGAGGTCCGCCCACGCCGGATCGGTGCCCGGCAGCGGGTAGGCGCCGTCGAGCACGAGGGAGCGCAGGCGCTCGGGGTAACGAAGTGCGTACGCCTGCGCCGCGTAGGTTCCGTAGGAGTCCCCGTACAGGTCGATGCGGCCGATGCGAAGAGCGCGCAGAACCGCCTCGAGGTCCTGGACCGCTTGAGAGGTCGAGTAGAGATCGCGCTTCGGCCCGAGCTGCGTCGCGCACCGCCCAGCCCGGGCCACGTAGCCGCGGGACGCCCTGGCAAAGGCCGGGCACCCGAGCGCCGCGCTCTTGCCTGTCCCGCGCAGGTCGACGAGGACGAGATCGCGCCGGCTCGAGACGGGCCGCCAGAGCTCGACGCGGCCCCAGCGGTCGGGCGTCGTCGGATAGCCCGGCCCTCCCTCGATGGACACGAGCGCGGAGAGCCGCGCCTCCGAGCGGTTCCGGCGCGGGTACCGCTCGAAGTAGACCCGGATCGTCCTGCCTCCCGGCTTCGACCGGTCGAGAGGCACGCGGACATAGCCGCACTGGACGCCCCGGTGGAGCTCCCGCGCCTCGGCCGGGCACGGCGCCTCCAGCACCGGCGGAGGCGGCGGCGGAAGTGCGAGCATCGGCTGACTATCGCACCCTGGCTCGCTCGGAGCATCGGTTACCCGCGAGGCTCCTTGTCTTCGGGGTGCGCTCGAGGATCTACCGTGTCGGCATGGCAAGCTCGCCCTCTACCGCGAAAGGACGCAGCCGCATGAACCTCCGCTCCCGCACGCTGGGAAGCTCCGACTTGACCGTCTCCGCCCTCGGCCTCGGCTGCATGGGCATGTCCGAGTTCTACGGCTCCGCCGACGAGCGCGAGGCCATCCGCACGATCCACCGGGCGCTCGCGCTCGGCGTGACCTTCCTCGACACGGCCGACGTCTACGGGCCCTTCACTAACGAGCGCCTGGTCGGCAGAGCAATCGGGGATCGCCGAGAGCAGGTCGTCCTGGCCACGAAGTTCGGCAACGAGCGTCGCGAGGACGGCTCCTGGATCGGCATCAACGGCACCCCCGAGTACATCCGCAAGGCCTGCGACGCCTCGCTCGAGCGCCTCGGCGTCGAGCACATCGACCTCTACTACCAGCACCGCGTCGACCGTTCGACGCCGATCGAGGAGACCGTCGGGGCGATGGCCGAGCTCGTCGCCGCCGGCAAGGTGCGCCATCTCGGCCTCTCGGAGGCCGCGCCCGCGACCATTCGCCGCGCGCAGGCCGTGCATCCGATCACGGCGCTCCAGACGGAATATTCGCTCTGGTCGCGCGACCCCGAGGACGAGATCCTCCCCACTGTGCGCGAGCTGGGCATCGGCTTCGTTGCCTACAGCCCGCTCGGGCGCGGCTTCCTCTCCGGCGCCATCCGGAGGCCCGAAGACCTGGCGGACGACGACTTCCGCCGCGAGCATCCCCGCTTCCAGGGCGAGAACTTCGAGCGGAATCTCGAGCTCGTCGAGCGCGTCCAGGTGATCGCCGAGGAGAAGAGCTGCACGCCCGGCCAGCTCGCGCTCGCCTGGGTGCTCGCCCGTGGCGACGACATCGTCCCGATCCCGGGCACGACGAGAGTCGCGCATCTGGAGGAGAACATGGCCGCGCTCGAGCTCGACCTCTCCCCGGACGACCTGGAGCAAATCGACGACGCCGCCCCGGCCGGGACGACGGCCGGCGACCGCTACAAGGACATGTCCCGCGTGAACCTGTGACTCAGGCGGCTTAGCACGCATCGACAGACTTCGATACATTGAAGCCCGTCGATGCGTACTGAGTTGCCCGTGCTCGCCTCCCCGCCCATCGCGTGCTGCGTCCCGCTCGCCGCTCCGTTGCTCTCGGACGAGGAGGCGGAGGCCACGGCGGCGCTCTTCCGTGCGCTCGGCGACCCGGCCCGCGTACGCATCGTCAACGCTCTCGCGACCGCGGGCGAGCCGGTCTGCGTCTGCGAGTTCGTCGAGCCGCTCGGGCTCTCTCAGCCGACGGTCAGCCACCACCTGAAGAAGCTCACCGCTGCGGGGTTGCTCGAGCGCGAGCAGCGCGGCAAGTGGGCCTACTACTCGCTCAATCCCGACGCGAGCGCGACCCTGGCTGCGCTCGTCGACCTGAAGGAGGCCTAGATGACGACGTCTGCCGACACCCTGCGCGAGGAGGTTCGCCGCCGCTATGCGGAATCCGCGCGCGCCGTGACCGATGGCGCAGGCGAGACGGGCTGTGGGAGCGGAAGCTGCTGCGGCGAGCCGAGCAGCGAGGCGAGCTTCGGCAACGCCCTCTACGCCGCCGAGCAGCGCGGCAAGCTCCCCGAGGCGGCCGTGCTCGCCAGCCTCGGCTGCGGCAATCCGACAGTGGTCGCCGATCTCAACGAGGGCGAGACCGTGCTCGACCTCGGCTCGGGCGGCGGCATCGACGTCATCCTCTCGGCCAAGCGCGTGGGCCCGACCGGGATCGCCTACGGCCTCGACATGACCGAAGAGATGCTCGCGCTCGCGCGCAGGAACGCCGAGGAGGCCGGCATCGGAAACGCGATCTTTCTCCGCGGCGTGATCGAGGACGTGCCCCTTCCGGCAGACTCCGTGGACGTCGTCATCTCCAACTGCGTCATCAACCTCTCGACCGACAAGGCGGCCGTCTTCGCCGAGCTCGCCCGCGTGCTGAAGCCGGGCGGGCGGATCGGAATCTCCGACGTGGTCGCCGAGGATCGCCTTTCCCACGAGGATCGGGCCGAGCGCGGCTCCTACGTCGGCTGCATCGCCGGCGCGCTCTCGAAGGGCGAGTACGAGGCGGCTCTCGAGGCAGTCGGCTTCGAGGAGGTCTCCGTCGAGTTCACGCACGAGGTCGGCGACGGCATCCACGGCGCGATCGTCAAGGCGCGGCGCCCGGCCTCGAGCGCGGCCGCCGAGCCTGGGTCGCCGCTTACCGCGTCGGCGTCGGGCTGCTGCTGATCGTCACCGGCTCTCCGCGCAGGAACTGGTAGGTCAGAGCGCCGAGCGAGGCGCCGACGAGCGGCGCGAGCAGGTAGATCCAGAACGAGTCGAGGTCGCCCGAAACGAGCGCCGGCCCGAGCGAGCGGGCCGGGTTCATCGAGGCGCCGCTGACGGGCCCGCCGACCAGAGCACAGAGCGCGACCGTGCCACCGACCGCGATCGCGGCCGCCTCACCCACCGCGCGCGTGTCGGTCGCGACCGCCATGACGACGAGCGTGAGGAAGAAGGTGAGGACAAGCTCCCAGAGAAACGCCTGGCCGTCGGAGCCCGACGGCTGGGTCGCGCCCACATTCGCCACATCGCCCAGTGAGGCGCGGAGAAGAAGAGCGGCCGCAAGCGCGCCGGCGACCTGCGCGGCCCAGTAGGCGGCGAGGCGGCTCCAGGGGAAGTGACGCCCGAGCGCGAAGCCGAGCGAGACGGCCGGGTTGAAGTGGGCGCCGGAGATGTGCCCGAGTGCGTAGATCATGGTCGTGATCGCGAGGCCGAAGGCGAGAGCGATGCCGAGCTCGCCGAGTCCACCTCCCTTCGCAGCGACCATGATCGCCCCGGCGCCGAAGAAGACGAGCGCGAAGGTGCCGAGCGCCTCGGCAGCCAGGCGGCGGCTGAGGGCGGCGATTGCGATCGTTAGCTCTCGTCCGGGACGAGCTCTGCCAGGAGCGCCTGCACCCGCCCGTCGATCTCGTCGCGGATCGCGCGCACTGCGGGCAGGTCCTGTCCGGCCGGGTCGGCCAGCTCCCAGTCGAGGTAGCGTTTGCCGGGATAGAGGGGACAGGCGTCGCCACAGCCCATGGTCACGACGGCGTCCGCGGCGCGGACGACCTCGTCCGTCAGGGGCTTGGGGAACTCCTCGTGCAGGTCGATCCCCAGCTCGGCCATCGCCTCGACCACCGCCGGGTTGATCTCCTCCACCGGATCGGAGCCGGCCGAGCGGACGTGCACCTTGCCCTGCGCCCGCTGGTCCATGAGCCCGGCGGCCATCTGCGAGCGTCCCGCGTTCTGGACGCAGACAAAGAGCACCTCGGGTACCTCCTTCACGATCGTCCCTTCCGCCTGCCCGAGCGCGCGCAGACGCTCTCGCGCGAAGCGATGCACGAGCACGGGGACGAAGTCGCCGAAGCGTGCGCTCCGGAGGCCCTCGAGCGACTCGTTCACGAAGCGCTCGACGGTCTCGCGCGAGAAGACGCCGCGGAACTCGCGCGCGAGATCCTCCATCTGCTTGTCGACGTGGCGGCGGGTGGCAGGGTCGAACACGCTCATCGCGGCCTCCTCGGGGAATTGATGGCGGTCAATGCGCGATCATGCCGAAGCCATCGGTCCCCGTCAATATGCTTCGGCCATGAAGACCGTCGCCACGATCGCCTCGAGCTGTCCGCCGCTCCTCCAGCAGGCGCTCGCCCCCACCGAGGCCGATGAGCTCGCAGGCGTCCTCAAGGTGCTCGCCGAGCCGGCCCGGCTCCGCCTGCTCAGCCTCATCCAGAGCCAGCCCGAGGGAGAAGCATGCGTCTGCCACCTCGTCGAGCCGCTCGGCCTCTCCCAGGGAACTGTCAGCCATCACCTGAAGGCGCTCCTGAGCGCCGGACTCGTCACACGCGAGCAGCGCGGCAGCTGGGCGTACTATCGAGTCGCGCCGGAGGCGCTCGCCTCGATCCGGACGCTGCTCGCCTAGGAGCCGCGACTCGCGTCAGCCGGTGTCCACGACGACGCCGTCGAAGACGACGTCCTCGCCTCCCAGGGGGCTGTAGGCCTCGACCCCCACATCCGTGAACCTCCCCGCGGGCACACGGTCGTCCATCGACGTGATCCCCCGCCCGTTCGCGCTGAGCGCGATCCGCGCGCCCTCGGCGCGCGCGACGCACGTCAGGCTGATGACGTTGGGCGCGGGGGGGCGTGCGAGGTCGTATGCGCTACCACTCTCGATCTCCAGGCCGGACGAGCGCGTCGCGTCCCAGCGGATGATCGAGTAGAAGCCGCCCCACGGGTCCACCGTCACGCTGTACATCAGCCGGGCGGTGCCACACTCGAGACCGTGGTTGTCTCCCGCTTCGCCTTTTAGCGCGGTCGCTCGCGCGCCGATCCGAACTCGTCGCACCCTCGCCTCGAGCCTGGCCGTCTCCTCGTCCCCCTCGCCGCCTGTCAGCGTCATGCGGACGGGTCCTGGGAACGTGCCGTCTCCAGGGAGAGGCCGGAGAGGCTCCGCCGGCTCCGGCTCGGGCTCCGTCGTGACGGGCGGCTCCACGTCCACTGTGCTCGTAGCGGGCGGGCTCGTCTGCGTCGGGACGGTCTCCGGCACCGTCGTCGCCGCCTCGGTCGTCGCGCCGGGGGGCTCCGCTGTCGCCTCGGCGCCCTCGGTCGGGCCGAGGACGAGGATCGCAACGAGACCGGCCGCGAGCGCGGCAAGGAGCGCGGCGATGATCCTCTCGGGCCTCACGGGGCCTCCGCCTTCGGCGGCCCGCCGGCTCCCTCGTCCGGGGCGCTCACCCGCTGGTAGAGGAAGGCGGCGAGGAGCAGGACGAAGCCCACGCCCAGGAAGGAGAGCGCGCGCGCCATGGCGCTCAGGTTCGAGAGGTCGTAGAGGAAGATCTTCGCAACCGCGATCGCAAAGAGCGCGAGCCCTCCGATGCGGAAATCGCGCCAGTCCTTCTTCAGGCCGATCGAGAGGAGCGCGAGCCCGACCACGGCCCAGAAGGAGCTCACGGCCGTGTGTCCCCGCTGGAAGGCGTCGTCGACGCTCTTGGCGTCGTCGGCGGCAAGCCACTGGAAGAAGCCCAGGATGGCGACGGAGGCGGCGAACACGCTCAGCGCGCCCGCGACCCAGAACGCGACCGTCCGGCGCCGCCCGGCGTCGAGATGCGCGGCGAAGACGTACGCGGCGAGTATCGCGAAGACGAGGCTCGCGAGACCTGCGGCAGGACTGGCCTCGATGACGAACAGGTCGGTGGGCGGCACCTCGAGCACGAGCGCGTACCCGAGCGCGAGGGCAACGAGCGCTCCCGCGGCGAGCACGAAGCGCGGCTCGGCCGCAGGGCGGGCGAGCAAGGCGAGCACCGCGCCGGCCGCCGACCAGGCCAGCACGAGCCAGGGGTCCCCGAGGAGCTCGGCCGCTGCACCCGTGCCGAGCGCGAGCGCGGCCGCCCAGAGCACCGTGCCGAAGTCGCGCCGCTCACGGAAGACGAGAGCGGCCAGCGCGCCGTACGTCGCCGCGGCCGCCAGCAGTCCGGCGCCCTCCCGGTCGAGCTCCCACGTCCGCCCGTCGAGCAGGACGGCGATCGCCGGGACGACGAGGGCGAGGCTGGTCGCGACCAGGGCGAGAGCAACCGGATCGAGCCGGATCCCGCGAATGACGGTGCTCGAGAGGCGGCCCTCGTCGAAGCCGGCGGCCAGCGCCGGAGCCCCGAGGGCAAGCGCTGCGAAGGCGGCGTTCGTCGCCGAGAGCTCCGAGAGGTCGTAGGCGAGGATCTCGACCATCGCGAGCGCGAAGAGCGCGAGCCCACCGACATGAAGGGGGGTCGAGCGCCGCCGCAGACCAAGCGAGACGAGGACGAGTCCGACGAGGCCCCAGAGCGCGCTCACGGCCGCATGTCCGCGCTCGAACGCGGCCTCGACGCTCGTCTGGCCGTCGGCCATCACGGCGACCGCGAGCCCGAGGATCGCAAATGATGCCGCGTAGAGCGCGAGGGCTCCTGCCAAGCCGTAGGCCGCGAGCGACGACGGCCGCCGCGGAGGATAGGGGAAGAAATCCGCTGCTCCCCCCTCCTCCTTTGCCGGCGGCCGGTACAGGAATCCGACCACGACCGAAGCGGCGGCCACGCAGAGCAGGGCCGGACCTCCCGAGGCCCGGTCGTCGCCGGCGACGAAGAACTCGCGGGGAGGGGCGTCGAAGGCGAGCGCATGGCCGAGTCCGAGGCCGACGTACCCGAGAGCCGCGACCGACAGGCGAGGCTCTCCGGCGCGGAACGCCAGCGCGGCCAGGATGCCGGCGCCGATCGACCACGCGAGGACCAGCCAGGTGCCGTCGAGGAGCTCGGCCGCCGCCACGGCCGCGAAAACGACGCCGGGGAGCCAGAGCACCGTGGCGAGATCCCGTTCTCCCTTCCGGAAGACGAAGGCGGCGAGCCCCAGGTAGACCGCCGCGGCGACGAGGAGACCTCCGCCCTGCCGGTCGACGACCCACGTGCGGCCGTCCAGGAGCTCGCCCGTCGCACCCGCCACCAGCGGAACGCTCAGGGCCACGAAGGCGAGCGCAAGCGGATCGACCACGAGCCCGGCCAGCCGCATGCGCGCCTCCCGCGGTCCGAGCAGGCCCTCGCAGACGCCGGCGGCGAGCGCGAGGGCTCCGACCGCGAGGAACGAGTAGGAGCGGTTCACCGGGCTGAGCGCAGCAGCGTCGTAGGCGAGCTTCGCCAAGGTGGCCAGGAAGAGGGCCAGCCCGGCGATGTGGAGCGCTGGCGAGCGGCGCCTGAGCCCGGCGACGACGAGGGAGAGGGCGACGAGGGCCCAGAGGGAGCTGACGGCCGCGTGCCCCCGGTCGAAGGCCGCCTGGTAGCCGTCGTTCGCGAGCCACACAGAGAGGCCGAGAATCGCGAGCGAGGCCGCGTACAGGGTGAGAACCGAGGCCACGCCGACGGCGGAGAGGAACCCGGAGCGCGGCGAGGGAATGGGCACCTCCCGCCCGAGCAGGCGGGGCCGCCCGGGAGCGGCGCGGAGGTAGCTGAAGGCGAAGACGAGGGTTCCAAGCGTGACGTAGACCAGCGCCGGGACTCCCTCGGCGGGATCGTCGTTGGCGACGAAGAGCTCTTGCGGCGGCGCCTCGAAGACGAGCGTCTGCCCGAGCGCGAGGCCGAGGTAGGCGAGCGCGCCCGCGAGCAGGCGCGCCTCCCCGGTTCGCAGGGCGAGCCAGGAGAGCAGGGCCCCCTCGGCCGCCCAGACGAGCGCGAGCTGGCTCCCGGAGAGGAGGTCGCCGAGGCCGACGGCCACGACGGTCAGGGCGACCGCCCAAACCGCGCTCGCGAGGTCTCGCTGGCCGCGCCCGCGAAGGAGCGGGAGCAGAGCGAGATAGGGAAGCGCGGTCACGAGCAGCGCCAGGCCTTCCTCCGAGCCCTCGAAGAAGCGGGTAGTGGTCGAAAAGACGAGCGCGACTCCGGCGAGGAGGAGCGTGGCCGGTATGCGCTCGACCCGCGCGCCACCGAGCACGACCTGGTAGGAGAAGGCCGCCGCGAGCGTCACGAGCCACACAACGGCGACGGCTGCGGCCACGCCCGCAGGCGAGCCCGCATCAATCCGGAAGGCGACGTCGAGGGCGATTGCGATTCCGGCGAAGAGGAGGATCCCGGCGACCGCCGGGACGAGTCGGGCGCCGAAGCGCGGGCGTGCCGGTCTCACGTCGTGCCCGATCCCGGCCGCGAGGAAGAGGACGGAGAAGGCCGCCGCAACGGCGGCGGCCCCGGCGTCCTGGCCGGGGTCCTGCTCCACCAGCAGGCCCGCCGCCAGCGCGAAGCCGGCGAGGGCCCCGGCGACCATGGTCTCGAGCCAGCGCTTCCAGACGGTCACGGCGACGGTCGCGGCGAGGACGACGGTTGCCAGGCCGGTACCGAGCACGGTGAAGCCGCCCTCCACGAGGACCGGGCCGAGCATCGCGCCGACGAGACCCAGGACGGCGGTCGTCTGCGCCTCCCACGCCAGCGCTGTGGCAACCCCGACGGCGGCGACGAACGCCGCCGCGAGAAGCGCCTCCGGCTTCCCCAGGAAGTCGTAGACGGCTGCTGCCGCGGCGAGCGTCGCGTAGGCTCCGCCGATTCCGGCTCCAGCCGCGGCGAGCGCAGCCCAGGTCCGCCCGTAGCGCCGGTAGGCGAGGACGCCCGCGCCGTAGAGCGCGGCGGAGACGAGCGCGCCGATAACGACGCGGAGCTCCGCGCTCACCCAGCCGCGGTCCGCAGCGAGCACCGAGATGAAGACGATGCCGAGGAGCGTCACGATCCCGCCCGTCCAGGCCAGGACGCGCGGATCCTGGACCTGTGCGGCCGTGACGCGCGGGCGCGGCCGTCGGCGCGGAGCCGGCCGCTCCGGAGTCGGAGCTCTGACCGGCGTAACCGGCCTCGGCGCCGGCGCGGCGGGTGGGGCGGGCGCAGGCGCTGCCGGCGGCGCCGGGGGCTCGGGAATCGGCAGAGGGGGCACGGCCGGGGGAGGCGGGACGATCGGCGGAAGGGCGGGTTCCGGCGCCGCCGGGGCGATCGGCTCGGGCTCGGCAACCGGTGCGACCCCGGCGGCGAGCGCGCGGAGCTCAGGAAGCTCCTTCTCGCGGAGCTCCGCGAGCGAGGCCTCGAGCGCTCTCAGGTGCCGCTCGAAGACGTCGAGCCGCTCGCCGAGCCCGTTCCCCGGAGCCGGCGCTGCGGCCGGAGCGGGTGGGGGAGGCTCCGGAGGTGGCAGTTCGGCGGCAGCGCGCACCGGCGCTTGCGAGAGCGCGCGGCGGGCGTCCGCTCGGATCCTCTCGAGACGCCTCCTCGACCTCCCTCCAGTGGCCGGAGCGATTCGGTCCGCGAGCGCCGCGACCTCCGCCAGAGTCTCGCGGTCGCGCCGGTCCGGCCACTTCTCGAGCTCCTTGCGGAAGGCCTCGTCGAGCGCGGCCAACGCGGCCCCGCCGTCACCGGCCTCGACGGCCGCGCGAGCCTGCTCGAGCCGCTGACGCCCGATCGCGTCCTGCCGCTCCGCGAAGCTCAGGTCGCTCTGAGCCGCGGCGAGGAGGCGCGAGGCTTCGTCAACCGCGCCCCCTTCGGACTGGGCCTGGATCCGGCGCGCGAGTTCCACGATCCCGCGCAGACGCTCGGCGTCTCGCGGCACGCCAGGGACGAGCCTCTCCTCCCTGAGAAGCCTGAGCGCGACGAGGGCGTTACCGCCTCGGAACTCCCGCTCCGCTTGTGCGAGTCTGTCGGTCGTCGACAAGGTCTCCCGCCAGGACTCCGATTATCCGACCGTGTGGCGACCAGCACAAGCCAGCGAAAGCTCGGCGACGTAGACCTCTACGGAAGACCAGTGCGGCGTGCACCCCTCGCGGCGAAACACCTCCACCGCCTCGAGGTAGCGCTCGATCTCACCGATCAGCTTTGAGTTTCCGGAGAGCGCCTTGTCGGTCACGCTCGAGTGCATGACATCCTCATGTGGTGTGTGAGGTGGCATGCGGGAAACGCTACTCCGTGTGCTCAGCTCCTACACCGGCGCAATCCCGGAGATGCCCTTGGGGAATCTCCTGGTCTTAATCATCCGTCTAGCTCAGGGACATCCCCGAGTCGAACCGAGGGGGCGTTCTTCGATGCGATAGGCGGACTGCGGCGCAGTCCGAGCGTGGGCCGGGTCGCGGCGATAGTTGCAGGAGAATTCCACACTCGGACGTGTGTTCACCCATGCCAGCCGCGCCACTCGACCGCAGGATCGAGCATGGCCTCGACCGTCTCGAGGTCGCGACGTCGCCACGCTTCGACACCGCGCTTCGCTGTCGCGGGGCATCACTCGCCGCCCGGCGGGTTAGCGATTCGATTATCGAACCGCCGCTCGCCCGCGCATCGCCACGCCTCGGTGAATGATTCCCGGTAGAAGGCCCAGAGGACCAGGCCGACGAGGCAAAGCACAGCCTCGTCAAACGGGCCTGGTATCGGTAGTAGCCCAAGGGCGGCAGCCCCGCGGAGCGGCTTCGGGATGCGGCCATCGCGGGCAATCAGCTTGACCGCGCGAATCGTTGTGAGAATGACCGCGTACGTGGCTCGCATACCGTCAGTCTGGGGCCTGGCGTTTCAACTGGCAAAACGCCCGACGAGGAGTCTGGCGATCCGGATGCGGTGGCTTCGGCCCGCATTGCGGACGAAGCGCTCACCGGGGTCATTACTTGACGATCATCACCGGGCAGTCCGCGTGCTCGGCGACGCGGTCGGCGGTCGAGCCGAGCAGGTGGTCTCGCAGGAAGTGGCCTTTGTGGCCGAGGACGATCAGGTCGGTCTGCTTCTCCTGGGCGACCCGGACGATCAGCTCGGCGGCATGTCCGGGGCGAAGCTCAACCTCGAGCGCGACCCCAGCTCTCTCGGCCTGCTCTCGCGTGTGAGCGAGGAGGCGTTCGAAGAAGGCGTCCTTCTCGCGGCGCACCTCCTCGACCTCTCCGACAGTGGCTGCGTAGGCGGGAAGGGGTCCCTCGACCGCGAGAGCGGTCAGGTGGGCGCCCAGCGAGGCGAGCTCGAGCGCCGCGGTGAAGGCATGGTCGGATGCTTCCGATCCGTCGATTGCAGCCAGAATTTTCTCGTAGGGCATCTAGCGGCCCTCCCGCTCGAGCAGGGGCTTGCCGATCGTAACCCTCTGTTCGCGCCGGGCCTCCTCCACCGCGGAAGGCTGGAAGAAGCGCTGCGCGATCACGGTCGGGGACGATCGCCGAGAGGACGACGGTGGCGACGAGGAGCGAGAACTGGGCCTCGTCGATGATGCCCGCCTGCAGGCCGTAGAGCGAGGAGATCGTGCCGAAGGTGAGCCCCGTCGACATCAGCAGGGTGGTGAAGGCGCCGTGCGGGGCGCAGTAGCGGCGGGCGAGCGGGTAGACGCCGAGGAGCTTGGGCACCAGCTTCGCTCCGAAGAGGAGCGCGAGCACGCCGAGTTTCGCCCACAGCGCGTAGACGGAGACGCTCATGCCGCCCTTGAAGAAGAAGAGGGGCGTCAGGAAGGCGAAGGCGACCACGCGCAGGCGTTCCTGCTCCTTGCGATGCGTGGCGTAGTGGTTTGCGAGAGCGAGGCCGAGGATGAAGGCAGGTAGGACCGCGTGCGAGTGCGCCTTGTCGCCTAGCCACATGAGTAGGAAGAGGCTGGCAAAGACGGAGCTTGATCTCGGGCTCGATCACGCAGTTGCCGTAGCGGCCGAAGAACGAGGGCGAAAGCCGCGGCAGTCCGAAGTTTCAACACGGCGGAGACGGCGGCGAAAACCACGATCCAGAAATTCGGCTTGATGAAGAGGATCGAGCGCGCGGCTGCGGTGCCGAAGTCGGTTACGAACGTCGCGGACATGATCCGCTTGCCGATCAGCGTCTGGTTGAGGCCGGTCTCGACCAGCACCGCGTAGACGACGGCCAGGCTCGTCGTCGAGAGCGCGATGCCCGCGATCTGGGCGGCGTCGCTCGACCAATCGAGCGCCCAGTAGGCGAACGCCATGGTGACGAGGAACGGAGCAGCGAACGAGACACCGCCGAGCAGGAGGGACGCTCTCCACTCGCGCCTGAACTGAGGCACATCTACCTCCTCCGAAAAGCGTTCGAGTGGTAGAGGCCACCAGCCCCGAAGGGCGGTTGGGCGCGAGCTTCATCGCGCGGACGAACTCCTCGCACTATACGCGTCAGTGGGAAGGACGAACCGTTGCCGCTGCCCGCTTACTGAATGCCGGTGTAGTAGAAGAGCTCGACGCGAGTGAAGGCGTTCTCGCGCACGGTGGCGCGGGCACCGCCCTTGGCGATCGCATAGCCGCCGTCGCCCGGATCGAGCATGTACCGACCGGGAGGAAGCTCAACGCGGAAGCGGCCGTTGCGGTCGGTGTGAGAAACGGTGACGAGGTTCCCGTCGGGGCGAAGGACCCGGAGCTCCCCCTCGTGCCCGGGACAAGGTGGATCGCCGGCCATCTCCACAGGCCTGCACGGCGATGCGATCACCGTCCCGAGGATGCCCGACGACAGCGGGCGTGGCTTCGAATCCGGCTTCAAGGCGAGCGCCAGCGACGTCAACAGAAGGATGGCGGTCAGCCCGAGTACTCCGAGAAGGAGCTTCTCCGTGCGTGATCTCGGTCGGCGGTTCATCGCGCTCATCTCATGAGACGGGAAACGAGGGCGCACGGAAGTCTCGCTCGATCCGCGTCCTGGCGCTGGATACCGTCTCCAGCGTCTTTGAGTACACGATCTTGTCGGCCGCCTGCCATATCTCCGCGAGGTCCTGCATGAAGGGCGGCTGGTCGGCGAGGGTGTGGGCGGTCTCCCAGTCGACCATCACCTCGTACATGCGGCGCCCGTAGAGGTAGGTGCCGACCGGCCGCTCGAGGTCGTTGACGATGTGCACCTCCTCGTCCGGCGCAGCCCAGTCGAAGTTGCCGTCCTCGTCCGCTACGTAGCCGTCGAGCGACGTGATCGCCGAGTAGATCAGCCTGGCCATGGTGAGCCTCCCTTTACGCGTACTGAGTGCATCTGGCCCCCGCAGCAGGGTGCGGCAGGTGAGAACCTTCCGCGAACTTTGGGTTTCCGGCAGACGAACTAAACCGACTTCAACGCGTCGGAGCCGCGGAAATCGGTAGACCTACGTCGCTTGCGCGAGTGCTCAGGAATGTCCCCTGACCGCCGGGTTGCTCGAATAGAGTCAGAGCCAGCCCCAAGCTTCGCAGCGGCTCTCGACTATAGAACGCGACGACCCGCTGGTAGTCGGGCTCGTCGCGTAGAGGGCCTTCATCTACCGCGGCGTGAACAGGGAGAATCCGATGAAAGCGATCGTCCAAGACAAGTACGGCTCACCTGATGTCCAGGGGGCTACGGGATGCACACGATGAGGGTTTGCATCGTCGGGGGCTCTGGGAAGCTCGGGCAGTACATGGTGCGGCACGCGCTGGATCGGAGCTACGAGGTGGTTGGCGTGTGCCGGGAGCAAAGCGTGGGGAAGCTCGACGCGTTCAAGGGGCGCATCACTGTCGTTCCGGGAGCGACGAACGACCGCGAGGTCATCAAGCGCGCGCTCGCGGGGTGCGACGGGGTGCTCGTCGTGCTGGTCCCACGAGGCGTCCACGGGTACTCGACCGGGACGGCCCAGGCGGTGCTCGACCACGCCCCTCCGGGTGCGCGCCTCGTGTTCTCGTGCGGGTGGCACATCACGCGCAACGGCCAGGACGTGTACTCGTGGAAGCTCAAGGCGGTCGTGAAGGTCTTCGGCCCGCTCGCGCGTTTCGCTCGCTTCGCCGACCTTGACGACCAGGTGGAGGCGTGCCGGCGGGTGTTCGCCAGCGACACGCGGTGGACCGTCGTGCGCGGGAGCGACCTCGAGGAGGGCGAGAGCCAGGGCCTGCCCGTGTGGAGCCGGCACGTGGGCGACCCC
>JAIBJN010000047.1 GCA_020029595.1 Actinomycetota bacterium | reverse complement strand
CAGCTCCAGACGTTCGACGCTCTCGAGGCGAAGCACGTCGAGGAGCTGCCCGCGGGCTACGAGTACAACTCGATCCCGGCGACGAGCGGCTCTCACAACCGGACGCCGGCGATCTGGAACCTCTACGACCAGCCCGTCCCGCAGATCCGCGCAGTCCACAATCTCGAGCACGGCGGCGTCGTCGTCCAGTACGGGAGCAAGGTGCCCGACGCGGCGATCGCGAACATCGCAGACTGGTACCAAAAGGACACGCGCGGCCTCATCGTTGCGCCGCTCCCGGAGGAACTCGAGAAGGAGGATCCCACACTCGCCGACAAGATCGTGCTCACCTCCTGGACGCACATGATGCGGTGCACGGATTTCGACGAGGCGGCGTTCGACCAGTTCAGCGACGACTACCGCGGTCGGCAGGGCGACGCTCCCGAGGAGTTCCCCCTCGACTCGTTACAGCAAGGATCAAGCTAGCCCGATCCCGTGCCGGGGTGGCGGAACGGTAGACGCGGGGGGCTTAAAACCCCCTGCCCGCAAGGGCGTGTGAGTTCGAATCTCACCCCCGGCACTCGAGCAGCGGTTCCCGGCGATCCGTGAACCCGTCCAATCGTCCAGGAATCGCCTCAAAAGGCTTGGAATCTGGAGGTGCAGGGCTCATGATGAGCACTCCAGCAATCTCGCGCGGCCGCGGGAGCGACGACACCGGAGGAGACCGAGGAATGAGCGTAACGCGCGCACGACGGGCGGTCCTGGGCGTTCTCGTTCTGGCGATTGCCGTTGCGGCATGGGCGGTCGCACCCGCGACGGGCCAGACGTCCTCACCCGGGAGCCTGACGGGCGAATGCCCGTCCATCCTGCCGCTCGACCGGGTGACGACTGGGATGCAGGGGACGGCGCTCTCGGTGACGCGAGGGCGGACGCTCTCGACCTTCAGCGCCGAGGTGCTCGGCATCCTCCGCGACGCGGTCGGGCCCGGCCGCGACATCATCGTCGTCGACCTCTCCGGCTCCGCCGTCTCGGCGGCGGGAGGTCTCTGGGCCGGCGCCTCAGGATCGCCTGTCTTCTTCCGTGACCCAAGAACGTGGGAGTTCAAGCTCGCCGGCGCGATCGCCTACGGGCTAGCGGGCGGGGGCTCGACGCTCGCGGGTTTGACGCCCGCGGAGGACATGGACGCGCTGCTCGACCTCGGCGAGGACGTCAGGCCCGCGGCTGCCAGAATCAGGGTTCCGCCAGGGCTCGCCGCGCGGATGGCCGCCGCGAGCGGCCTCTCCGTCACGCAGACGGCCTCGCTGACCCGCTTGAAGACTCCGCTCTCGGCCTCCGGGCTCACCGATCGGGGCCTGCGGCAGCTGCAGGCCGCGATCGACCGCCAGGGCCTGCCCTTCATCCCCTACATGGGCTCCTCGGCCTCGAACAACCCTCAGAACCCGCCGGGGCGACTCCGTGCGGGCGACTCCTTCGCGGCGGCTATGTCGCTGGGCGACGTCACGGTGGCCGGCATCGGGACGACGACCTTCGTCTGCGAGGGTCGCGCCGTCGCGTTCGGGCACCCGTTCAACTGGACGGGCGACACGACGATGGCGGTTCGCGCGGCTGACACGATCACGATCGTCAAGGATCCGATCTTCGGCAGCTACAAGCTCGCCAACGTGGCCGAGAACGTCGGCACGCTGACGCAGGACCGCCTTGCCGGGATCGTCGCCGAGCTGGGCGACGGGCCAGTCGGGTCGCCGGTCACCTCCACGGTCACGGACCTCGACCTGGGCCGAAGCCGGAGCGGGATGAGCGAGGCCGTCTTCCCCGAGTTCCTCCCCTTCCTCGCGTTCACGCACCTCTTCCAGAACATCGACGTGACCATCGACCGGATCGGCCCCGGGAACTCGGAGGTCGGCTACACGATCCGGGGCACGCGGGACCGGGGCGCGACGTGGGAGCTCTCCCGCTCCTCGCACTACGCCTCGGCGGACGACATCTCCTTCGACTCGGTGGTCGAGCTGGCGTCCACCGCGGAGGTCCTGCAGGCGTTCGACGGCGAGGACATCGTCGTCACGAGCATCGACGTTCCCACGCTCGAGGTCGAGAAGGCCTTCGAGCGCTACGACGTCAGGCGGCTGCTGGTCTGGAACGGCTCGAGGTACGTGACGAGGGACTTCGTCGCGGCGAGGCCCGGGCGGCTGATCAGGCTCCGCGCCGTGCTGAGGCCCGCCCGCCGCTCCGGGACGCAGACCGTCGACCTCTCGCTGCGCGTGCCCGCCAACGCGCGGCGAAGCGGGTTCATCGAGGTCGTCGGCGGCGGGTCGGTCTCGGCGGAGATCCCGTGTTTCATCTCCGACGAGGAGTGCGAAGAGGAGGCGGAGGATCCGACCTTCGACCAGCTCCTCGCGGGCTTCCAGAACCAGCCGCGCGGGGACGTCCTCGTCGCGCGACTTCGCCTCGGCCCGGCCCAGGCCGTCCGCGCGCAGGCCACGGAGCAGCTGGACGCGGTCGTCGTCGGCCGGAGGGCGATCGGCTTCCTGCTCATCAGGTAGGGCTGCGGGTGAGCGAGAATCGCGCCGATGCTCCTCCTCGGCGCGATTCTCCTGGCCGTCCTCGTCCTCCCGGTCGAGTGGGCGATCCCGGTGGTCGCCCTCGCGGCCGCCATCGAGGTCGCCGAGACCTTCTTCTGGATCTGGCTCTCGCGCCGCCGCCGCGTCCAGGTGGGCCCGGAGATGCTCGTCGGCGCGATCGCCGAGGTCGTGACCCCGTGTCTTCCGCTGGGGCAGGTCCGCGTCCAGGGAGAGCTCTGGCGGGCGCGGTGCGACGAGGGCGCCGGTAAGGGCGAGCGCGTGCGCGTTCAGAGGCTCGAGGGGCTCACCCTCGTGGTCGAGCGAGCGGCATGAGTGCACCCGGATGGGCACTACACTCTGCCGATGGCGACGGCAGACGTTCACCCATGATCGTCCGCGAGGCGCTCGTCGCCGACCCGCGCGTGCTCCAGCCGGAGGCGCCCGCGCAGGCTGCCGCTGCCCTGCTCGCGAAGCCGCAGGTGGAGAGCGTGCTCGTCGCCGACGGCGACCGCCTGCACGGCTGCGTCACGAAGGAGGCGATCGTCGCCGCGGTCGCGCAGGGGCGCGACCTGCGCGCCCTGGCCGTGCGCGACCTGGCCGATCCGGACGTGGCCACCGTGAGCCCGGACACGCCGCTCGACGAGGCGCTGCTCCTGATGGCGGACCGCGGGCTGGAGCGGCTCCCTGTCGTGGAGGACGGGCGCCTGCTCGGCGTCCTCCCGCGCGAGCCGGTCCTGCGCCGCCTGGCCGAGGACGAGCCCCCGCCCGAGCCGGACGAGGATCAGCAGCAGGTGTAGGCGCCGGGAGGCGCGGCGCCCTCGTGCCGCTCGGGCAGCTCGGCGGCTGCGAGCGCGGCGCCGTGCATCAGGTCGTGCTCGCTCACCTCGACGTCGTCGAGCCGGAAGAAGCGAAGCGTCTCCGCGACGACGAGCGCGCCGGCGATGATGACGGGCGCACGGTCGGGGTGCATGCCCCGCAGGCCGCGGATCTCCGAGACGCGCAGGGCGGCCAGCCGCTCGACCTCGGCCTGGATCAGGGCCGAGGTCATCCGGTGGCCGTGGAGGAGCGCGGGGTCCTCCTCGGGCAGGCCGAGGGAGAGGACGGCGAGGGTCGTCACAGTCCCGGCGACGCCGACGGCGCGGGTCGGTCGCGGCTCTGCAGGCGCCCGCTCCGCCAGCAATCCGCGGACGTGGTCGGCGCAGGCGTCGAGCTCCTCCGGCGTGGGCGGATCCGCGCGGAGGAAGCGCTCGGTCAGGCGCACGCAGCCCAGGTCGAGGCTTTCGTGCCAGGCGACTCCATCCTTCCCGCCGAGCACGAGCTCCGTCGACCCGCCGCCGACGTCGACGACGAGCGTGTCGGCGGCCAGCTCGCGCCCGGCGGCCACTCCGCGGAAGGTCATGAGCGCCTCCCCCTCCCCGGAGAGCAGACGCGTGTCGAATCCATAGGTCCACTCGACCTCGCCGAGGAACGCCTCGCCGTTCTCGGCGTCGCGCACGGCGCTGGTCGCGACCGCGAGCGTCCGCTCGGCGCCGCCCTCGTCGAGCGTTCGCCGGTACTCCGTGAGCGTGTTGCGAACCCGCGCGAGGGCCGTGGGGAGGAGGAGCCGCCGCTCGTCCACTCCCTCGCCCAGGCGCGTGATCGTGAGCCGGCGCTCGAGCTCGTGCACGGTCCCGTCCTCGACGTCGGCGACGAGGAGGCGCGTCGAGTTCGTGCCCAGGTCGACAATCCCGACGCGGGTCACTTGCGCAGGTAGGTCTTCTGCAACCGCTTGACCCTGCCGCGGGCTTCGGAGAGCGCCGTGGTGAGCACCGCGAGGCGCTCGAGCGAGGCCTCCATCCGCGCCCGGTGGCGCTCGTACTCCTCGGCACGCTCCTGCGCGTGCGCCATACGCCGCTCCAGCTCCTCGGACGCGCGTGCGAGCTCCTCGAGACGGGCCTGGATCGCCTCGGCCGCCGCCGTCAGCCGCTTGAGCCGGCCGAAGGCGAAGGCGGCGAAGACCGCCGCCGCGACGAGCGCGAGGGCGAAGATCCCGAACGCGAGCCAGGTGGAGCAGTCAGGTAGCTCGCCGGGCTCATAACCCGGAGGTCGCAGGTTCAAATCCTGCCCCCGCTACTCAGAAAGGCCCTGCTAAGCGGGGCCTTTTGTCTACTTCGCGGACGGCGTTGGGATCGACTTTGTACCCCCTTTTGTACCCATCGGCGTTGCGGAGCAGCCGAGGGTGGCCCGTTCCCCGTCGTTCTTCCGGGGACGTCGGAGGACGGAATGGCTCCCTCCGGGTGCTCCGGCCGCAATGATGACTAAACGATCTGATCCCCTGGTGAATCTCTAGAGGTACATGCCCGTGAAGCTCCATGCGAGTGCGACTGGCTCGATTGGAGAGATCGAGATGATCTACCGACAGCGCTACTCGCGCTTCCTTCGCGTGGCGGTCGCCGTCCTTGGCGACGTCGAGCGCGGCCGGGACGCCGTCCACGAGACGTTCGTGCGCGCCATCAGGTCGCTTGGCGACTTCCGCGGTGAGGGGAGCCTTGAAGCGTGGATTTGGCGAACTCTCGTGAACGTCTGCTTGGTTGAGAAGCGCCATCAGACCCACGCTCTCGACCACGTTCCGGAGACGGCCCCAGACGAGAACGCCGAGTGGCCGGAGGTGCGCGCGGCCATCGCCGACCTTCCCGAGCGCCAACGGGTGACCTTATTTCTCCGCCATTACGCCGATCTCGACTACGACCAGATCAGCGCGGTTCTCGGTGTCGCGCGCGGCACGGTGGGCGCGACCCTGCACGCCGCGCACGCGAAGCTCCACGACGTTCTTGGAGAGGTGACGAGATGACCGATTACGTGACCGCCGTGCTCGATGACCTCGTACCGAGGTTCGCGGATGAAGGCGGCGACTGGGGGCGTGTCATCGGCGATGCTCGCCTAGCCGAAGGGGAACACGCGCGTCCGACGCGGGCCGACAGGCCGATCCCGCGCGGCCGGCGCAGCGGGAGCCGGCGAGGTCCGATGACGTCGCCCACCTCGCGCCGTCTCGTGCTCATCGCCGCAGTTACTGCTGCGATTGCGGTTCCACTCGTCGCCCTCGCAGCCTCCCAGAACTGGTGGTTCCTTCGGTTCGGCGACGCACCGATTCCTGTAACCGCCGTCACCGTTGTCAAGACGGGCACCTGGGACGGCAAGCCGTGGCAGCTCACCGCCTACCGCAGCGCCACGGACGGCATCTGCTTCTCGCTGGGACCGACCGCCACAGCGCGGTCGACGGGCTATGGCGCCGCAATGAGCTGCGACCAGATCGAAGGCGTGCCCCGTACAGCACAGTCGAAGCCGTACACGCCCCACGCGATTACGTTTCACGCCGGCGCGTCCGACGACGAGTTTCCCGCCCACATCGTCGGACCCGTCATCGACACGGCCGACGAGGTCGTGATCCATCTGGACGGCACGATCCTGCGCACACCAACGTTCGACGCTCCCGAGGAACTCGGCTCAGCGATCCGCTTCTACGCCGCGCGGCTACCGGAGCTGCCGCACCTGCGCGGACAGCCGCCGCGGCTGCCGATCCGAAAGCTGGTCGGACTCGCAGGCGACGGGCGGATCGTTGCGTGCCTCGTGGTCCCCATGCCGGAGGCGGGCGTTCCGCTCTCGGCTTGTCGATAGCCGTCGGGTGCCGCAAGCCGGGGAGCGCGTCGGGTCGGCGGGCCTACGACGGCGCCGACCGGCCGAACATCCGATCTTCGCTCTTCGCCGCGGCGCCTGGGAAGAGGACCTGGGCGGCGTGCATGTACCGCTCGGTGATCGAGCCCTGGGAGTGGCCGGCCCGCGCCTGGACGTAGATCTGCGGGTTCCCGGCCGCGGCAGCGTGCGTCAGCGAAGTGTGCCGGAGATCGTGGAAGGGGCGGAAGGGCTTTTCGATCCCGGCGCGTTCGAGCGCGGGCTTGAGGTAGTGCTTCGCGAGCTTGCTCGTGTCGACCGGAGTGCCCTTCGTGGGGTGGCCGAAGACGAGGTCGTCGTCACCCCGGTAAGGGTTCCGGCGCCACTGCTCCTCGAGGACGCTGAGCGTCCGCGGCCCGAGGTCGACGACGCGCCGCGACGCCCTGCTCTTCGGGCTCGTGAACCGACCACGAACGAACGCCTCCCGGACGTCGATCTTCCCTTCGAGGAGGTTGACCGAGTTCCAGCGCAGGCCGATGAGCTCGCCGCGCCTCATCGCCGTTCCGAGCGCCGTGAGGACGATCGCCTTGGCGAGCAGCCACCAGGGACGCTCTGCCTTCGACGCCTCGTCCGCTAGCTCGTCGTAGGCGCTCGCCAGCCGCGCGATCTCCGCTTCGGTCAGGACGCTCATCTCGGGCTGCGCGGCGAGGCTCGGCCGATCGATGCTCGAGACGGGGTTCGTGCGGATCAGCCGCCAGACGACGGCCCGGCGCAGCATGACGTTGAGGAGCAAGAGGTGGTTCTGGATCGTCTTCGGCGAGAGCTTGGCTTCCGACTTAAACGCGACGTAGGCGTCGATCAGCTCCGGCCGCGCCTCGATCTCGGTCAGCGGGAGGTCGCCGAAGAAGGGCAGAAGGTGCCGGCGGAGGATGTAGCCGTAGTTCTCGGCGGTCGTCGGCTTGAGGTTTCGGCCTGGCAGGTAGTCACGCTCGAAGCGGTCGGTGAAGCCAGCGAACGTCGTCCGCTCCGGCTTCCGGAAGCCTTGGTCGACCGCCGCGAGGCGTTTGCCGAGCTCCCGCTGCGCCTTGCGCTCGGTCCAGGGCGGGTCGGGCCCGAGCGTCTCCTGGACTTGCTTGCCCGCGGCGTCGCGGTACTTGATCCGCCAGACGGCGCCTCGCTTGCCTGGGTAGCGGACGACTGCGGCTCCTCTCGGCATCTCGGCCTCCTCGTTGTCACGCGGGAATGCGCGGACGGTACTTGCGGAACGCGTCCACCTCTTGCTGACCGATCCAGTTCACCACCGTCTCCTGCCGGTAGCGGACGTAGCGGCCAAGCTGGACGTGAGGGATGCGGCCGCTCCTCGTGTGTTCGCGCACCCAGCTGACCGGGACACCGAGCAGCTCGGCGACATCGGCAGCGGTGAGGAGACGGTCGCTCACGTCAAGAAGGAAATAGAAGCATATATGCCTACATTGACGAAATCAAGGCGAAGCAACTAGACTGGGCCCATGCGTGCGGAGACCGTGAGGAGCGCGGCGCTGATCCGGGAGGCTCGGTTGCGCGCGGGCCTGAGTCAGCAGGAGTTGGCGGCGAGGAGTGGGAAGGACAGGACGGTGATCGCCCGCTGGGAGCAGGGCAGCGTCGCTCCGAGCATCGACACCCTGGTCGAGCTGGTGCGTGTGTGCGGCTTCGATATTCCGCTTGAGCTCGTCGTCTACGACTCGGCGCAGGACGAGCGGGCGGCCGAGCTGCAGATGCTCTCGCCGGAGCGGCGGGTGAATCGGCTGCTCGGGCGGCGGGAGCGGGAGGGAGGCTGAGCGGTGGCGGGGCAGGGCGATGTCTTCGATCCGCGCGGTCTCCTGGCGGCGCTCGATCGCAACTACGTCTCCTACGTGCTCATCGGTGGGTTCGCCCGGGTGATCCGAGGAACAGACGAGCTGACTAGCGGCGTCGACATCTGCCCCTCGCTGCGGCCGGAGAACGTCGAGCGGCTCGAGCGGGCCCTGGCCGAGTTGGAGGCGAAGCGGGCGGATCGCAGGCGGCTCGCGCTCGACGAGGAGGCGCTGGCGCGCGAGTCCGTGATCCGGTTGCGGACGGCGAAGGGGGAGCTGCAGATCGTGCCCGAGCCGGCCGGCACGCGGAAGGGATTCGAGGACCTGCGCCGGGGGGCGAGCCGGGAGCACATCGGGCACGGCCTGCGTCCGCAGGTCGCCTCCGTCCCCGACCTCGCCCGCATGTCGGCGGCGCTTGGGCGAGAGCGCGACCTGGAGCGCTCCCGCGAGCTGCGCCGGATCATGGAGCTCGAGGTGGGCATCCAGCGCACGCTCGGCCTCGAGCGTTGACCTTGAGCGACCGGCCTCGCTCCCGGTCGAGCCTCCGGTGTGCGCGACGCGCCTGCTCGACCACCGCAGTAGGCTGGCGTTGAACGGTGCGCCTTCGCATTGCCCTCGCCGTGATCCTGGTCGTCGCCGCCGGCTGCGGCTCGGGCGAGGACGCGGGCCCAAACGCGGGGGCGAGCGGCGACGCATCGGCCGAGGCTGCTTCCCGGGTCGATCGCTGTGTCGAGCGCTTCCTCGAGCGTGCTGAGTCGGATGGGCTTGCCGAGGCAGACGTACGGCGGTACATCGAGAGCACGTACTGCTCGCGGTTCGAGCGGGAGGGGTGGATCTACGAGGACGGGACTCTGAGCCTCGCCGCGCACGTCGCCTTCGCGGAGTCCGGCTCTTCGGAGGAGTGCGCGACAGCGGAGGCTGGGGGAGACGCAGGGACCGTTCCCTGCGAAGAGCTGGAGGGCGATGGGCCGCTCTTGCTCGACTGCGCGATCCTTCACCTCGTGCGCCGGGGCGAGGTTCGAGAGTACGTCGGGGAGCTGGAGCGGAGCCGCGAGGTCAGCTGTGACGACGGCACTCCGCTCGACCGTCTCGGCGCGCGGCCGTAACTTCAGAGGTCGAGCCCGATCTGACGTGAGCGCTCGCGGGCGATGGCCCGTGGGGGACGCTCACGCGCGGCCGATAGTGTCGCGGCCTTCTGGCGGTAAGCCTGAAGCTCGCGGTCGATGTCGTACAGCTCACGGTCCACGCGGGCGACTACCTCCTGCCGCTCGGCGATCTCCTCGCGCAGTGCGGGCCCGCGGCGGGCGCGTGCGATCAGGCCGAGGCCGGCCAGCTCGTGTTCGGAGGCCCGTAGGCGCCGCACCTCCTCGGCCCGCTGCTTCTCGGCGCCGAGCCGGCGCTGGACGAGGGCAGGTCCCTGACGCACGATCGCCTCGCGATCGAGAGGACCCGGGGAGCCCGACCTCGCCCGACTGCTCGGGCCGCCTCGTACGTCAAGGGCAAGCTCTTCGGCTGCCGAGCAGGCGAGCGCGCCGGCGAGCTGGTCGAGCGGCTCGGGTGTCTCGGCTCGGTAGCGCGGGTGCACGTCGGACTGGAGCTCGG
Organism: Actinomycetota bacterium; assembly: GCA_020029595.1. Taxonomy (GTDB): domain Bacteria; phylum Actinomycetota; class Thermoleophilia; order Gaiellales; family Gaiellaceae; genus JAIBJN01. The sequence continues at coordinate 19,589 of JAIBJN010000047.1, read as the reverse complement.
CCGCGCTCGTGTAGAGACGCGTCTCCGTACGGGCGCGGGAGAAGGCGACGTAGCCCCACTCCTTGAGGCTTCCCTCGCCGCTTGCGAGGACGAAGGTGCGCTCCAGGGTGAGCCCTTGCGTCTTGTGCCCGGTGAGCGCGTAGGCGTGGCGGACGTGACCGGCGTCGAGGTAGGCAGCAGGAAGTGAGAGCCGCCTCCCCTCGTCCGTCTCGAGGACGATCGCTCGCTCTCCCAGGTCGACCGCGACGACGGTGCCGCGAGTGCCATTCGCGACGCGAAGCCGTCGGTCGTTCTGGAGACAGACGACCCGGTCGCCGGCCGCGAGCTCGACGTCCGTGAGGCGGAGCCGCTCCGTGCCCAGCCGCCCTTCCCGGTCCATGAGCGTTCGGGCGGCGGCGTTCAGGCCGGCGAAGTCACGGCGGCGATAGGCGATCATGACGCTGCCGGCAGGGTCGTCGCGGGCCGCCCGCCACCAGTCGGCTATCAGTCGCGTTTTCGCCTCCGCCTGGTCCTCGGTCACCACCACTCGCCCGCGCTCCACGGCGTAGGCTAGGTACTCGCCGCCGTCACCGTTTCGGATCGCCTCCAGGGTGCGTCGCTCGAGCTCGTCGCGCTGGCGGCGGCTGTCGCGCAGCTCCGCGGCCCCGTAGCGATCGACGATCGCGGCGAAGAGCCCGCCGGCGCCGACAGCGGGGAGCTGGGCAGGGTCGCCGACGAGGATCGCCTTGCCCTCCGCCCGCTCGACCTCGAGGAGCGCGCGCGTGAGCGTGCGCGTGTCGGCCATCCCCGCCTCGTCGACGACGAGCACGCACCCCCTCGGCAAGCCGCCCCGCCGCGTCGCGTCCGCGACGACGCGATGTAGCGTGGTGCTCGGGATACCGGACTCGCGGACGAGCCTCTCAGCCGCGACCCCGGTGGGCGCGCACCCGATCATGGTGACGCCCTCATTCCGGAAGGCGTGACCCACAGCGCCGAGCCCCGTGGTCTTCCCTGTCCCGGCCCTCCCAACAACGGATACGACCCGATCCGGACTGGCCGTCACCGCGCGCAGCATCGCCTCCTGATCGGCGCCGAGGGACCTCGCGCACAAGGCGGACTCCAAGCTTCGCCGGGACGCCGCAGGTGCGCCCGCTGCGCGCCCCCGGTCGACAACGGCCAAGGCCGTGCGCTCGCAGCGGAGAAGATCGGACGTCGAGAACCGGGCCGGGCGCCCTGGCGAGGCTCCGGAGACGACCGGCACCACGCTCTCTATGGCCGTGAAGCGATCGGCGAGGCGAAGCACGCGCTCCACGGAAGCGCCTTGGGAGTGCGCCTCCGCCCAGGCCATGACCGTCTCAGGTGCGCTGAAGGTCGTCCGCTTCTCGGTCAGGCCGGTCGGGCCGATCAGCCTCGCGGCGATCGCGAGCAAGCTCCGGCGGTCGAGCTCCCGATAGGGCGTGCCGCCGAGCAGGCGCTCGAGCTCGCGGCGGCCGAAGTTGTGCTCGGCCGCTCGCACCCGCCACTCCTCCTGCAGGCGGGGCAGGTCGACCGGCTCCTTGCGATCACGGGTTTGCACGGCCGCCACCTTGGCCGCGTAGAAGCCCGATGTGCCCTGGCGCTCCAGGTAGTCGAGCACCTGACTTCGCCGCTGCGAGAACGCGCGCAACGCTCCCTCGGGGACGCCGGCGAGCTCGGCCATCCCTTTCACCGGTTCGCGCCACTCGACCCCGAGCCTCTGCGTCAGCTCGAAACGGAGCTGCGCCTGGTAGAGATAGCCGGCGGCGAGCCGGTAGCTCTTCAGGATCGGCTCGCCGTCGAGGGCCCGCCAGGTCCCGTCCGGACTTCGGGCGAGGTTGGCGACGATCACGTGCGTGTGCAGGTGCGGGTCCTTCGCCCGCGAGGTGCGGTGCTGGTAGGCGGCGGCGACGAAGCCGGAGGCGTGCTCGCGGACGACTCCGTCCTTCCCCTTGCGCGTGACGCACGCTTCCTGCTCGAGGTAGGCGAGCGCCGCTTGCCAGGCGGCCAGGTGCGCCTGGCTGACGGCGTGGCGAGTCTCTACGTCCCCGAGGGCGTGGAGGAGGCTGACGCTCTTCGGGGGCGAGAAGACGAGGTCGTAGCCGGCGACCGGGGCGAGCGTCTTGTGTTCGAGCCGCCGCTCGCCCGTCTCCGCGTCGATCTGCTCCACGGTGATCTGCCGCTTGGGCGGTTGGCAGCGGAGGAGGGCGGAGGTGCGCGGATGGCGGCCGTTGATCAGCCGCCCGAGCTCGCCCTCCTCGACCACCCCGTCGAGCTCGAGCTCGGCCGCGCCCCGCCCGGCCCACACGCCGGGCGATTCGCCGCGGCCCGCGTAGTAGTCGTCGAGGCCGGCCGCCACCGAGCGCTCGTAGTACGCCTCCTGGCCGGGAGTGAGCTTCGAGACGGCCAGCATCGAGACACCTTAGCATCTAGGATGCATATGTGTCTCGCCTGTTGGGTTTCGCCTTGGGCGCTTCGTAGACGATTGACTCGGAGGGTCGACTGTCTCGGAGGGAGAGACTTGAGGCTAGATTGTGGATGTGGCTCGGCGCCCCTAGAAGGTGAACTCTTCCAGCGTGGCGGAACCTCGGAGCCGCTGCAGGCGTAGAAGGGATGCAATGCGAGTCCTCGGAGTGCTCGCCCTCACGGTGCTTCTTGTAGGCCTCGTCGGCTGCTCCGAAGAACAACCTGTCGTCACAACGGCGCCCTTCCACGGCTCGCCGGTTCTTGCACTGGTAGATCAGGGCAAGGCGGGCTCCCACCTCGAGCGGATCGACCCCAGTACGCTCGAGCAGCGTTCCGAGGCACCGGTGCGCTTGTCGAGTGGCGCCTGGAGCCCGGTCTTCTCGCCTGATGGTGAGAAGGTCGCGGTCGGAGGGCGAGGCAACGAGGGGGTGCGGATCGTTGACGTGACCCAGATGAAGCTCGTCGGCCGCGTCGGGCGGAGCTCCGCTTCGCGGAGTCTAGTGCCGCTTGCCTGGCCCAGGGCGCATCGCTTGCTCGCGCTGGAATTCGCTTGGATGCAGGGGCCCACCGTTCCGCATGTCCAGGACGTAATCGTCCTTGATCCGATCACTCGGCGGGTCTTGGCTCGCCAGCCTCTGGGAGGCTGGGCGATACACACGACCCGCGTAGGCCGTGGGGTCGTGCTCCTCATCGAGGCGGCGCAGGGCATCGGCCCCGCGCGCCTCGCGGTCGCCGGCGAGAACGGAGATCTTCGCACTGTCCTTCTCGGCCAGATCGTCGCCGGAAGCCGTGAAGAGGACACCCAGGAGGGGACCCCGCGCTACCAAATGGAGATGCCCGGGCTTGCCGTTGACCCGTCGGGGCGGGCCTTCGTAGTTCCGGCAGGCCCGTTAGTCGCCGAGGTCAACATCGCCACGCTTGCCGTGTCCTACCATGAGCTCTCGCGGTCTATCCCGCTCCTTTCCCGGCTCCATAACTGGCTCGACCCTGTCGCCCAGGCGAAGGCACCACCGGAGGGTCCGATCAGGGAAGCGGGATGGCTCGGCCAGGGCCTCATCGCGAGCACAGGATGGAATGGGCTCAAGCCCGCCGGGCTCTCCTTGATCGATGTGGAACAAAAGACGGTTCGCAGGCTCGACGAAGAGGCGGCAAGGTTCTCATTCGAAAAGGGGATTCTCCTTGCATACGGGGACTACTCCGCTTCGGACGGGATCAGGGCCTACGACCTGGACGGCGAGCGGCGGTGGAACGCGCTCGAAGGTGAGCCCATTGGAGCAGTTCAGACGCTTCGCGGACGAGCCTACGTCGAGGTAGCTCGCGGGGGGACTTCCTCGGTCGCCGTGATCGACCTCCGCTCAGGGAGCGAGGTTAGGCGAGTCGCCGCCAAATGGCCCGAATTCCTAGTCCCCGGAGAGGCCTAGCGCCGTGAGCGACCTGACGCGATGATCAGGCGAGAGACGGTCATCAGAACGGCACGAGGCGGAACGTACGCGGCTTCGGCGATGTAGGAGCATCATGAGAGCGACGTCGATTCTGGCTGCCGTCGCTGCTCTCGTGCTCGTTGCTGGCTGCACCCGGGAGGCAGGGGAGAAGGCGGAGAGCACGAACGCGAGGCAGCCGGCTGCGGAGCGGCGGGACTGCGAGCTCAATGGCCTCGTCATGTCTTCGGCGCGAACCGAGAGCGATCGGCTCTTCGCGGTGCCGTCCCTCGGCGGCGAGTTCTTCGAGCTCAACCCGCGAACGTTGCGCCCGTTTTCCGGTCGGCGCGTCAAACTCAAGGCCCACGTCGGCTTCGCCGAGATCTCGCCCAGCGGACGCCTGCTGGCGCTCGCGAGCGGAGACTCCAGCGAGGTCCAGGTCGTCGACCTCGAGCGGATGCGCCTTCGCGCACATCTCGAGCTCGAGGCGGCGGGCACGCTTGAGGCGATCGCCTGGGTTGGCGAGAACCGCCTGCTCGCGCTCGCCCCAGAGGTGGAGAGCAACCGGATCCTCGTCGTCGATCTCGCGCGCGGCCGAGCCATCCGCGCACAGACGCTCCAGGGGCGCGTCCAGCAGGCAAAGGCTACCGGCGGCGGGCTCGCGGTCCTTCTTGCGCCGCCAGAGCGGATCGGCCCTTCGACGTTCGCACTCGTCGATCGGGAGGGACGCGTCTGCTCCATTCGGCTGCCGGAGATCCTTTCCGGCACGGAGGGCGGGCCGAGCGAGACCGACGCCGAAGAGACCCCAGTGCGGCAGCGCACGCCTGGCCTCGCGCTCGACCGTGTCGGGAGCCGCGCCTTCGTCATCGACGCTGGTCTTCGCATCGCCGCCATCGACCTCGCGAGGCTCAGAGCGAGCTACCACAGCCCGAGCGAGCCCGTCTCGCTTTGGGGCCGCTTCGGCGACTGGCTGGAGCCGGAGGCGACGGCGAAGCTCCTCCAAGGGCCCGAGCGCCAGGCCGTCTACCTCGGAAGGGACATGATCGCGGTTAGCGGCGTCGGCTACCGTGTCGAGGGGGAGGAGGTCGAGAGCGAGCCCGCCGGCTTGCGTTTGATCGACGCGCGGGAGTGGAAAGTCGAGACGGTCGATACGGAGACGAGCTTCCTTTACAAAGCGGGTGACACCCTCTTCGCGACCGTCGAGGCCACGGAGTCCAAGGGAGGGCGGCTCCGCGCCTACGACGTCGACGGTGATCTCCGCTTCGAGCTTGCGGCCAGCGGGCCCCTCTGGGTCTCCGAGAGCGCAGCCGGTTATGTCTACATCAGTGAGAGTGAGGGCCGTCGTTATCGCCGCGTCGACCCTGCCTCGGGGCGCGTCCGCCGCGTCGAAACCGAGACCGAGCTCTGGCTGATCGGCGATCTAGCGCTCGGCTCGTGACGACCCGTCGAAGAGGAGGCGTCTCACCGCGCGATCGTGTTGCCGACGTCCGCCGGGTCTTTCGACCTGGTCGGGCTCGAGATCGCGGGCCAGCCGTGCCCCCCGGTCACTCCCGCCTCTCGAGAGGAGATGGGTCAGCCGGGACGAGGTATCGCTCTGTTCTCGCTCGCTCGGTGATCAGAACTCAGATTGCTCGAGCACCCGGCCCTTTCCGTCGTAGGCGATGAACGCGCGGACGAAACCGCTCGGGAGCGGGATCGAGTTGTCGGCCGGGACCTGAAGGAGGAAGAAGTCGACGTCCGCCCGGAGCTCCGCGGGAGCCTCGATGACGGGCGCGTCAAGGATGCGGCCGTCGCCGAGTACGACCTCTACGCGCGCGACCTCCTCCGCGACGACACCGTCGATCACGGTGGCGGCGCCAGGCTGGCTACTAATCGCTCCGGAGATCCAGCCCTTGGGCGACGGCGCGCCGGGGTGAGCTGCGTCGAGGGGCTCGCCACGAACGCCGAATCCACAGGCCCCGCCGGAGCTCCTCGGGACGACGAAGTCAAGGCAGATGCCGCTGTCGCTCCTCCAAGCGACGAGCGACCAACCTGGGCCGGCGGTGATTTCGACGAGGGGGCCGATCCGCTTCGGCTCGCCGGGAATGTCTTCCCTCCGTTCCTCGAACCACTCCAGCTGCGCGAGCAGGTTCACCCCTGCCCCGACGGCTGTGCCGACCGCGACCAGGAGGGCCAGGATTGCGACGGTCAGGCCGAGCCTCGCGCGGCGCGGCCTGAGTCTCCATGCGCGGCGAATTACGGGGAAGTCGGCGCTGTCTCCGGTCTTCCGGATCTCGTCCAGAAGATGCTCGCGCCGTAGCGCCAGGCGACTGGCCGGGAGCTCGCGAGGAGGAGGCGCAAACAGCTCGACGTTCATCGGACATCGCTCCCTTCGACTGGGGACACATCTGGCCCGGTGGCCACCTCGCCGCCGAGTTCGCGCAAGCGGGCTCGCGCCCGGAAGAGACGAGTGCGAACGGTGACCTCGGGTACGTCGAGGACGAACGCCGCCTCCGCGCAGGAGAGCCCCTCCCAGATGCAGAGCGCGAGGGTCTCCTGCTCGACTTGCGGAAGCCGGCCGACGAGGACGAGGAGCTCGCGCATGCGCTGCTCGTCCCCGAGGCGTTCAGTGAGCTCCTCGGCGAAGTCGCGCTCGGGCTCCAGCCGCGGCAGCCGGTTGAGCGCAGCGTGGTACCGGCGGAGCGAGCGGCGCTCGTTGCGCAGGACGTTCGTTGCCACCCCGAGGAGCCACGGGAGAACCTTCGCCGCGGCGAGATCTACCCCGGCTCGCCGTCGCCAGGCCTCGAGGAACACGACGGACGTCAGGTCCTCGGCGATGGCCCAGTCGGCCGTGCGGCGGAAACAGTAGGTGTACACCATGCCCGCGTGGCGCTCGAACAGGGCGGCAAAGGCGTCGGCGTCGCCCCGCTTCGCCCGGTTCCACAAGTCGCCGTCGTCAAGGCGTGTCATTGCCCTCTCTCTAATGTCCGCAGGCCCGGGATACGTTCGCATCTCAGACCCTCGGCAGGCTAGGCTGACATCCCCATCGCCAGGTGGCCGCATCCGCGTCTGACGCCGCCCGCAGCCAGGGCGCTCTGGTATGGTGTGACCACTGAGGTGATCACATGCGTGTTGTAACGGTACGAGACTTTCGTGATCGAGCGAGCGAGATGTTTCGCTCCGACGACGTCATCCTCGTCACCCGGGAGGGCCGGCCCGCCGGGTTCTTCCTGCCCTGGGAGGCCCCCGAGCTCCCCGAGGACGTGCGACGAGAGGTCTTCCTGCGCCTGACCGATCAGATCGCGGCGCAGCGCGAGGCACGAGGCGTGACCGAGGAGGAGGTCTTGAGCGATTTCGCTGCCTCCCGCCGTCGTCGCTGACGCAAACGTCGTCCTCTCGGCGCTGATCGGCGGACGCGCCCGCCTCGTCTTCGCCTCCCCCGTCGGCCCGAACTGTCTCGCCGCCCAGGCGGTGGCCGAGGAGATCGCCGAGCACGTGCCCACGCTGGCCGAGCGGCGCGGACTGGACGCCGCCCTGCTTCTTGCGGCCCTGAGCGTCATGCCCGTCGAGTGGCAGCCTCCCGAGGTCTACGAGCCGCACCGGGAGGAGGCCGAGCGACGCATGGCGGCGCGAGACCCCGAGGATTGGCCGACGGTCGCGCTGGCACTCGCCCGCTCGCTCCCGATCTGGTCGCAGGACAAGGACATGGAAGCCGCCGGCGTCGCCGTCTACACGACCGGCGAGCTCCTCGACGCCATCCGGGCCGCGGGCGGCGAACCAGGCTAGTTGCCGAAGCAGGCAACTAACTTTATACCCATGTTATACCCATCGGGGCTGATTTCAGCCGATCTCAGCGCACCAGAAATGGCTTGTTCAAGCCAAGTCGCACCCTCGGCAACCCCCGCGAGCCGGGCTCATAACCCGGAGGTCGCAGGTTCAAATCCTGCCCCCGCTACTCACAAAGGCCCGCAAACGTGGGCCTTTTCTTCTGGGCTGGAAGCGGGCCGGCTGTGCGAGCCCGCCGCCGGCCGTCGCCCGCCTGGCAAGCTGACGGAATGAGCGACCAGCTCGCCATCCGCCTGCGGGGCGTCGTCAAGCGCTACGGACCGATCACCGCGGTCGCCGGGCTGGATCTCGACGTGCCCGAGGGCACCTGCGTCGGCCTGCTCGGGCCGAACGGCGCCGGCAAGTCGACCACGATGAGGTTGCTGACGGCTCAGGCGATCGCCGACGAGGGCAAGCTCGAGGTGCTCGGCTTCCGGCTGCCGGAAGAGTCCAAGGCAGCCCGGGCCCAGTGCGGGGTCTCGCCTCAGCTGGACAACCTGGACGTGACGCTCACCGTGGAGCAGAACCTCCTCGTCTTCACGCATCTCTACCGGATCGGTCGCGCCGATCGAGGCGCTGCGATCGAGCGGGCGCTCCAAATGGCCAACCTCGTCGATCGTCGCGACACTCGGGTCGACAAGCTCTCGGGCGGCATGCGCCGGCGGCTGTTGATCGCTCGCGCCCTCGTGCACCGGCCCCGCCTCGTGCTGCTCGACGAGCCCACGGTCGGCCTAGATCCGCAGGTTCGCCAGGAGCTCTGGGCGCTGATCGACGCCCTCCGGGCCGAAGGGACGACGATTCTGATGTCGACGCACTACATCGAGGAAGCGGAGCGCCTCGCCGACACCGTCTTGATCATGTCGCACGGGAGCGCTGTGGCCGCCGGCCCGCCGGCGCAGCTCGTGGCCAAGCATGCGGGGAGGGAGGCGGTCGAGGTCTACGGCCCGCCGGCGAAGCTCGCCGAGACCGAGCGTGCATGCCAGGCTGCCGGGCTCCTCACGCGCCGCACGGGAACGAGCGTCTCCGTTCTCGGCGTCGAGGACGCCGATGGTCGCGCGCCCGAGGGCGAGCGGCGGCCGGCCAACCTGGAAGACGTGTTCGTCCTGCTCACGGGCGAGGAGATCGACTGATGGCCGTCCGGTCCACCTCCCGCGGCCCCACCCTGGGTCGCCTGGAGCGCCCGGCGATCACGGGCGTGCTCGTGCGCGAGATCGTGAACTTCTCGTCGTACTGGCGATCCTCGACCTTCTCCTCCACGGTCGAGCCGACCATCTACCTGCTGGCGTTCGGGTTCGGCTTCGGCTCGCTGGTCAGCCGGGTCGGCAACTACGACTACGTCGAGTTCGTCGGGACGGGGATCGTGGCGACGGCTGTGCTCTTCTCGAGCGCCTTCCCGGCCATGTTCGGGACGTTCGTCAAATACAAGTTCCAGCGCACCTACGACGCAATCCTCGCCGCGCCGGTCGACACGGAGGAGCTCGTCACGGCCGAGGCGCTCTGGATCGCCACCCGCACGAGCGTCTTCGGGTGCGTGCCGATGCTCGTCGCCTTCCTCTTCGGGCTCGACCCGGCCTGGGGAATGCTGGCCGTGCCCTTCATCGCCTTCGTGTCCGGTTTCGGCTGGGCGTGCTTCGGCATCTCCATCGCCGGCTTCGCCAAGTCCTTCGAGAACTTCAACTACGTCGTCAGCGCCGTGCTCACGCCGCTCTTCCTCGTCGCGGGCACGTTCTTCCCCATCAGCGAGCTGCCGGAGTGGGCGCAGATCCTGGCCAACCTCAATCCGCTGTACCAGTGCGTCGAGCTCGTCCGGAGCGCCGCCTTCGGCTGGGAGGGCTGGATCGACCTCGCCCGCCTTGGCGTGCTGGTCGCCTTCGGGCTGGTGATGTGGCGGATCGCCATCCACGCGATGACCCGCAAGCTCGTGGACTAGGACGGCGGTACCACGCGGCCCGTCCTCGAGGCTGGCCCAGTCGTGACGACCCTGCGTCCATGAGCGGACGGCGCCGTCTGAGGGCGGTGCTAGCGTCGAACGGCTCTGCCGGATATCGCCGCATTCGACGTCGCGCTCGGTCTCATCTTCGTCTTCATCGTCCTGAGCCTCGTCTGCTCCGCGGTCTTGGAGACGATCTCGAGCGTCCTCGCTTGGCGGGCCGACTACCTGAAGAAGGGCCTCAGGAGCCTTCTCGACGAGGAGCTGATGGAGCAAGTCTTCGACCATCCTCTCGTCGATCCGCTCGTCCGCTCCTCCCGGGGCATCTCGCCGCGGGCAACGAAGGTTCCCGGCGTCCGGCGCGTCCTCGGCTGGTGGCGGCGGAAGCGGTATCCGTCGTACCTCCCGTCGCGGACCGTGATCGCCGCGATCCTCAACCTCGACGTCGAGGCGCGCACGAAGGACGCCGCGAAATCGGCCGACGAGGCGCTCGAGCGTCTCGAGCAGGCTGTCGAGAGCTTCCCCAACGACCGCGTGCGCGAGGCGCTGACCGTCCTCCTCGCCGAGGCGGAGGTGCGCACCGACGACGCCGCAAAGAGAATCGAGGCGTTTCGCAAGGCCGCCGAGACGTGGTACGACGACACGATGGCCCGCGTCTCGGGCTGGTACCGAAGGCGCGTCCAGCTCGTCCTCTGGTGCATCGCGCTCGTGATCGCGATCCTCCTGAACGTCGACACGGTCAATGTGGGCCGTGTCCTCTGGACGGACGACGCCGTGCGGGCGGCGGTCGTCGCGCAGGCACGGCAGGCGGCGGAGCAGGAGGATCCCCAGTCCGTCGCCGAGAGCGTCGACGAGCTCTCGATCCCCCTCGGCTGGAGCTTCGACGGCGGCCCCCAGGACTTCCCGAGCGGATGGCAGGGATGGCTCGGGAAGGCTCTCGGCATCGTGCTCACGGCGGCGGCCGTCTCGCTCGGAGCCCCGTTCTGGTTCGATCTCTTGGGCAAGGTCGCCCGCCTGCGCTCGACCGGCGTGCCGCCGAAGCCGGCCTCCGCCGACTCCAGGTCCTGACGGACTGGACGGCCTCGCTATCGTGGCGGAGATGAGGACCGCCACCGAATCGCTCCCGGCGACGACAGCCATGGGCGCCGTCCATCTCACTGTCGCCGACCTCGGGCGGTCTCTCGCCTACTACGACGAGGCGGTCGGGCTCGCGCTCCTGGAGCGGGCCGGAGGGCGCGCCTCGCTGGGAGCGGCGCAGACCGAGCTGCTCGGCCTCGTCGAGGAGCCCGGAGCACGGCACGCGGCCCGCTACACGGGCCTCTACCACTTCGCCCTCCGCGTTCCGGAGCGGGCCGACCTCGCCCGCTGGCTCGCTCACGCCGCCCGCGACCGCGTCTCGCTGCTCGGCATGTCTGATCACTTCGTCAGCGAGGCGCTCTACCTCACCGACCCGGACGGGCACGGCATCGAGATCTATCGCGACCGGCCGCGGGAGCTCTGGGAGGGGCTCGTGACGAGCCGGATGACGACCGACCCGCTCGACGTCGCCGGCCTCATGAGCGAGCTGGACGATCCGGCCACGGCGCCATCCGAGGGCCTGCCGGCGGGCACGGATATGGGCCATGTCCACCTGCAGGTGGCGGACGTCGCGGACGCGATCGCCTTCTACCGCGACCTGCTCGGCTTCGACCTCGTGGCGGAGCTCGTCGGCACGGCCGCCTTCTTCGGCGCCGGCGGCTACCACCACCACGTCGGTGCGAACATCTGGCACAGCCGCGGGGCCTCGCCGCCGCCCGAGGGCACGGCCGCGCTTCGCTACGCGACGATCGTCCTTCCCGACGCGCCCGAGCGGGACCGGGTCGCGTCCCGGATCGCTGACGCCGGGCAGGAGCCCGAGCGGCGCCCCGAAGGCGTCCTCGTCCGCGATCCCTCCGGCATCGCCCTCCTGCTCGCGGCCGCAGCGGGCTGAGCCGGGCTCACCTGATCGTTCGCAGTCCTGCTACCCCGCCGGGCCGTCCGCGGCGCACCCAGGCGCGCCAGAGGTAGAGGGAGATCGCGGACGAGGCGGCGAGCGAGAGGAGGGGGTCGAGCCGGCGCAGGTTCAGTACGAGGACGAGCGTCACGAGGGCGATGCCCACCACGTTCACGGCGAAGCCCGCCGGGCGGCGGCTTCGCCACGAGAGGACGGCGCAGGCGACCAGCGCGCCGAGGAAGCTCGCGAACACCGCGACCGCGTAGAACTGAACGATCTCCTGGTCGCGGCCTCGCGCGGCGAGGATGAGCACGAGCGAGGCGCCGAGGAGCACGGCGATGCCCCACGGCGGCGCGTACCAGCGGTTGCGGACGCCGAGCGACCTCGGCAGGAGGCCTTCGCGGTCGCGGCCGTGCAGCGCGAGCGCCTCGAGAACGCCCGAGCCGGCCAGGTAGGAGGACGCCGCCGCGGCGAGCAGGAGGAGCGCGCTCGCGCTCTGGAAGGCGGCGAAGAGGCTGTTCCCGTCGGTCGAGGCCCGCGCGACATCCGCGAGGAGCGTGGAGTTCTCTCCCGGGGCGCCGACGCCGAGCCGGACGGTGAGCACCGCGATCGCCATGGTCAGGAAACCGACGACCGCGAGCATCACCCAGATCGTCAGCTGGCCGAAGAGCCGCCGCCGGCCGTCGTCGAGCTGGCCGAGCTGGGCGATCGCGTTCGAGGGCGCCTCGACGCCCGTGGCGAGCGCCATTCCCAGCGGCATGGCGAGGAGCACCGGCACGAGTGACGCGTCCGCGGCGAGCGGGATCGTGGCGGAGGCGGAGGGCGCGAGCGCGCCGCGGACGATGACGGCCAGGGAGAGCGCGATGAACACGAGCGTCGCCGTAGCGAAGAGGACCCGGCCGCGATGTCCGAGCAGGCACCCCGCGGCGACGAGCGCGGCGAGCCCGAGCGCGAGCGGGACGCGGGCGCCGGCGAGCCTGGGTTCGTACGCGATCAGCGCCGAGGCACCGGCGGCGCAGCTCACGGCGATCGTCAGGGTGAAGTCGACGAGCAGCGCCGGCGAGCGCGGCCTCGATCGCGTACGCAACGGACGACACCGGGTCGGCCATGACCGTGAAGGCGAAGGCCACGAAGAGGTTGAAGAGGGCGAGCCGCCGCACGTCGGCGCACCATAGGCGCCGCCCGCCGGCCTCGCGCCCGCCGCCCACCGTGGTGCTCTGAACGAGCCTCAGACGGTCTGCATTCCGTACCCTTCTCTGCGTGGCGGAGCGGTGCGGCTGGGTGCCCGAGGGCGACGACCTCTACGTCGCCTACCACGACGAGGAGTGGGGCGTACCGATCCGGGAGGACAGGCTGCTCTACGAGTTCCTCGTCCTCGAGGGCGCCCAGGCCGGGCTTTCCTGGGCGACCATCCTGCGCAAGCGCGAGAACTACAGGAAGGCCTTTGCGGGCTTCGACCCGACCGCGGTCGCGCGCTTCGACGACGCTCGGGTCGAGGAGCTTCTCCAGGACCCGGGGATCGTCCGCAACCGGCTGAAGGTCTCCTCCGCCGTCGAGAACGCCCGGCGTGTGCTCGAGGTGCAGGACGAGCTCGGCAGTCTCGAAGCGCTCCTCTGGGGCTTCGTGGACGGGGAGCCCCTCGTCGGACGCCGACGGACGCTCGCGGAGATCCCGGCCGAGACGCCCGTCTCGCGGGCGATGAGCAAGGAGCTCAAGCGGCGGGGCTTCCGCTTCGTCGGCCCGACCGTCTGCTACGCGTTCATGCAGGCGGCCGGTCTCGTCAACGACCACGTCGTCGGGTGTTTCCGCTACCGGGAGCTCGCGGGCTCGTAGCGCTGGGCCGCCCCAGGAGAGTCCGTCCGCTCGGCGAGGAGCAGGTACGTGGTCAGCTCGCCCTTGCCCTTGACGGGGACACGCTCGCGCCGCTCGAGGACGAAGCGAGTCGCGAGCCGATCGTGGGTCCGCTCGGTCACCTGGATCGCGCCGGGCGGCGCGTGGGACTCCATCCGGCTCGCCGAGTTGACCGTGTCTCCCCAGAGGTCGTAGCCGAACTTGCTGCGCCCGATCACGCCGGCGACGACGGGCCCCGAGTCGATGCCGATCCGGAGGCTGAGGCCGGACGCGCCGGGCAGCCCTGCAAGCGCCCGCATCATGGCGAGCGCCAGGCGGGCGGCCGCCTCGGCGTGGTCGCGCCGCGGCGTAGGGACTCCGGCGGCGGCCAGGTAGCCGTCCCCGATCGTCTTGATCTTCTCGAGCCCGTGGCGCTCGACCAGCTCGTCGAAGGTCGAGAAGATCTCGTCGAGAAGCGTCACGACTCTCTCGGGAGGTAGGCGCTCGACGGCGGGCGTGAACCCCGCGATGTCGGCGAAGAGGACCGAGACCTCCTCGCAGCGGTCGGCGATGACGCCGTGCGACACCTTCAGGCGCTCGGCGATCGAGCTCGGAAGGATGTTGAGGAGGAGGCGCTCCGAGCGCTCCTGTTCCGCGGCGAGGAGCCGGTGCGCGCGGTCGCGGGACCGGACGAAGTACTCGAGGAGGACGAACGTCGTCACCGAGACGCCCGCGATGTTGAGCGCGAAGAAGGTGACGACGAGCCAGGACGGGATCTCTGCCGAGGGCTCGGGGAGCAGGCCGTCGACGGCTGCCGAAAGGGCGACGAGCGCGAGGAAGGCTCCAAACCAGGGGACCGCCTCGCGCGGCCCGTAGAAGATGAGTGCGCCGAGCGGCGCGATGAACGCCCAGAGGGCGACGGCGCTCGACTCGACGAAGCCGCCGAGGCTCCACTGGAGGAGGAACGGGAGCGCGAGTATGAGCCCGAGCTGGCTCCCGCGGTACGGCGCGTAGCGCTTCGTCCTCGCGAAGAGCGCCAGCCCGGCGACCGTGGCGACCTGGTAGGCGAAGGGAATCAGCGCCGAGAGCCAGAGTCCGAGCGCGGCGTACGTCCCGACCCAGACGAACGACAAGATCGTGATGATGAGCGACGCGAGCACGAGCGCCGACTTCCGCAGCCGCTCCTCGTCCGTGTCCGCTGGAAGCGAGCCGGCCGAGGCGACTCGCTCCACCGCCGCGCGCATCCGTTCGGCCGAGCTCATGGCGGGACTCTAGGGCACGCCGCCGATCATGAACGCGAGGCAGGGAACCCCGGCGACGGTAGAAGCGGAACCTCGTCCACGGAGTAACTGCTCTCGGGGAATACGGGTAACGAGGGCGAAGTTGGTAACGGACGAGAACTCAGCGACCGGAAGGAAGGCGATGAAGCTCGAGGGCATCCACCACGTCACCGCGATCACGGCCGACGCGCCGGGGAACGTCGACTTCTACACGCGGGTGCTCGGCCTGCGGCTCGTGAAGAAATCCGTCAACCAGGACGACCCGACCGTCTACCACCTCTTCTACGCGGACGAGAGCGGCGACCCCGGCTCCGACCTCACGTTCTTCGAGTACCCGGGCCTGCCCCGAGGTCGGGCCGGGGCCGGCATGGTGCACACGGTCGTCTGGCGCCTCGCTTCCGAGGAGGCGCTCGCCTTCTGGGCCGAGCGCCTCGCCGCCGAGGGCATCGAGTCCGAATGGGACGGCGCCCGTCTCCGCTTCGCCGACCCCGAGGGCATGGGGCTCGAGGTCGCCGTCGTCGAGACCGACGACGAGCCGCTCGTCGGGCAGCACCCCGAGATCCCGGCCGAGCTCGCGCTCCAGGGCTTCGACGGCGTGCGTGCGTACGCGACCGACCCCGGGGCGAGCCGCGCCTTCCTCGAGGAGGCGCTCAGCTTCGAGGCCGAGGGCGAGCGCGCCTGGGAGGTCCGGGGTGCCGAGCGCGGCTCCTTCTACGCCTACGACGAGCCGCCGGCCGAGCGTGGGCTCGGCGGCGCCGGGACGGTTCATCATGTCGCCTGGTCGTCGACGATGGAGGAGCACGAGGCCTGGCGCGAGCGGGTCGCCCGGGCGGGCATGCGACCGACGCCCGTCATCGACCGCTTCTACTTCCGGTCGGTCTACTTCCGCGAGCCGAGCGGCGTCCTCTTCGAGATCGCCACGCTCGGTCCAGGCTTCACCGCCGACGAGCCGCTCGAGACGCTCGGCGAGGCGCTGTCGCTTCCGCCTGCGTACGAGCCTCTCCGGGAACGGCTGGAGCAGGTGCTGACGCCGCTTCCCGACCCCCGGCCAACGCGGGCCGTGAAGTGAGCGAGCACGAGTTCTGCGCCGCGTTCCAGCGGGCGGTCGAGCTGATCGGACGCCGCTGGTGCGGCGCGATCGCGCGGGCGCTTCTCGACGGGCCGCGCTACTTCGCCGAGCTGGAGCGGGCGATTCCCGACATCTCCGGCCGGGCGCTCTCGCAGCGCCTGAAGGAGCTGGAGGCGGAGGGGATCGTCGTCCGCCGCGTCGAGGCGACCTCCCCGGTGCGCGTACGCTACGAGCTGACGGAGAAGGGGCGGGCGCTCGAGAGCGTCGTCGCCGAGGTCGAGCGCTGGGCGCACGACTGGCTGGAGGAGGGGGAGCGTGAGCACCGGCCTGCGCACGCTCACGTTCGGGGCTAGATCCCGGGAGCCCCGACCTCGGCGTCGGGTCGGTGAGGCCCAGGTCGGGGCCGGCGCGGCGGTATCGTCGGCGCGATGGCGCTCCTGACCGGCCTGCGTGTCCGCGGCTACCGCTCGGCCGGGAACGTCCGCCTCGCCCTGGGGCCCGTGACGGCGCTGGTCGGCGAGGCCGACTCGGGGAAGTCGAACGTCCTTCGGGCGGTACGGGCTCTACTCGACCCGGAGGCGCCGCTCGGCCCCGAGGATCTCCGGTGGGACGGGGAGGACGCGATCAGCGTCGAGGCGCGCCTCGAGGACGGCCGGCGCATCGCCTTGACGGCACGCCCGCCCCGGCCGGCTCGGGCCGAGCGGGCCGGCGCACCACCCGTCCTCTTCCTCCCGGCGGCGCGCCGCGCCGGGCCGCTCCTCGACCTGGACGGCGTGTCCGAGGCGGCGGAGCAGACCGTCCGCCGCTTCCGCGCCGCCCTCGGTGAGGCGCGGGCGCGCGGCTCGGACGCGGCCGGCGCCGGCGCCCTCGTCTCCGCCGTCGAGGCCTGTTGCGAGACCGGGGTCTCGGGTGTCGTCTTCCTCGTCGAGGAGCCCGAGCTCTTCCTTCGTCCCCAGACGCAGCGGTATCTCTACCGGCGGCTGCGCGTGCTCGCCGGCGCCAGGAACCAGGTGCTTTACTCGACGAGTGCCCCCGCCTTCCTCAACGTTGCGCGGCTCGAGGAGCTCGTCCTCGTCAGCCACGACCCCGAGCGCGGCACCCAGATCGTCCAGCCGGAGCCGCTCGAGGCCGACGAGGCCTTCAGGGTCGTCAGCGAGTTCGACGCCGAGCGAAGCGAGCTCTTCCTGGCCCGCTCGGCGATCCTCGTGGAGGGGCGAACGGAGAAGCTCGTCTTCCCGTCGGTTTTCGCGGCGCTCGGCCATGACATCGACCGCGACCTGGTGACCGTCGTCGAGTGCGGCGGCAAGTCGAACATCCCCGTCTTTGCTCGCATTTGCGACGCGTGCGGCATCCCATTCGTCGCCGTGCACGACCGGGACGCGGAACCCGGAGACGAACCGATTCCCGCCGAGGCCGCGCTCAATGAGCTGATAGCCGAGATCGCGGGCCCGGAGCGCACGATCGTGCTCGAGCCCGACTTCGAGGCCGTTGGCGGCCTCCGCCGCCACTCGGGCAAGCCCGAGCGGGCCTGGCGCCACTTCACGGAGCCGGGGGTGGAGGTGCCCGAGCCGCTCGCGCGCGCTGTCCGGCTCGCGGTCGAGGCTGCCGGCCGGTAGGAGTGCGGAGTTCCCGCAGAGGGATCCAGGCGATCTACGGATGTCGCCAGTCGGCCCGGGCGCGATCCTCGGGGAAACCGAAGGAGCGAGATGAGGATTCTTCTGGCCTACGACGGCTTCGAGCACAGCGACAACGCGCTGAGGAGCACGGTAGAGCTCGCGCGCGCCGACGGTGTAGAGGTGACCGTTCTCAGCGTCGTCCCCCCCGATGCCCGCGGCTCCAAGGCCGGCGGTCACGTCGGTCTGCGTCCCCATGCCCACGAGGACGTCGCGCGGGCCCACGCGTACCTGCGCCAGGCGGGGATCGAGTCGGAGATGGCGATCGAGCACGGCGATCCGGCCGAGGAGATCGCGCGCGTCGCCGGCGAGGGAGGCTACGACGTCATCGTCGCGGGATCCCGGAGCAGGAGCCGGCTCGGAGAGCTCGTGCTCGGAAGCGTCTCGAAAGCGCTCGTGCGCAGTGCACCGTGCCCGGTGCTCGTGGCTGGCAAGGACGCCGACGCGCGCTTCGAACCTGGGCTCTGAGCCTAAGCCGTCTCGCCGGACTGGCGCCGCCGAGCGCCGACCGCGGGCGGGACGAGCACCCGCCAGCACGTCGCTGCCGCGACCGCCCCGATCGCGCCGATGTAGAGGGCCTGCGTCCAGGCCTGCCCGCTGTCCGTCCCCGACATCACCCCGTGGACCGTCGCGGCGGCGAAGATCCCGTAGGTGACCCAGTGGAGGAGACGCCAGGCGCGAACTCCGATCCAGCGACGTGCTGAGAAGGAGAGGTAGACGACGACCATCACCTCGGCCGTGACGATCCCGACGCCCGTCCAGAGCGGTCGGTAGGGCCCGACCCCGGGTACGAGGAGGTCGCGCAGGCCGAAGTCGACCTTCGAGTCGAAGAGGAGGCTCGTCCCGTGGACGGCGACTGCGCCGAGCGCGAGCGTGGTGAGGACGCGGTGCACGTCCGTGACCGTCGAGGCCTTCAGGCCTCGGAAGGGACGCGACTTGAGCACGAGGCCGCCGATCACGGACAGCGTCAGGAGCGCGTAGGCGGTCAGGCCGGCCGATCGAGTGAGGATCCAGAAGGTCGGGTCGGTCCTCACGAGAGGCCTCCGGCGGTCACGACGCCGCCGTCTCGCAGCACGAGCACGCAGGGCACGCCGAGGTCGTCGGCTTCGGCCGCCGCGCGCTCCGCGCCGGCGAGGTAGAGCGCCTTCGCAAGCACCTCTCCTTCGACGGCCGAGCCGGCGGCCACGGTCACCCGAAGGAGGTCGCTCTCCGCCGGTCGGCCGCTCGCCGGGTCGATGAGATGGTGCCGCTCCTCGCCCCCGCGGCGCCAGCGGCGCCGGTCGCTCCCCGACGTGGCCAGGGCACCCGACTCGAGCCCGAGCGTGAACGCGCCGGCCGGCGTCTCCACCTCGACGGGCCAGACGCCTTGACCGGGCCGACCGCGGACGGCGAGGTCTCCGCCCGCGTTGATGAGGCACGGACCCTGCTCGGCGAGCAGGTCGCAGGCGCGCTCGACGGCGTAGCCCTTGGCGATCCCGCCGAAGTCGAGGTGGACGCCCTCGCCGAGCTCGATCCGGGAGGAGGCCCGATCGACGACGACTCGGCCCCCGCACGGCCGGCCGCGATCGTCGCCCGCGGGAGCGTCTGGATCGAGGTCGTCGAACGTGCGGTCGTAGCCGGCCGCGACGACGGCGTCGTGCACCGTGGGGTCGAAGCGGCCGCCGGTCCGCTCGCGGGCGTCGAGCGCGAGCTCGGTCACGTCGAGCAGCTCCACTCCGACCTCCAGAGACCCCTCGCGGTTGAGGCGCGAGAGCTCGCTCTCCTCGTCGAAGCGAGTGAAGATCTCCTCGAGCCGGCGGAACTCGTCTTCGACCTCCCCGAAAGAGTTCCCGTCGGCGGAAGCGTCCTCCTCGAGCAGGCACTCGACGGTCGTCCCCATCGCCTCGAACGCGTGGGTTCGCATCACGAGGTCTTCGTCTTCGTCACCGGAGCGAGAGCGACCACGCTGACGACGGGTACGCCGACCGTCACGTAACGCGGGGTCCGGGCGGCGGCGGCTGCGGCTGCGGCGCGCTTGGCGCGCCTGAGCTCGCGGCGATGGCGCCGCTCTGCGGCGGCGATCGCCTTCTTCCGCTCCTCGAGCCGATCACGGTAGGAGGAGAAGCGTTCGGTCACGAGGCGCCGCACGTCCCGGGCGTCCTGCTGCAGCTGCA
>JAIBJN010000046.1 GCA_020029595.1 Actinomycetota bacterium | reverse complement strand
GGGATCATGGTCGCAATCGTGGCCGTCACGGCCGTGCTCGTGAACACCGAGCCTGCGCGCACCGCGGCCGTCATGGCTGCGGGCGCTCATGCCGAGACCGCTGAGTCGGCCGGGATGCCGGATCACGAGCCGGTGGCGGCAACGGTCGACCTCGGCGACATGCGTGCCGTCGTCGTCGTCGACCCGGCCATGTCGGGCGAGAACACGATTCACCTCACGTTCGGTCCCCCGGCGGCCGCGGAGAAGCTCACCGAGGTGAGCGTCGCGGCGTCGCTTCCGAGCCAGGAGATCGGCCCGCTCGACTTCACGGCCGTGCCCATGCCTGGAGCACCGACGACGTACATGATCGCGGGCGCCTCGCTCCCGATCGCCGGCGAGTGGGAGCTCCGCATCAAAGCCCTGGTGGGCAAGTTCGACCTTCTTACCGAAACGATCATCGTTCCGATCGGAGAGGAGTAAACGAAAGCGCTCCGACGCCTAATGGTGTGCTTCCTCCTAGCCGCAGTCGCCTTTCCAACCGTGGCGACGGCGCACGTGACTCTCAATCCACGCGAGTTCGACCGCCTGACGAAGCTCTCCCCACGGGCCGGCGCCGTCGACCCACCACCTCCCGCCGGCGCCGGCCCACCCTCATCACGAGAAACGGCGCCGCGTTGGGCCTCTGGAGACGGCGGTCCCCCACGAGATCGTCAGGCGCCCGCCGGCGTGCCGAGGCGGCGCGTCTGATCCGAGACCTCGCCGAAGAGTCCTTCCCACTTTCGGTGGAGCGCGCTCGCGAATTCCTCCTCGAGCAGGCGGAAGTGCTCGTTGAGGACGGTCGCGAGAGCCCCGATGTCCTGGCGCCGCATCGCGTCCACCTGACGCTCGTGGATCGCGAGCGTCTCCTCGTCGTTCTTTCGCCCGCCTTGGTAGGAGTCGCGGATGGGCGCGAGCTCGCCCTCGATGTTCCGCAAGGCGCCCTGGAGCGTCCGGTTGTGGCAGGCACGGATGACGGCCCGGTGGAACATCGCGTTCGCTCCCATGACGCGAGGGCGGTCACCCAGGTTACGCCGCATGAGCTCGTTCGTCCGCTCGATCCCGGCGTAGTCCTCCTCCGTCGCCACCCGCGAGGCCATGACGGTCGCGGCGCCCTCGAGCACGCGCCGCCCTCGGAGGACATCGACCGCGTCCTCCGCCTCCACGGCCACGTTGTCGGAGATCGCGTCGACCGGAACGACATCCGAGGCCATGAAGATTCCGCCGCCCTTCCCGGCCCGGACGCGCAGGAGACCGCTGCGCTCGAGCACTCGGAGCGCCTGCCGCAGCGTCGGCTTCGAGATCCCGAGCTGACCGGCAAGCTGGTCCTCGGTGGGCAGCCGGTCGTCGAGACGAAGCCGGGAACGCTCGATCCCTTCGAGGAGGTTCTCGATCGCCGCCTCGAACGTGCGCGACGTTCTGACCGGCTCCACGAACAGGACGACACTCACCGCCATAACGGTTTGCCCGAGGGCCGAACGGTCGGATCGCTCGTGATGGACCGCACGTGCTCGCCATTCGGCTACGACTGCCCGGCTCCTCGCCGAGAGCCGACTACTCGACGGTCACCGTCTTCGCCAGATTCCGCGGCTGGTCGACGTTCATACCTCTGAGCCGCGCGATCCGGTAGGCGATGAGCTGCAGGGGGATCACAGCGAGCGCGGCTTGGAGGAACGGATGCGTCCGCGGGACGAAGACGACGTCGTCGGCATGGTGCTGGATGTCCTCGTTCCCGTCCGTGGCGATCGCAACCACCTCTGCCCCGCGCGCCCGGACCTCCTGGATGTTCGAGACGACCTTGTCGTACACGTGGGAGTCGGTGGCGACGACGACGACCGGAATCTCCTCGTCGAGGAGGGCGATCGGGCCGTGCTTCATCTCTCCTGCCGAGTACGCCTCGGTGGGAATGTACGAGATCTCCTTCAGCTTCAGGGCGCCCTCGAGGCAGACCGGCAGGCCGATGTGCCGCCCGAGATAGAGGAAGAACGGCTTCTGGTAGTGCCGGCGCGCGATCTCCTCGATCGGATGGTCTCCGTCGAGGTACGTGGCGATCTTGGCCGGGAGCGACTGGACCTCGGCGAGCAGGCGCTCGATCTCCTCCTCGGGGAGCGTCTTCCGCACCTGGGCGAGCCTGAGGCCGAGCAGATAGAGAAGGGTCACCTGCGACGTGAAGGTCTTCGTCGCGGCCACTCCCGTCTCCATGCCGGCCCGCGTGTAGAGGACGCGGTCGACCTCGCGGGTGATCTGCGTGCCCATGAGATTCGTGATCGCGACGGTGCGGGCCCCGCTCTCGCGCGCGAGACGCACCGCCTGGACAGTGTCGCGCGTCTCGCCCGACTGCGAGATGCCGACGACAAGCGTGTCCTTGGCGAGGACCGGGTTGCGGTAGATCCACTCGCTCGCGATGTCGGGCTCGCAGGGAATCCGCGCCCACTCCTCGACCACGTAGCGCCCGACGACGCCCGCGTGGTACGCGGTTCCGCAGGCAAGGATGACCATCCGGCGGAGGTTCTGGATCTCGACGTCGCTGAGCCCGATGTCTTCGAGGTCGAGGCGCCCCCCGCGCACGCGCTCGCCGATCGTGTCGGCGACCGACTGCGGCTGCTCGTAGATCTCCTTGAGCATGAACGTCTCGTAACCCTGCTTCTCGGCCGCCTCGTCGTCCCAGTCGACCTCCATCTGGTCGCGCTCCCGGACGCGACTTCCATCGACGGAGACGAAGCGGACGCCGCCGGGAGTGATGGCGACGATCTCCCCGTCCTCGATCAGCTTGACGCGGCGCGTCTGGCGCAGGAACGCCGCAATGGAGGAGGCGAGGAACGTCTCCCCCTCCCCGACGCCGACGACGAGCGGGCACTGGAGCCGGGCGCCCACGAGCGTGCCGGGGT
Organism: Actinomycetota bacterium; assembly: GCA_020029595.1. Classification (GTDB taxonomy): domain Bacteria; phylum Actinomycetota; class Thermoleophilia; order Gaiellales; family Gaiellaceae; genus JAIBJN01. The sequence goes on along the minus strand of JAIBJN010000046.1, from coordinate 15,672 downwards.
GGTCGCGGTGGATGACGACGAACGCGAAGTGACCGTCGAGCTCGGCGTAGGCCGCGCGCACCGCCTCGAGGAGGTCGCCTTGGTAGTGGCGCTCCACGAGGTGCGCGACAACCTCCGCGTCGGTCTCCGAGGAGAAGGTGTGCCCGTCCGCGTCGAGGGACTCGCGCAGCTCGCGGAAGTTCTCGACGATGCCGTTGAGGACGACGGCGACCTCGTCCTCGGCGCAACCGGTCAGCGGGTGGGCGTTCTCGTAGGAGACCTTTCCGTGCGTCGCCCAGCGCGTGTGGCCGACACCCGTCGTCGAGACGGAGCCGTTCGGGCCGGCGGCTTCCTTCAGCTGGTCGAGGTTACCGACCGCGCGGATGTGGTCCAGGCCGCTGTCCTCGATGAGGCAGATGCCCGCGGAGTCGTAGCCGCGGTACTCGAGCCGCTCGAGTCCCTGGAGCAGAAGATCCTTCGCAGTCCTCGAGCCCACGTATCCGATGATGCCGCACACTCGACAACCCCTTCCGTCACCGCCGGGGTCCCGGCCCGACTGTCTTTGGGTTCTGACCTGCTCTAGAGCCTGACCGTTCCCGAAAATCGAGACGAAAAAACACGAGCCCGGCTGTGCGTCCTAGCCGAGCTCTCTCTGAACGAGAGCGACGATGGTAGCACAGAGGCGGCGCGCTTCCTCCTCCGTTTCGGCCTCCGCGAGGACGCGGATGAGGGGCTCCGTTCCCGACGGACGGACGAGGACGCGACCACGGTCCCCCAGCTCGCCGCCCAGGCGGGCGACCTCGTCGACCACGCGCGGGGACAGGATCTTGCTGCGCACACGGACGTTCTCCTTGGCCTGCGGCCAGCGGGGCAGCACCGCGGCTAGCTCGGCGAGCGGGCGACCCTGCTCGACCACCGCGCGGGAGAGGAGGAGCGCTGCCGCGAGACCGTCGCCCGTCACGTGCTCCCGGAGGTAGATCAGGTGCCCGGACTGCTCGCCGCCGAGGACGCCGCCCTCAGCCCTGAGAGCCTCGAGCACGTAGCGGTCGCCGACGTCTGTCGTCAGCACGCGGACTCCCCTTTCCTCCATGAGGCGGTAGAAGCCGAGATTCGTCATCTGCGTGACCGCGACCAGGTCGACGCCGAGATGGAGTGCGAGGACGGCGAGGATCTGATCGCCGTCGACCTCGTTCCCGGCCGCGTCGACGGCGAGCATGCGGTCGCCGTCCCCGTCGAAGGCGACGCCGAAGTCGACGGGCTCCTCACACGCAACGCGGGCGAGGAGGGAGAGGTCGGTTGCTCCGCAACCGAGGTTGATGTTCGCACCGTTGGGCTCCACGCCGAGCCCGATCACGGACGCGCCGAGGCGCTCGAAGGCCGCGGGGGCAACCTCGGCCATGGCGCCGTTCGCGCAGTCCACGATCACGCGGAGGCCTTCGAGAGGGCCTCCGAAGCGCTCGCAGACGACCTGCACGTAGCGCTCGGCCAGCCCCGGCGCGTCGGTCACGGTTCCCCCACGAGCCGCCTCGGCGGAAGAGGCCAGAAGGGACTCGATCGCTTCCTCCTCGACGTCCTCGAGCTTCCTTCCGGCGCGGAAGAGCTTGACGCCGTTGTACTCGGCCGGGTTGTGCGAGGCGGAGACGACGGCGCCCGCGTCCTCGGCGAGCAGCGCGACGGCCGGGGTCGGGAGCACGCCGCCGAGGGCGACGTTCGAGCCGCCGGCGACCAAGCCTGTGGCGAGAGCCCGCTCGAGGGCCGGGCCGGAGGAGCGCGTGTCGCGTCCCACCAGGACGCCTGCCCCTCCGCTCCAACGTGCGAACGCGCGCCCGATTCGCTCGACGAGCTCCTCGGTCAGATCCGCGCCGACGACGCCGCGAACGCCGTCCGTACCGAAGTACCGCCGGGCCATGCCCGTGCGCCCGCTACCGCTTCGAGAACTGCGGCGCCTTGCGGGCCTTGTGCAGGCCGGCCTTCTTGCGCTCGACGATCCGCGCGTCGCGCGTGAGGAACCCCTCGCGCTTGAGCACGCCGCGGAGCTCCGGATCCGCCTCGACGAGCGCGCGCGCGATGCCGTGCCGGAGAGCGCCCGCCTGGCCGGTCGGCCCGCCCCCGTGGAGGCGGGCGCGGATGTCGAACCGCCCCTCGACACCGGCGAGGCGGAGCGGCGCCGTGGCGGTCGTGCGCAGCGCCTCGCGCGGGAAATAGTTCTCGAGCGAGCGGCCGTTGATCCACGTCGCCCCGTCGCCCGGGCGCAGGATCACGCGGGCGATGGAGGTCTTCCGCTTGCCGGTCCCCCGGTACTGAGCGATCTCGACCATCAGTGCCCCTCCATCAGTCGAGCGGGAGCGGCTGCGGATTCTGGGCCTCGTGCGGGTGCTTCGGGCCCGCGTAGACCTTGAGCTTCGTGATCTGCCGCCGGGCGAGGCGGTTCCGCGGAAGCATCCCCTTGACCGCCTTGCGAATGACCTCCGTCGGTCGCCGCTCGAGCTGCTCGGCGAGCGTCCGCGAGCGAAGACCGCCCGGGTAGCCGGAGTGGCGGTAGTAGCGCTTCTGCTCCAGCTTCTTGCCCGTGACCGCGACCTTCTCAGCGTTGACGACGACGACGAAGTCGCCGGTGTCGACGTGCGCCGTGTACTGCGCCTTGCGCTTCCCGCGGAGCGTGTCGGCGATGCGCGTCGCCAGCCGCCCGAGCGTCTGACCCTCGGCATCGACGATGTACCAGCGCTGCTGGACCTCTTTCGGCTTGGCGGAGTAGGTTCTCATCACACAGAAAAGCGGCGGACAAGGGCGTCCGCCGAGCGCGGATTGTAGCAGCCGTTAGTCGGCTGGGGAGGCCGCCTCGACGGGCCGCCGGAACCCCCTGCGCGCGATCCAGACCGCCGGGGCGACGACGAGCAGCGTGCCCCCGATCGCGAGCGCGGCCACTCCGATCACGGTGAGCCCGTACCCGCCCAGGAGCGCGAGGCTCGCACCGGTCATCCCGGAGAGAAGGTCGTTGAAGCCGAGCAGCTTCCCGCGCTCCCACGGCAGCGTGCAATCGGCGAGCTGGGCCGTCGCGGCGACGAAGGACAGGTTCCAGCCGAGGCCGAGGCCGAAGAGCCCGGCGGCCGTCCGACCCGGTCGATCAGGTCCCCGACGACGAGGACGAGCGCGTACATCCCGAGCAGCTGGGCGCCGATGATCGGAAAGACCGCCTCGGCGGCGTGACCGTGGTGGTCGACGACGACCGCACCCGTCAAGGTCATCACGCCGACCATGACGCCGAAGCTCGCCTGGGTCGCGAGGATCGAGGGCACGACGCCCGGGCGGCGCACGATCTCCGAGAGCAGTGCCGGAGGCCGCGGCTCTGCGGCCGGCGTCCCTGCGGCGAGGAGCTCTGCGATCCGCCGAGGGTCGGGGCGCACGCAGAGGACGAGGACGAGGGCAACGACCATGAACGCGGAGCCGGCGAGCCAGAGGAGGGCGAGCGAGTCGCCGTCCAGCTCCCGCCCTGAGAGCAGCGGGCTGAAGACCGCCGGGCCGAGGATCGCTCCGAAGACCGCGCCGACGAGGACGAGCGAGATCCCGCGGGCCCGCCTCTCGGGCGGATACATGTCGCCGGCCGCGGTACGCGCGAGGAGCGCCGTCCCGCCCGCCGCGCCTACGAAGACGAGGCCGAGGAAGACCGGGGGCGCGGACTCGAGCGCGCTTCCGAGCGCCGCGAGGCCGCCGCCCAGGATCCCGATCACAAAGCCCGTCGCGATCACGGGCACGCGCCCGAAGCGATCCATGGCACGACCGGCGGGAAGCGCGGCGAGGGTTCCGGAGGCCAGCACGATCGCGGGGCCGAGGCCGAGGAGGCCCTTCACGCCCGTCACGAGGACGAACGTCAGCGAGGCGACCGCCGCCGAGAGCTGGAGCATCCCCGAGTTGGCCGCGAGGGAGGCTGAGAGGAGCGCCGTGTTACGCCGGATCGGCAGGTGCGTGCGTGCAGGTTCCGGCACTGCGTCCAAGCGTAGTCCACGAGCTCCACCCTGAAGGGCGCCGCCCGGCCCCGCCGCTCCGTCCTCCGCCCTTTCCCCCGTCGCGTTCATCCAGGGCAAGGGTCACAGCCGGCCGTAACGCTGGCGTAACGAAACCGCTCTGCGCTGCCGCGGCGCGTAGCCTACCGCCGCGTGCGCCGCCCCACCTTCCCGCTCTACGTCGGCGGCTTCCTCGGCCCATTCGGAGGCGCCATGCTCATCGCGCTGATCCCGAACGTCGCCCGCGGGCTCGATGCCTCCGTCGTCCAAGTGGCCGCCGCGATCACCGCGTACATGGTGCCGTTCGCGGTGCTCCAGCTCTTCTCTGGGACGCTCGCGGAGCGCCTTGGCTCACGCCACGTCGTCCGGGCCAGCTACGTCGCCTTCGGGACGGCCGCGCTCGCATGTTCGCTCGCGCCGGAGATCTGGAGCTTCCTCGGGGCGCGGGCCCTGATGGGAGCCGCGAACGCGTTCCTCTCCCCCATCCTTCTCGCCGCCCTCTCGGAGGTGGTGGCGCCCGACGTGCTCGGCCGGACGGTGGGGACCTTCGCGGCCGCGCAGACCGCGGGTCTGACCCTCGCGCCGATCCTGGGCGGGGCGCTCGGGGAGGTCTCGTGGCGGCTCGCCTTTGTACTCGTCGCGCTCGTCTCCTGGACGCTCGCCCTGCCGCGGCAGTCGCTTGGTGTCGCGGAGCGCCGGTCGGAGTCGGACGGGGCGTCGCTCCGCGTCCTCCTCAACCGCTGGATGTCGCTGCTCGCCGCGCAGGCGATGCTCGGCTACCTCGGCTTCACCGCAATCGGTTTCGTGCTCGTCCTCGTTGCCTCCGACGAGTTCGGCCTCGGCCCGAGCGGCCGCGGCCTCCTCGTCGCCGGATACGGGATCGGCGGCATCCTGCTCGGTCGTTTCGCGGGCACGGTCGTCGACCGTGCGGGCCGCCCCTCGACCGCGCTCGCCGGGGCCCTCGGCTGCACGGCGGGCGTCCTCGGGCTCTTCCTCGCTCCGAGCGTCTGGAGCCTCGCGCTCGTCTACTTCGCCGTCGGGTGCGCCTCGGCGTTCGTCTGGGCCGGGCTGAACACGATCACCGTCGAGTCGTTCCCGGAGAACCGCGCCGGGGCGGTCTCCGCCTACAGCGCGTTCAAGTTCGCGGGCGTGGCGATCGCACCGCTCATCTACGTGCCTCTGTTCGAGCTGGACGGGCGCTTGCCGTTCCTCCTCGCGGCCGGCTTCTCCGCACTCCTGGCGCTGCTCGTCCTACCCTGGTTCACGCGCTACTGATGAGACGTCGCGTCGTCGTTCACGGCTACGTCCAGGGCGTGTTCTTCCGGGACACGACACGCCGGCTCGCGCTCGAGCACGGCGTCGCAGGCTGGGTCCGGAACACCTGGGAAGGGACGGTCGAAGCCGTCTTCGAGGGCCCCGCCGAGGCCGTCGATCGTCTCGTGGCGTTCGCGCACGCGGGACCGCGCGGCGCAGCCGTCGAGCGGGTCGAGGTCTTCGAGGAGGACGACGAGGGCCTCGCCGGCTTCTCGATCCGCTGACGCCTCGGAACCTCTCGAGCCTCTCGGGCGTAGAAGCCCTGAGAGGAGGGATCGCATGAAGCGAATCCTGATCACGGCGATCGTCGCCGGCGCGCTCGTCCAGGCAGGCGCCGCGAGCGCGGGCTGCTTCGCGACGGTCGGCCTCGCTCCGCCTCCCGACGGGATCGGACCCGGCGCGACCTGGACGGCGGAGATGACCGTGCTCCAGCATGGGGTCACGCCGCTCCCCAACGCCAAGACCGCCCGGCCGAAGCTCACGATCGTGAACGACGAGACCGGCGTGCGGCGAACGTTCGTCGCCCGCGGCACGAAGGATCCGACGGTCTTCGTCGCCGAGGTCGTCTTCCCGACGAGGGGAAGCTGGCGCTACGAGGTCTTCGACGACTTCACGAGCTGGAACGGCGAGCCGGCGCCCTGCGCGCAGACCCACACGTTCGCGACCGTGAGCGTCGGCAGCCCCGCAGGCGGTGGAACCCCGGCGCCTCCGAAGGGAACCCCCGCGCCTTCCCAGCCGGCGGAGCCGGTCGCGGCGGCGACGACGGAGCCCGACGGGAGCTTCCCGCTCTGGCCGGTTCTCGGCGGCGCCCTCGCTGCGCTGGCGGCACTCTCAGTCTCTGTAGCCGTGCTCCGGCGCCGCCGCGCCGCACGAGCACCCGAGGTCGCCGTGCGTTAGCCGCAGCAGCCTTCCTTGTAGCGGCAGCCAAGACAGTGCCAACTCGCCTTCGTCCAGATCATCTCCTCGCCGCAGCGCGGGCAGGTCGCCTCGGCCTCGGCCTCGTCGGCCGGCAGGCGGCACGACACCGGCTCGGGCTCTACTCCCACTCGATCGTCGCCGGCGGCTTGGACGAGAGGTCGAGGGCGACTCGGTTCACCGCGGGAATCTCGTTGATGATCCGGCTCGAGATCGTCTCGAGGACGTCGTAAGGCAGGCGCGCCCAGTCGGCGGTCATCGCGTCCTCGGACGTGACGGCGCGGACGACGATCGGGTAGGCGTACGTCCGCTCGTCGCCCTGAACGCCGACTGAGCGGATCGCCGGCAGCACCGCGAAGCACTGCCAGAGCTCGCGGTAGAGGCCGGCTCGACGAATCTCCTCGAGCAGGATCGCGTCCGCCTCGCGCAGGGTCTCCAGCCGCTCCTCGGTTACCTCACCGACAATGCGGATGGCGAGACCCGGGCCGGGGAACGGGTGGCGCCAGACCATCTCCTCCGGGAGGCCGAGCTCCTCGCCGACCCGTCGCACCTCGTCCTTGAAGAGCATCCGTAGCGGCTCGACGAGCTCGAGATCCATCACCTCTGGGAGCCCACCGACGTTGTGGTGCGACTTGATCGTCGCCGCGACCCCGTCGGCTGAGCCGCCCGACTCGATCACGTCCGAGTAGAGCGTCCCCTGGACGAGGAAGCGCACGTCCCCGAGCGTGCGAGCCTCCTCCTCGAAGACGCGGATGAACTCCTCGCCGATGGCCTTCCGCTTCTCCTCGGGGTCGCTGACGCCGGCGAGCCGCGAGAGGAAGCGCTCGCGGGCGTCCACGTGCAGGAGCGGGACGTGGAAGTGGCGACCGAAGGTCTCCACGACCTGGGCGGCCTCGTCCTTGCGGAGGAGGCCGTGGTCGACGAAGACGCAGGTGAGCTGCTCGCCGACAGCTTTGTGCACCAGGAGCGCGGCGACCGCCGAGTCCACCCCGCCCGAGAGCGCGCAGAGGACTCGCTCGCGCCCCACCTGCGGGCGGATGCGTGCGGTCTCCTCCTCGATGACGGCGGCCGCCGTCCAGGCCGGCGGCGCGTGCGCGACCCGGTAGAGGAAGTTCTTCAGGATCTCGATGCCGTGCTCGGTGTTCACGACCTCCGGGTGGAACTGGACGCCGTAGAGCCCGCGGTCGGGATCTTCGAAGGCGGCGATCGGCGCCGAGGGAGAGCCAGCCGACACGCGCGCCCCTGGCGGCGCCGCCGTGACGGAGTCGCGGTGGCTCATCCACGTGATCTGCTCGGCCGGGAGGCCCGCGAAGAGTGCGGTGCCCTCCTCGGCGCGGACGTCGGCGCGGCCGAACTCGGAGGCGCCCGTGCGCTCGACGCGGCCGCCGAGCTCCTGCGCCATGAGCTGCATCCCGTAGCAGATGCCGAGCACCGGCACCCCGAGCTCGAAGAGCTTCGGATCCATGTGCGGCGCGCCCTCCGCGTAGACGGACGCCGGCCCGCCGGAGAGCACGAGCGCGAGCGGCCGCCGAGCCGCAACCGACGCGGGCGAGGCGGTGTGGTGCACGAGCTCCGAGTAGACGCGGCACTCGCGCACACGCCGCGCGATCAGCTGCGAGTACTGGCCGCCGAAGTCGACGACGAGGACGGGGCGCTCTTCGGGTGCCGGCTCCTGGGTCGGGAGCGGGACGACCTCCCCCATCAGTACCCGGGACGGTAGTTGGGAGCTTCCTTCACGATGGAGACGTCGTGCGGGTGGCTCTCCCGCTGCCCTGCCCCCGTCACACGGACGAAGCGCGCCTCCTTCAGCTCCTCGATCGTGGCAGCGCCGCAGTAGCCCATCGCCTGGCGGAGCCCTCCGACGAGCTGGTGGACGACGTTCCGGAGCGGGCCCTTGTACGCGACGCGCCCCTCGATCCCCTCGGGGACGAGCTTGCCGACCTCCTCGACGTCCTGCTGGAAGTAGCGGTCGCTCGAGTGGCGCGTCCGCATGGCGCCGAGGGAGCCCATCCCGCGGTACTCCTTGAACTGCTCGCCCTGGTGGAAGACGACCTCGCCCGGGCTCTCGTCGGTGCCCGCCAGGAGCCCGCCGAGCATGACCGTGTCCGCGCCGGCGGCGATCGCCTTGGCGATGTCGCCGGAGAAGTTGATGCCGCCGTCCGCGATGATCGGAACCTCGGAACGGGCCGCTGCCTGCGCGCAGTCGTAGACGGCAGTGATCTGAGGAACGCCGATTCCCGCGACGACCCGGGTCGTGCAAATCGCCCCCGGGCCCATGCCGACCTTGACGGCGTCGGCGCCGGCGTCGGCGAGCGCCTCGGTCGCCTCGGGCGTGGCGACGTTGCCGGCGATCACCGGGACATCGCAGCGGCTGCGGAGCTCCCGCACCGCCTCGAGCACCCCTTGCGAGTGACCGTGGGACGTGTCCACGACGAGCACGTCGACGTCCTCGTCGACGAGGGCGGCGGCCCGCTCGAGGCCCTCCGGCCCCGTGCCGACCGCGGCCGCGACGCGCAGGCGCCCCTGGTCGTCCTTCGTCGCCAGCGGGTACTGGATCCTCTTCGAGATGTCCTTGACCGTGATGAGGCCCTTGAGCCGCCCGTCGGGATCGACGACCGGGAGCTTCTCGATCTTGTGGCGGTGGAGGACGGCCCGCGCCTCCTCGAGCGTCGTGCCGACCGGGACGGTGATGAGGTCCTTCGAGGTCATGAGGTCGGAGACGGGGCGCGCGGTGTCGTCCTCGAAACGCAGGTCACGGTTCGTGAGGATGCCGACCAGGCACCCGTCCTCATCCGTGATCGGAACGCCTGAGATCCGGTAGGTCTCCATGATCGAGAGCGCCTCCGCAACCGGCGCGCGGGGCGGGAGCGTGACGGGCTCGACGATCATCCCGGCTTCCGAGCGCTTGACCTTGTCGACCTCGGCCGCCTGCGCCTCGACCGAGAGGTTGCGGTGGACGACGCCGATGCCCCCCTCCCGTGCGAGCGCGATCGCCGTGCGCGCCTCGGTGACCGTGTCCATCGCCGCCGAGACGATTGGGATCTCGAGCCAGATCGAGCGCGTCAGGCGCGTCCGCGTCGAGACCTCCCCCGGGAGCACGCCCGACTCGGAGGGAACGAGGAGCACGTCGTCGAAGGTGAGCCCCTCCTTGGCGAACTTGCGCTCGAGGGCGAGGAGGCGCTCGATCTCCTCCTGACGCAGCTCCACGCTCACCTTGGAGCGATCGTACCAGCGCCGCCCGCTAGCCTTCCTGCGCGACGTGCTCGATGTGCTCGAGCTGGACGAGCGGCGTCAGACGGCTCGCCTCACGCGGGTCGAAGCGACCGGCGCCTGCCTCCAGCACGGACGCCGCGCCCACCGCGACGGCCGAGCGCACGGCGTCCTCGAACGGCTTCCCGCTCACGCGGGCGGCCAGGAAACCGGCGAGGAGCGTGTCCCCTGCACCGACGCCCGAGATGGGCTCGACCCGCGGCGCCTCCGCCCTGACGCGCACCTCCGCGCGATCCTCGCGAAGGAGCGCGTAGCAGCCGGTCTCGAGGGTGATGAGGACGTTCCGAGCACCGAGATCCGCGATCTCGTCGAGGCCCGCCGCCAGGTCTTCCTGGTCGACGAACTCGTGGCCCACGAGCGCCTCCGCCTCGCGCTGGTTCGGGGAGACGAGATAGGGCTCGGCCTCGACCGCGAGCCGAAGCGGCTCGCCCTCCGAGTCGACGACCGTCAGGAGCTGGCCGCGGTTGAGCTCGCGAACGAGCTCGCCGTAGAAGCTCGGGTCGACCGCGCGCGGAAGCGAGCCTGACAGCACGACGAACTCCGCACGCTGGGCGAGGTAGGCGAGCTTCTCGCGGAGGATCGCGAGCTCCTCCGCGCTCACCTCGGGCCCCCACTCGTTGATCTCCGTGTAGGCGTTCGAGGTGGGGTCGAGCACGGCGATCGATGTCCTCGACTCGGCCCGGATGCGGACGAAGTCGTTGAGGATCCCTTCGTTCGTCAGCTCCTCGACCAGGAGCGTGCCGGTGCGGCCCCCTGCGAGACCGGTGCAGACGACCGGCGCGCCGAGGCGCTTGAGCGCGCGGGCGACGTTGATTCCCTTCCCCCCGGCGCTGGGGAAGCCGACGCTCGCACGGTGTCGCTGACCCGGCTGGAAGTTCGGAACGACGAGCGTCCGGTCGATCGCTGCGTTGAGCGTGACGGTGACGATCATCCGAGTGAGTACCGAGACGGTACCCGGGTCGATCCTAGCCGTCTCATACGGGTCATCGGCGCCTCAGATCCCCGGGACGACCGCGGAGACGATGTCGCCGGCCTCGTCGAGGGCACGATCCGCGTACCAGTCGAGGCGCTCGCGGAAGGTCGGCTCGGGCACGTCCCGCGCGGCCACCAGGTCGCTTCGGGCCACCTCGCGGTCGCCGTCCATGACGACGACCTCGCCGAGCTTCTCACCCTTCCGAACGGGCAGCTCGACCATCGCCGGCACGACGACGCGCTCGACGAAGCGCGTCCCGTCGCCGAGCCGGACGAGCTTCGACGCGCCCGCGGCCGCGACGAGCTCGAGCCGCTCGTCGTCGAAGGGGATGGCCGCCGTCGCATAGCGCTCGCCCTCGGTGACGAGCGGGAAGTGCGCGTACTGGTCGAAGCCCCACTCGAGCAGCGCGGTCAGGTCGGCGTTCCGCTTCGCCCGCGCCGGGCTTCCGAGCACGACGGCGTAGATCGTCGTGGGGCCGCGGCGCGCGGCCGCGACCTCGCTCCAGCCGGCGCGGTCGGTGTGACCGGTCTTCACGCCGACGAGCCCCTGGAAGGTCCACAGGAGATCGTTCCAGCTCTTCAGCTTTCGGTTCGGCGGGATCACCGCCGTCCGCTTGCGAACGAGCTTCCGGACGAGCGGCTCGCGCATCGCGAGCCGGGCCAGCCGGAGGGTGTCCTCCGCGGTCGAGTAGTGGCCGGGGCGGTCGAGGCCGTCCGGGCGGACGTAGTGAGTGCCGTCGAGCCCGAGCTCAACGGCCTCCGCGTTCATGAGCCGCACGAAACGCTTGACGCTCCCGTCGCCGACATGGGCGGCGAGTGCGTACGCGGCGTCGTTGGCGCTCTGGATCAGCGCGGCGGCGAGCAGATCGCGGACGCGCAGCTCCTCACCCGCGCTCAGGAAGATGGAGGAGCCGTCCGGGGCGACCGCCTGCGGCGCTACCTTGACGAGGTCCCGTGGACGCGCGTTCTCGAGCGTGACGAGCGCGGTCATCAGCTTCGTGATGCTCGCCATCGCCAGCCGGCGGTCAGCGTCTCTCGCGTAGAGGACGTCTCCGGTCCGGCCGTCCGCAACGAGAACGGCCTTCGCCCGCACCGGCGGCGACGTGGACGCGGCCGCGTGTGCTCCCCCGAGGAGGGCGAGGGCGAGGGCTGCGACGAGGGCGAGGACGCGCGGACGCACGGCCCTCAGGCTATCCTCGAAGCAATGACCGAGGAGCAACGAGAGCAGAAGCCGGCGCGCGTGAGCGGCTTCGAGCGATCCTTCGAGGTACGGGTCGGCGGCCTGGGTGGCTTCGAGCTCCGCCCCACGCGTGTCTTTGTCTGGGCCGGGGACGAGCGCAACGGGAACGAGCGAATCCTGCCCCTCGGGAGCGCGCCGCGAAGCCTCACCATCCCCCGCCGTCCGCGCGAGCGGCAAGCCGGCGCCCTGGAGCTGCGGACGCTCGGCAACCCGCTGCTGACGATCGCGCTCGCTGGCGTCCACGCCGCGCGCACGCTCCGCCGCCGCGTGACGTCCTAGCACCGTAGGGGCGCTAGCGGATCCGGATCCGGTCGCCGGGGTTGAGGGTCAGAGGGTCGATGTCCGGGTTGAGCTCGAGCAGGTCGGCGACGGACGTATCGCACCGCTCCGCGATCGACTCGAGCGTGTCCCCGGGGCGCACTCGGTAGACCTTCCGCCGGCACGGGCCGGGGCGAGTCGTCGTCCCGTCGGGATTGGTCGCCGAGGTCGTGCGACCGGTGTTCACCGCGTCCGTCGACGGCCCTGTGGCGACGGCCTCGCCCGCGTCCGACTCGAGCGCGCGCTGAACGAGGATCACGAGCACGGTCGCCGCGAAGAAGAACGCGAGCGGGGCCGCAAGGCGTGCGATCCAGATCCGAATGCGATCCGGATTCACCAGCCGGACACCGCCCAGACCTCTCCGCGCAGGCGCGCCGACTCGGCGGCGGCCGCCTTGCGCCAGTCGGCCCCGTCGACCCGGAACGCGTAGATCACGGAGCGCGACACGGGCACGAGAGCGCTGGCGGGCCCGCTGGTGAAGGCCCGCGCGACGTCGGCGGGCGTGCCGCCCTGCGCCCCGACCCCGGGTAGGAGCAGGATCGCCCGAGGCATCAGCTTCCTCGCCTCGGCGACCGCACGCGGGTAGGTTGCGCCGACGACGGCGCCGACGCTCGAGAGACCGCGCTCCCCGACGAGGTCCTGCCCCCACTCGTCGACGAGCGCGGCGACATGGTGCCAGAGCGGCCGTCCGTCCGAGAGGGCGGCATCCTGAAGGTCGGCGCTGCCGGCGTTCGACGTCTTGACGAGGCAGAAGATTCCGTTCCCGGCCCGCCGGCACGCGGCGAGGAAGGGCTCGATCGAGTCGCTGCCGAGGTACGGGCTCACCGTGAGCGCGTCCACGGGCGGAGGCCGGTCCTCGCGTTGCTCGAGGTAGGAGTCGGCATAGGCGCGCGCGGTCGAGCCGATGTCGCCGCGCTTGCCGTCCGCGACGACGAGGAGGTTCGCGGCACGCGCGTACTCGCAGATCTCCTCGAACGCGCGCAACCCGTCCGCCCCGAGGGTCTCGAAGTACGCGAGCTGAGCCTTCACCCCCACGACGTACGGCGCGACGGCGTCGATCAGTCCGCGGCAGAACCGCCCGACGGCGTCCGCGGCGGAGGCGCGGCTCCGGTAGATGTCGCCTCGGAGCTCGACGGGAAGGAGCTCCGGACGAGGATCGAGGCCGACGAGCAGCTGGCTCCGCTTGGCGTCGACGGCCGCGGCGACGCGGTCGCCGAACGTGATCGTGGTGGCAGTGGCGGAGCGTGCCGCGCCTTCGACCTCCTGAGCCATGAGTTGGGAGATTAGGCTACTGCGCGGCGCGGATCACGTAGTGCAGCGAGGATCTCCCGCTCGCCGATCGGCAGGACGACGAGCTCCGGCGGAGGCCGCCGCAGGAACGAGCCGAGCAGGAGGAGGACCTCGGCATCCTCGGGCTCGCGCGACGGCTCGGCCGCGCGCGCGGCGGCGATCCCCACTCGCACTTCGAGCGCCGCTCCCGCGCCCGGAGGGAGCGTCCGCACGGCGGCCACGCGCCCGCGCGCGAGGAAGAGCGCACGGCGGAAGCCCGCCTCGGACGCGGGAGCGAGAAAACACACCTCGGCGGCGCGGAGACGCTCGAGCGCCGCGAGCTCGCGGACGACGTCCTCCAGCGCTTGGATGCGGTCGCGGAGGCGCGCGGCGTCCTCGTAGCGCAGGCACTCGGAGAGGTCGCTGAGCCGGGCACGGAGCCGTGGGAGCGGACCGCCGGCGAGGAGATGGGCGAGCTCCTGCTCGGTCGCGCCGTCGAGCGCCCGCGCAGCCCGTTCCGCGCGGCGGCGACTCCCGATCGGCCCGAGCGGGCCGGGCTGGGTGGAGACGACGAATCGCCCTCCGCGAGGTCGCAGGTAGAAGGCGCGGCCGCCACGCTTGCCGCGTGCGTTGGCGGGTGGACGGAGGTCGCGGATGAGCCGCAGCTCCTCGAGGGCGGCCTCCAGCTCCGAGCCGAGCACGCGCCACTCGACGTCCTCGACCGCCGCGAGCGCGGCCTCGACGGCGGGGCGCTGCCGCTCGGTGCGGAAGTACGAGCGGAGCCGCGCGCGGAGGTCACGGGCGCGGCCGACGTAGAGCGCCTGGCCGTTCGCGTCGCGGAAGAGGTAGACGCCGGGGCGCGAGGGCGCGCCGAAGACCAGTGCGCGCTTCTCGTACACCCGCCGGCGCCGAGGGGCAGCGAGCTCGACGAGGTCGGCGACCGTCCGCGCCCCGCGCTCCTGCGCGAGGCCGACGAGCGCGACGAGGATCTCAGCGGTCGCCTGCGCGTCCGGGAGCGCCCGGTGGCACGGACGGGCCGACGTCCCGAAGAAGTGCGCGAGCGACGCGAGGCCGACGCGCGAGACGCGCCCGCCGAGCAGGCGTCGCGCGAGCCCGACCGTGTCCACGACCGGCGACGCGAGCCGGCGGCCGGTGAGCAGCTCGACCTCGCGGTCGAGGAACGCGAGGTCGAAGCGGGCATTGTGCGCGACGATGACGGCGCGCTCACCGGCGAAGGCGAGCAGGCGACACACCGCGGTACCGGCGCAGGGAGCGCCGCGCAGGTCACGGTCGGCGATGCCGGTCAGGCCGGCGACGAGCGGCGGGAGAGGCACGCCGGGATCCACGAGCGTCTGGAACGTGCCCGCCGGGAGCAGCGCCTCGACGCGAACGGCGCCGATCTCGCAGATGGCGGCGCGGGCCGGCCGAAGGCCGGTCGTCTCGAGGTCGACGACAACGAAGCGCGCCGCCTCGAGCGGGAGGTCCCGCTCCGGCGGCGCCACGAGCCCGACGCAGTCTCCGCGCCATGCGAGCCGCGCGTCGCCGGCGACGACGTCCTCGAGGAGGCTGCGGGCAAGCCCGGACGGCGCCCACGCGAGCGCGAAGAGCGCGCGGGCGGCCTCCTCCACGGGGACGGGCCCCCTCCGCTCCTCGATCAGCTCGACCAGGCGGTCGGCCGCGTCGAAGGCCAGCTGCACGACGCAGCACTATACACGAACATCTGTTCGCCTATCAAGTAACACACTGTGGCAACTATCCCTTTGAGGGAGAGACGCGCGGTCGCGTGGAACCGCCGGCGGTCCCCATCCGACTCGACATCGACAATGGACCGAAACGCACAAGGCCCGCCGGTTGCCGCCGACGGGCCTGGGCCAAAAACCGCACCGGGCGGCGTAGCGCGTGAGTGGAGCCATGGTTGCACGGCGTTCGGATGGAGCGAGGAGCGAGAAGCGCCATGCACCCGACGAGGATCGCCAACCCGAAAGCGAAGCGACCGAAGGTCAAGGACAAAGCGCTGGACGGCATGATCGAGAAGGCATGGGAGGCGGGCTGGTGGTGTCGCCCCGGCGGCGGCCATGCCTGTTGCTACCCGCTCGACGGAGGTAGGATGGTCGTCGTAGCGAATACTCCGAGCGACCACCGGACGATCCCCAACACGAAGAGCGCGTTCCGGAAATCGGGGCTTGATTTCTAGATGGGCACCGCCGATATCACCGCCATGAGTCGTCGTGTCCTCAACCTTCCCTTCAGACGCGGGGATGGCGAGGCTGAAGTTTCGGTGCCCCAGTTCCAGGTCACCCTCTCGCTGACCGCCGACGGGCCGTGCTCCGACGAAGAATTGGAGACAGCTGTTCTTGCTGCGAGTGAGGCGCTCATCACCGATGCGCCGGGAGT
>JAIBJN010000003.1 GCA_020029595.1 Actinomycetota bacterium | reverse complement strand
CTTAGTGCTTCAGGCAGTGGGCGGGCTGCGACTTGGCGTCGTCCGTGGACGTTCCCGGCACGAAACGTGACCCATCCGCGCGCTTTCCGGCGATAGGCTGGAACCGGAGGGAGGCAAGCGGCCGGCCCCATAGACTCCCGGGTCGGAATGAGCGAGCAGCTCGACCCCGCCTGGCTCGAGGAGCTCTTCGACTGGCTCCGCATCCCCAGCGTGAGCGCCGACCCGGCGCACGCCGAGGATGTCCGCCGAGCGGGGGAGTGGGTCTGCGACTTCCTTCGCGCCGCCGGGGGTCACGCCGAGCTCGTCACGACCCAGACGCCGCACCCGCTCGCTCTCGGGGAGATCCGCGCGTCGGGCGACGCCGAGAGCGCCCCCACAGTCCTCATCTACGGCCACTTCGACGTGCAGCCGCCGGCGCCTCTCGAGCTCTGGGAGTCGCCGCCCTTCGAGCCCGAGATCCGCGACGGCTACCTCTACGCGCGCGGGGCCGTGGACGACAAGGGCAACGCCTACCTGCTCCTGAAGGCCGCTCGGCTGCTCGCTGAGGAGGGCGCGCTCCCGGTCAACGTCCGAGTCGCGTTCGACGGCGAGGAGGAGATCGGCGGCCACTCGATCGTCGACTTCCTGGCCGCGGACGAGCTCGGCGCCGATGCCTGCGTCATCTTCGACAGTGACATGCCGCGCGAAGACATGCCCTCGTTCGACCTCGGCGTCCGCGGGCTCGTCTACTTCCACGTCCGCCTGCGGAGCGGAGAGCGGGATCTCCACTCCGGGATGTTCGGGGGCGCCGCGCTGAACGCCGTCCACGCGCTGATGCAGACGCTCCAGGCGGTAGTCGCCGTCCCGGACGAGCTTCGCGCGGGCGTGACCCCCCCGAGCGCGGAGGAGGTCGCCTCCTGGGAGGAGCTCGACCCGGGCGCGTCCGTGCTGTCCGCCGCCGGAGCGAGGCCGATGGACGCCGGCGCCGCGAACGAGCTCTACGCGCGAACATTCGCCGGCGCCGCCGTGGACGTGAACGGCATCCAGGGCGGCGAGCCGCTCCTCGTGAAGACCGTGCTCCCGGCCTTCGCCGAGGCCAACGTCTCGATCCGGCTCGCGCCCGGTCAGGACGTCGAAGAGATCGCGGCCGCCTTCGAGCGGCTCCTCCGCGAGGCCGCGCCGAAGGGCGCCGAGCTCGAGATCGAGCGCCGGTCGTCCAGCCCCGCCGGGCTCGTTCCTCCAAATGCGGCGGCGGTTCGCCTCGCGCAGGACTCGTTCGAGCGCGTGCTCGGCCGCCGGCCGCTGCTCCTGCGCACGGGCGGCACGCTTCCGATTGTCCCGGCCCTCGCGGACAAGGGCATACCCACGATCCTCACCGGCTTCGCGCTCCCGGGAGCAAACGCCCACTCGCCGAACGAGCGGCTACTCGCACGCTACGTGCCGCTCGGCGTGGCCGCCGCCCGCGAGACGCTCGTCGCCTTCCGAGACCTCCCGCGCTGACGTGGGGCTCAGCGGGATCGTCAACGGCATCCTCCGCAAGTTCATCCTCGCGTCGTCCGGGAACCGGCTCGTCCGTCGCTTCGTCGCCGCGCACGGCATGCGCCTCGGGGCCTCCCGCTTCGTCGCCGGCGAGACTCTCGGCGAGTGCGTCGTCGTGCTGCGGCGGCTGAACGAGGCCGGGCTCCACACGAACACGACGCTTCTCGGCGAGGACGTGCTCGACGAGGCGGAGGCGAGTGCCGTGGTCGAGGAGTATCTCGCGATCCTCGAGCGCCTCCAGGCTGAGGAGCTGCGGGCGAACGTGGCGCTCAAGCTCACGCACCTCGGGCTCGAAATCGACGAGGAGCTCGCCTACGCGAACGTGCGCCGCGTCGTCGAGCTGGCCGCCGAGCTCGGGAGCTTCGTCCGCATCGACATGGAGTACTCGGCCCTCGTCGACCCGACGTTCCGCATCTTCCGTCGCCTGCGCGAGGACGGGCTCGTGAACGTCGGCACCGTCCTCCAGTCGTACCTCTACCGGACTCCCCGGGACCTCGACGACCTGCTGCCCCTCGCGCCGAACCTCCGCCTCGTGAAGGGTGCCTACCTCGAGGCGGAGGCGGTCGCGTACCCGAGGAAGGCCGACGTCGACGCCGCCTACCTGCGGCTCGCCGAGCGCTCGCTCCGCGGCGACGGGTACACGGCGATCGCCACGCACGACGAGCGGATGATCGAGCACGCGCTCCACTTCGCCGAGCGGGAGAGGATCGGGCGCGACCGTTTCGAGCTTCAGATGCTCTACGGCGTCCGTCCCCAGCTCCAGCTCGACCTCGTTCGCCGCGGCTACAAGGTGCTGGTGGCGACGCCGTTCGGGCCCGAGTGGTTCCCGTTCTTCACGCGCCGGCTGGCCGAGCGTCCCGCAAATCTGCTCTTCGTGCTGCGGAACCTGGTTCGGCGCTAGCCCGCTGCAGCCGCCCGGCGGCGATGCCGGACGGGACGCCGAGGGCCGATCACAACTTCGCCGATCCCGCCCTCCGGCACGACGGCGGCTACGCCGCGGGCGCGACCGTCGTCTTCTGGCCGTGCGTGTGCGCGTCGTCCGAGACGAGCCAACCGTGGCCGAAGCGGCGCATCTCCTCGATGACTGGCAGGAGCGCCGTGCCCTTCTCGGTCAGCTCGTACTCGGCCCGCCGCGCGGCCGAGTGCTTCTCGAGGATGCCGTCGTGCTCGAGCACGCGCAGCCGTTCGGAGAGCGTTCGCGGGCTGATGCCCGGGCAGGAGCGCTCGAGCTCCGAGAATCGGCGAGGGCCTTCGGAGAGGTCGTGAACGATGATCGCCGTCCACTTGGAGCCGATGATCTCTGCCGTACAGGCGACCGCGCACTCCTCGTCATGGACGGGTCTCATCGTGCGCATGGGCTCATTCTAACCCCGGCCCTCGGGGGTGCCGAGAGGGCTACCAGGGCGGCGGGTTGTGCACCCAGCGGCCGCCGAGCATCGTGGCGACGACCTCGATCTCTCCGAGCTCCTCCGGCGGGCATTCGAGCGGGTCGCGGTCGAGGACGACGAGGTCGGCGAAGTAGCCGGGCAGGAGCGTCCCCCGGCGGCGCTCGTCGCCCGTGAGCCAGGCCGGCGCGACGCAGGTCGCGTGGAGTGCCTGCTCGACGGTCACGGCCTGCTCGCCGTGCCAGGCATCTCGGTGGTCGAGCGTCCGCGCCACCCCGGCGCGGAGTCCCAGCAGCGGGTCGAGCTCTTCGACCGGCGCGTCCGAGCCGTTGGCGACGAGGGCGCCCGCGTCGAGGAGCGAGCGAAAGGCGTAGGCGCCCTCCGTCTTCCCGGTCCAGAAGCGGTCGGCGAGGTCGCGGTCGGAAGGCGCGTGGCTGAACTGAACGGACGCGGCGACGCCGAGCTCGGCGAAGCGGCCGACGTCCTCCGGGGCAAGGAGCTGGGCGTGCTCGATCCGCTGGCGGAGAGCGCGCGGGCGCCACTCGTCGCGCGTCTCCTCGAAGGCATCGAGCGCCCGGCGGTTTGCACGGTCGCCGATCGCGTGCACCGCCACCGGAAAGCCAGCGCGGGCGCTTCGGCGGACGACGTCGACGAACTCCTCGTAGCCGATGATCTCCACGCCGGAGCCGTCGAGCAGGAGCGCCGTGCGCGAGCCGAGCGTCCCGTCCAGGAACGCCTTGATGTAGCCGACCCTCAGGAGGTCGTCGCCGAGGCCGGACGTCAGGCCGATCTCCTCCAGGCGGTCGAGGTGCTCGTAGGGGAGCGACTGCCAGACGCGAAGCGTGAGCGCTTCCTCCTGCTTGAGGCGCTGGAAGACGCGCAGGGCGCCGAGCCAGCCGTCCTTGTCGTGGATGCTGACGACACCGCGCGCGTTCGCGAGCGGAATCGCCTCACGGCAGGCCTCGACCATCTCGTGCTCGGTCGGTCGCGCGTAGTTGTCGCGGAAGTGCCAGGCGCACTCCTCCCGCAGGACGCCGGTGGGCTCGCCCCGCTCGTCGCGCTCGATCACGCCCCCCGGCACCTGGAGCTCTCCGTCTGCGAGCGCGAGCGCGGCCGAGTTGACCCAGAGGGAGTGGTAGTCCTTCGACATGAGCGCCACGGGCACTTCGCCCGTGACACCGTCGAGCGTCTCCTTCGTCGGCTCGACCGACGGCGACCAGTCGCCGCTCCGCCACCCGAGACCGCGCAGCCAGCGCCCGGGCGGGACGTCGCCCAGGGCGGCGGCGACCCGTTGGAGCGCCTCGTCGAGGGAACGTGCCCCCTCGAGTCGCACCTGTCGCTGCGCGAGCGCCCAGGTGGGGAAGTGGACGTGCGAGTCGGCGAAGCCTGGGAGGACGCAGCGGCCGCCGAGGTCGACCCGGTCGGGGCTCGCGAGCGCGGTCTCGTGCGTCCCCACGCCGCCAGCGATCCGCTCGCCGGCGATCGCGAGCGCGGCCGCCCGCGGCAGGGACGGGTCGAGCGTACGGACGACGCCGTTCTCGAGGATCACGTCCCGAGGATAGAGTCTGGACTCATTTCGGGGACGCCTCGGCCAGGTCTTCGTTTCGAAAGGGTCCATGCAAAGACGCCCCCGGGGAACGGCAGGAGTTCACCGGGGGCGTCGGAGCCGGGTCGCTCTGATTCGCAGCCCGGACGCGGGCGGTTCGGTGTGGCTATCCGTCGAACACGTCGGAGTTCTGCTGAATGATGGCCGCGGCAAGCGTGTCCCTGTCATGAGCGTCCTGGGGCAGGCCGGTCGCCTCGGCGAGGAAGCCGGAGAAGGCGTCCGTGTACCCGGTCAGGTTGTCGACGGCCGCCTGCTGGCCGGCCTCGTCCTTCTTCGCGAGCGCGCCGGTGTAGTCGACGCAGAAGCCGATGTGGTCGCGCCAGGGCTCGGACCGTTCAGGAACTGGTCGGCAGCCTCGTCCCCGCAGACCGAGCCGATCGCTTCGAAGCGCGTCCAAGGAACGGTTCGGCGGCACCTGCCAAACCGCCTGAGGAGGCCCGGCGTATGGACTCTCGATGCGCCGTCTCCTCCTCGTCGCCCTCGCCGCGGCCCTCCTCCCGGCATGCGGTGGGGAGGAAGGGACGGCCGACGAGGCGACGCCGACCGCGAGCGGAGCGGGCGGCGGCACCGTCGTCGAGATCGCCCTCAGCGACTTCGCGCTCGAGCCCGCATCGCTCTCGCTCGACCCGGGGATGCACACGTTCCGCGTCGTGAACGGCGGCGCGACCGTGCACGCGCTCGAGGTCGAGGGCCCGGCGGGAGAGGTGGAGACGGAGGAGCTCCAGCCGGGCGAGTCGGTGGAGCTTGCGGTCGATCTCTCAGAGGCCGGCGAGTACGAGCTCTACTGCCCCGTCGGCGACCACCGCGACCGTGGCATGGAGGGAACGATCGCGATCGGCGGCGGCGGGGCCGGCACGACGACCGACGAGACGACGACCGAGGAGGACTCGGGCTACGGCTACTAGGGAGTCGGCGGGCAGCACCAGCCGACGAGGCGCGGGAAGGCGCTCGCTCCCGTGCTCCCAGGGTCGAACTCGCGGCGGACGTCGTCGACGACGACGATGCGCCGGACGCCGGGGAGGCGGAGGAAGAGGAGCTGATCGGCCTCCGGCCAGCCCGCGAGGAGCCACCGCCCGTCCGGCGAGAAGGCGAGGTCGTCGATATGGCCCTCGACGGCCTGGAGGCGCTCGTCGCCGAGGACGACGAGGCTCCGTCGGCTCGCCGAGTCGAAGGCCGAGTAGGCGACGTCTCGAGTTCCTGGCTCGAAGTCCGCGTCGAGGACGTCCTGACTCGCCGGTGTGCGGACACTGCGCGCAGGGCGCCCGTTCGCGCGATAGAGCGGATGGCGGTCGCTGTTGGTGACGACGAGGAGGAGCCTTCCGTCCGACGACCAGGCGAGCTTCTCCGGCGAGGCACCTGTCCGAGCCGACCACAGCTCTTTCTCGCCGTCCGCCTCGACGACGTGGACGCGCCCGGTCGTGTCGGCGTACGCGAGCACGGTCCGGCCCTCCTCCGGCAGCCAGGCCGGGGCGATGGGCGCGACGTCCCGGGCGAGCAGCCGGTCGCCGGTGCCGTTGCCGGCCACGACGCGGAGCGTGTCTCCTTCTCGGTAGGCGACGCGGAAGCCTGGGCTAGGGGCCCAGCGGGGATCCGCCACGGGCCCCGGCCGCGCCACCTGCCAGCGGGGGTCGCCGTCTAGCTCCACCGCCATCACAAGGTGGCCGTCGGTGACGACGACGAACTTGGCCCTCGGCGAGAAGCTTGCGTCCTCGTAGTCTCCGAGGAGCCGCTTCGAGCCGTCGGGCCGGACGATCCACGGGCCGCGCTCGGAGACCACGAGGAGCTGCCCGGCCGCGGGGAGGCGCACGAGCGCCGGCTCCGCGAGCTCCTTGCCCGCCACTCGATCGCGAATCCAGCCGCCGACAGAGCGACCCGGCGGGGAGAGCGCCGCGGCCACGAGAGCAGCGGCGACGGCCACGGCGATCACGAGACGCGGGCGCCACGCACGGCGCGAGACGGGCTCGCGTTCGGCGTAGGCGGCCCGCACGACCGCCCAGGTGCGGCGCTGCGCCTCGAGCTCGTCCAGCACGGGCACGCCGAGGAGTGCCGAGCGGAGATCGCGCTCGCTCATGGGCCAACCTCTGGCCCTTGAGCGAGTGGAGGGGGCGTGGGGGGACCGGGAGGTTCCCCCACGGGATCAGAGAAGGGGGCTCGCGGGGGAAACAGGGTTTCCCCCGCGGGAGCGAGCCGAAGGCGAGGGACGCTCACTGCTCCTCCTCCGTTCGCACGGCGCCCTGGAGCGCGTCCAGCCCCCGCCGCAGCCGGGAGTTGACGGTGCCTCGGGGGAGCTCGAGCATGCGCGAGATCTCCCCAGGCGTGTACTCGAGGACGTAGCGGAGCACGATCACGGCGCGGTGATCGGGCGACAGCGAGGCGAGCGCGGCGACGACGTCGTCCGAGAGCGGGGCGGTGGGGTCTCCCCGCTCCTCGGCCGGCGCCTCGGCGATCGCATCGCCGGCGCCCACCTCGCGGCGCAGAGCCCTCGCCCGCGCCCAGTCGATCGCGCGGTTGACGACGATCCGGTGGAGCCAGGGCCCGAAGGGGCGCCGGCTGTCGAACCGGTCGAGGGCCCGCACGGCGGCGAGGAAGGCCTCCTGGGCGACGTCCTCCGCCGCAGCCGCGTCGTGGACGACGAGGTAGGCGGCGCGGTAGGCGCGCGGCCAGTGGGCGCGGAAGAGGGCCTCAAAATCGGAGGCCGACCCGGCCTGGGCGCCACGCACCCAGGCGCGCTCGTCGCGGCCCGCGCCCACCATCGCGTGCCGACTATACGAACGGGCGCCACGGTCCGGTCCATGTTGCTCGGGATACGGCCGCGCGCCTTGCGGAGGTCCGCTGGGAGTCGTACGCTTGGGCCACGATGCGCGCGTGCGGGAGCTGCCGCGGTGAGGTCGAGGAGCGGTTTCGCTTCTGCCCGTGGTGCGGCGCCCCGCAGCGGGTCAAGATCGTGGAGTTCTTCCGGTCGCACCCGCTCGTCGAGGGCGACGCTGCCAAGGCGCTCCGCGTCTCACGCTACTTCGGGGAGGACGAGGTGCGCCGCCACGTGCGCTTCAGCGTCTGGAGCGAGGACGGACGCACCCCGCACGCCGAGGCAGCGGTCTCGCTCGCGGAGGACGAGGCCGAGCGCCTCGCGCGCTTCCTCGCCGAGCCGGCCGGCATACCGGAACAGCCGACCGCCGGCTGAGCTATCGGCCGGCGAGGAGGAGCCGGACGGCACGCGCGTGCCGGGCTGCGCTCGTAGCGGAGAGACGCCCGGGAGGAAGCTCGACGACGAAGGACGCCGCTCCCGCGAACGTATGGTTCTGCCAGTTCGGCGCCGTCCCGTTCGGCCAGCGGATGGAGCGGTAGTGCTCGCCGGCGAGGCGCGCGTAGCGGCGCGCGGTCCTCCGGCTCTGGCCCCAGGCGCGCACGAGAGCCTGCGGCTGGTGGTACCAGATCGTCACGTCGGGCCGGACGCGGAGGACGAGCGTCCGCGCGAGCCGCGTCTCGCGCTCCGACCACGGGCGTGGCCCCGAGTACTGCGGGTCCCAGCGGTGGCCGATCGGGATCCACTCCGAGCCGAAGTTGCGGTTCAGGTCCACGCCTCGCCCGTTCTGGCGGACGCCCAGCCGGTGCCCGTCGGGGTTGAGCTGGTGGACGATCCAGAGATCGAGTCCCGCCGGGACCGCGCCCCGCGCGAGGCGCCGGGTGATCTTGACTCCCTGGCATTCGTCCCCGTGGATGCAGCCGACGACGAGGATCTTCCTCGGGCTGGCGAAGTCCCCAAAGCGGTGGACGCTGATCGGCCGGCCCCGCTCCGAGAGCCCGAGGACGGCGTGCCACTCCTCGTCAGGCGCCGGGGCGAACGCGGCGAGGACTGCGGCGGTCAACCAGGCGGCGCCCACGGCGAGGATACGGTACGCGGTCGTCTCGGGGTCCGGGACTCCGGGGCGATCGGCCGGCGTAGACCTCTCGCCGGTGAGAATCGCCGCCCTTACGTTCGTCCTCACGTTCGCCGCCGCCGCCCTGGCGACCGGGTTCGTGGATCCGGGCGCAGGCACGCCGGTCACGCCGGCGCCCGAGCCGTCCGCGCCGGCGATCGTGTGGCGTGACTCCATCGCCCTCGGGACGCCCTCGGCCGGCCGGCTCGTGCAGGGCGTGCGCCTTCCCGCCGAGGGCGTTCGCTTCTTCAGCTGGGATCCGGTCCTCCACCGGGTGCCGAACCGCGGGTGGAGGCGCTGGGGGACCGACCGCCTCCTGCGGGTCGTGCTCCGGGTCGTCCGGGAGTACGCGGCCGCGCACCCCGAGGCGCCGCGACTCGGGATCGGCGACCTGAGCAGGCGGTTCGGCGGACCCTTCGGCCCGAAGCATGTCACGCACCAGAACGGGCTCGACGTCGACGTCTACTACCCGCGGGCCGATCGCCGCGAGCGGCCGCCCCTGCGCGTCGACCAGATCGACCACCGTCTTGCCCAGGACCTCGTCGACCGCTTCGTGCGGGCGGGCGCCGAGATCGTCTACGTCGGGCCGAACACGGGCCTCACCGGGCCGCCCAGCGTCGTCCAGGCCCTCTGGAACCACGACAACCACCTGCATATACGGATTCCTGGTACCACTCGTTGAGACAGCGCCGTGCGCCGGATCGCAACGTGGCTCCTGGTCGGGGCCGTCGCCGCCCTGGGCGTCGCCGCGGGCGTGGACGCGCTGGGGGGTGGGGAGGAGCCCGAGCGGTCGGAGGCGGAGCCCCAGCCGCGGGCGCGGACGACGACGGAAGCGGAGGAGAGCGGGCTCGCCGAGGCCGCCGTGGACCTCCGGGAGGCGGGCGTGCAGGGGGGCGTCCTCACCTACGCGGACGAGGACTGCGCCGTCCACTCCCTCACGCTCCCGGACCTCGAGCCCCATCCGGCGCCGACGGAGCACGCGTGCCGGTTTACGGTGTCGCTCGGTGATGTCGTCTCGTTCGGGCGAGCTCACCCCGACCCGGGCCTCTTCTACACAGCCGAGTGTCGGAACGGACGGGTCGATGTGCTCACGGCCGACGGACATCCTCTCGCCCGCTACCGCGGCTGCGCACCCGCGTGGCGCGCCGACGGTGCGCTTTCACTCATTCGTGCTGGTGCGATCATCGAGCTGAGCGGCCCAAGTGAGCCCAGAATCGTTCGGGAGCGGGTCGTGCTCTCGCGGGCTGACGTTGCGCGCGAGGTTCGCCGCGCGGGCTGGACCGGCTACCGCTTCACCGTCGAGGAGATCGCCTGGCTCAGCGGGAAGCGCCTGGCTGCGATCGTCCAAGCCCGCCGGCGCCGGGAGACCGTCGAGCTGCTCGGCGTCTTCTCCGGCAGCCGTCTCGTCTCGGAGCCGGGTTATGGATACGACGGCTTGACCGGGCTTCGGCCGAGCCCGACGGGCGCCTTCGTTGCTGCCCGCATCGCCTCGCCCGGCGGGTTGGCGGTCGTCGACCGCGACGGAGAAACCGCGCGACCGGCCATCCGCCACGGCGACGCGCTCACGTGGTCGCCGGACGAGCGCTGGATCGCAGAGGCGACCGCGGACGTCATCTACGTCTTCCGCGCGGACGAGCCCAGCCCGCAGTTCGTCCACATCCCGATCGTGGCCCGCGACCTCTTCTGGCGGTAGGCGTGCGGCGCTGGTGGACATGGCTTGTCGTCGCCGTCCTCGTCGTGCTCGGGCTGGCGGCGGCCGTCGACGCGGTGCGAGGCGACGGGAGGCGCTCCGAGCCGCGAGCGGCACGCGCGACGACGCCGCCGCCGGCGGCCCTGGCGCGCCAGTCGGGGCTCGCCGTCTCGCAGCTGCGGGAGGCCGGAGCGGCCGGCGTCCTCACCTACGCGGACGAGGACTGCCGGCTGCACGCTCTCTCTCTGCCGGAGCTCGAGCCGGTGCGGGCGCCCTCATTCGAGAGCTGTGAGCCGCACATCTCGACGGGCGGGATTGGAGCCTTCGACGGCGACATCATGTGGTCCGGCCTCGGCTTTGGAACCGCCCAGGTCGTTCTCTCGCAGGAGGAGCTGACCCGCGCCATCCGACGGCGTCCGGGCCTGATCGACGATGCCAGGGTCCGCGCCGTGCAAGCGGTTTGGCTTGGCGAGAGACGCTACGTCGTGCTCGCCGAAACCGTGGACTCGCCGCACGAGCGTGTGGTCGTAGGCCTCGAGGGGCACAGGGCAGACTTCGCCCTTCCGCAGTGGCGGGTCCGAGGCGCGCGGATCGTCCGTCCCAGCGCTCGGGGCGGCTACTACGCCCTGCTCGGCTCCGATTCACTGGGCGTGGAGGTGTTCACGCGGGACGGGCACGATGTCCCACTTCCTTCGAGGGTCACGCTGCCGCACACGATCGCCTGGTCGCCCGACGATCGGTGGACTGCCCTCGCGACCCGGGCGAGCGTCTACCTGTTCCGAACCGAGCGGCCCAACGGGCTCGTCGTCCGCATCCCGCTCGCCGTCCAGGATCTCGACTGGAGCGACGCCAACTAAGATCTTGGTCGTGGGGTACGAGCCGCTCTCCGAGGAGCAGCGCGAGATCCGCGACCTCATCCGGGCGCTGGCCCGCGAGCGCATTGCACCGCGCGCGGCCGAGATCGACGAGTCGGCCGAGTTCCCCTGGGACATGGTCGAGCTCTTCCGCGAGCACGAGATCCTCGGCCTGCCCTTCGAAGAGCGCTTCGGCGGGACGGGGACGGGGACGCTCATGGTCCTGGTCGCCATCGAGGAGATCTCGAAGGTCTGCGCGACGACTGGGCTGATCCTGGCGCTGCAGGAGCTCGGCTCGCTCGCGATTAGGAACGACGGGAGCGAGGAGCAGAAGCAGCGCTATCTGCCGCGGCTCGCGAGCGGGGAGTGGCTCCCCGCCTACGCGCTCACCGAGGCGGGTTCGGGCTCCGACGCGGCCGCGATGCGCTCGGAGGCGCGCCGCGTGGACGGCGAGTACGTCGTCAACGGCGCGAAGCGCTTCATCACGAACGCGGGCGTGGCCAGCCTCTACGTCGTCTTCGCCAAGACCGACCCCACGGCGGGCCACGCGGGCATCTCCGCGTTCCTCGTCGAGAGCGACTCCCCCGGCTTCGAGGTCGGGCGCATCGAGCCGAAGATGGGGATCAAGGGCTCCACGACCGGCGAGATCTTCCTGAACGACTGCCGTGTGCCCGTGGAGAACCGCCTCCTCGAGGAGGGAGACGGCTTCAGGGTGGCCATGCGCGTTCTCGACCGCTCGCGGCCCGGCATCGCCGCGCAGGCGCTCGGGATCGCACAGGGCGCGACCGACTACGCGCTCTCCTACGCGAAGACCCGGGAGACGATGGGGAAGCCGATCGCCGAGCACCAGCTCATCTCCGCGAAGCTCGCCGAGATGGAGACGAGATGTGAGGCCGCGCGCGGGCTTCTCTACAAGGTCGGGATGGCGATTGACGAGGGGGTCGAGCCGCTGACGAAGCTCTCCGCGATGACCAAGCTCTTCTGCGGGGACACGGCCATGGAGGTCACGACCGAGGCCGTCCAGATCCTCGGCGGCTACGGGTACATGAAGGAGTACCCGGTCGAGCGCATGATGCGCGACGCGAAGATCACGCAGATCTACGAGGGCACGCAGGAGATCCAGCGGATCGTGATCGCGCGCGAGATGCTGCGGGAGAACCGCGCCTCTCTGCTCGCCGGCGTTGCCTAGTGCCCATCCAGGAATACACCCCAGGTCCCTGACGCGCGATGAGCGGCGCCAGGCGTCGTCCTCGGTCGCCCCCATACCTTCGGGTATGGAGGCTCCCTGCGTCCTAGCCTGGCTTGCTCCTCGCCCGCCAGGAACGAGGTTGCATTACCTGAAGGGGCACTAGCGGGCATCTGGGCTCCGTCCGCGCGATAGGCTGAGTCGCGACGCAGGAGGTGCCGTGAACTGCCCTGCCTGTGGTTTCGAGAATGCGGACAAGGCCCGCTTCTGCGGCGGGTGCGGTGGAGTGCTCGGAATCGAGTGCCCCTCGTGCGGGGCGCTCGCCTCATCCGAGCTCGCCTACTGCACGTCGTGCGGAGCGGCGCTGGCGGAGCCGGAGGAGCCGGAGGAGCGCAAGGTCGTCACCGTGCTCTTCGCCGACCTCGTCGACTTCACGAAGCGCGCCGGGGGCCTCGATCCGGAGGAGGTGCGCCGGGTCCTCGCGCCCTACTATGCGCGCCTCCGCTCGGAGCTGGAGCGCTTCGGAGGGACGGTGGAGAAGTTCATCGGCGACGCCGTCGTCGCCCTGTTCGGCGCGCCCGCGGCGCACGAGGACGATCCCGAGCGGGGCGTCCGCGCCGCGCTCGCGATCCGCGAGGCGATCGCCGAGCTCAACACCGGCGACCCAGGTCTCGACCTCCACGTCCGCCTCGCGGTCACGACGGGCGAGGCGGTCGTCGCGCTGGGGGCGCGGCCGAGCGAGGGAGAGGGGATGGCCGCGGGCGACGTCCTGAACACGGCCTCCCGTCTGCAGGCGGCGGCCCCTGTGGACGGGATCCTTGTCGACGCGTCGACGTACGCCGCCACCGGCCACGCGATCGAGTACCGCGAAGCCCAGGCGGTCGAGGCGAAGGGAAAGCCGGAGCCCGTTCCGGTCTGGGAAGCGATCTCGCCGCAGAAGCAGCCTGACGAGGAAGCGCGCCAGCGCCGACGGGGGCGCTTCGTCGGGCGGCTCGAGGAGCTCGACTCGCTCAAACGGGCGCTCGCCCGTGCGACGCATGAGCGCTCGGTCCAGCTCGTCACGCTCGTGGGCGAGCCCGGAATCGGCAAGAGCCGCCTCGTGTACGAGTTCTCGGTCGTCGGTGCAGAGGATCCCGAGCGCGCCGCGTGGCAGCTGGGACGGTGCCTGCCCTACGGCAACGGAGTCACCTTCTGGGCGCTCGGAGAGATGGTGAAGGGTCGGGCGGAGATCTTCGCGACGGACACAGGCGAGGACGCAGGGGCCAAGCTGCACCGCACGATCGGGCGAGCGATCGCCGATCCCGTCGAGGCGGACTGGGTCGAGAGTCACCTTCGCTCGCTCGTCGGCCTGAGCGGCGAGGCCGAGCGCACCGGTGACCGTCGCGGCGAGGCGTTCGCAGCGTGGCGGCGCTTCCTCGAGGCGCTCGCGACACCCGGTCCGCTCGTGCTCGTGTTCGAGGATCTCCATTGGGGCGACGACGGCCTGCTCGATTTCATCGACCATCTGGTCGAGTGGGCGGGCGGCGCGCCTCTCCTCGTCCTCTGCACCGCCCGGCCGGAGCTCCTCGAGCGCCGGCCCGGCTGGAGCGAGACGCGGGACAACGCTCTGACGCTGCGGCTCTCTCCGCTGACGGACGCGGAGACCACCGTGCTGGTGGGCAGCCTGCTCGAGAACACGATCCTGCCCGAGCCCGCCGAGTCCGCCCTTCTCGCCCGTGCCGGTGGCAACCCCCTCTACGCCGCGGAGTACGTGCGTATGCTCGTCGACCGCGGGCTGGTCGCGCCCGAAGGCCGAAGGCCTCCGACCGGCGAGCTCCCGCTTCCCGAATCGATCCAGGCCATCATCGCCGCACGCCTCGATGCGCTCCCGCGCGTGGAGAAGGCGCTCCTCCAGGACGCCTCCGTCATCGGCAGGGCGTTTTGGGCCGGGGCGCTTGCCGCCCTCGGGGGCGTCCGGCGGTGGAAGGTCGAGGAGCTCTTGCTCGAGCTCGAGCGCAAGGGCTTCATCCGCCGCGATCGCCGCTCGTCGGTCGCCCGCGAGACCCAGTACACGTTCTGGCATGTCCTCTTCCGCGACGTCGCCTACGGTCAGATCCCCCGCGCTCGCCGGGCCGAAAGACATCGCCTGGCCGCCGCCTGGATCGAGTCGCTGAACGTCGAGCGCGCCGAGGACAGGGCCGAGATGCTCGCCCACCACTACCTGAGCGCGCTGGAGTTCGCCCGTGCTTCAGGTCAGGAGACGGACGCGCTGGCCGAGCGCACCCGGGTCGCGCTCCGAGAGGCCGGAGACCGAGCCGCGAGTCTCAACGCGTTCCCCGCCAGCGTCCGCTTCTATCGGGCCGCTCTCGACCTGTCGCCGGACGGCGACCCCGAGCGGGCGCAGCTCCTTCTCCGCCTTGGAGAGGCCCGGTTCCATGCCGAGGCGGCGGGCGGTGACGCTCTAAGCGAGGCGCGTGACGCGTTCCTCGCCGCCGATGAGCGCGAGAGCGCCGCGGAGGCGATCGTCCTGCTCGGGGAGCTTCTCTGGATGGAGGGGAAGGCGGAGGCGTTTCGTCACTTCGAGGAGGCTGCGGCGCTGCTCGAGGACGCCCCTCCCTCGCGCGCGAAGGCGTACGCCCTCGGCAGCCTCGCGCGGTTTCTCATGATCGGCGACGAAAACGAGGAGGCCATCCGCGTCGGGCTCGAAGCGCTGGAGATGGCGGACGGGCTGGGGATTGCGGAGCTGCGCGCGCACGCGCTGGCCAGCATCGGGCTCGCCCGCGCGCGCATCGGCGACCCGCAGGGGGTCGGCGACCTCGAAGAGAGCATCGCCGTGGCCGCGAGCAGCAACTCGCTCGAGAGCGTCCGCGGTTACGCGAACCTCGGCAACGCGCTCGTCGAAGCCGGCGAGCTCGATCGTGCCCTCGAGCTCTACGAGGAAGGCCGGAGGGCAGCAAGGCGGTTCGGGGACGCCGACCGCATCCTCTGGTTCGACGGCGAGCGTGTCTACGAGTGGTACTGGCGGGGCTTGTGGGACGATGCCGTCAGGCTCTCCGGCGAGCTGATTGCGCATGTGGAGGCCGGCTCACCGAACGCCATCGAGCAGGACGCCAGGTTCGTGCGCAGCCGGATCCACCTCGCACGCGACGACGGGTCCGTCGCTCTCGACGACTCTGTGCGGGCGCTCGATCTGGGGCGGCGTGCCGGGTACCCGGAGGTGCTGATCCCGGCGCTCGCGCTCCGCGCGCGCGTTCTCGTTGCGACGGGCCGCCCCGATGAGGCGGAGGCGCTCGCGGAGGAGCTCCTCTCCCTGTGGCCGGGTAGCTGCCCGACCTCGTACTGGGTCGCCGACCTCGCCTTCACGCTGCACGCTCTCGGGCGCTCCCAGTCGCTACGCGAGGCGGCCTCAGGCGCCCCAACGGCGAGCCGGTGGCTCGAAGCGGCAAGCGCGGTGGCGTCCGGGGAGCTCAGCCGTGCGGCGGACCTTTACGCCGCGATCGGGTCCCTCCCGGACGAGGCCTTCGCGCGCCTCGGAGCCGCCCAAGGGCTCGTCGACGCCGGGTCGCGCGGCCAGGCGGAGCCCCAGCTTGCGCGCGCGCTGGAGCTCTTCCAGCGGATCGGGGCGAGTGCCTACCTACGCGAGGCCGAGGCGCTGCTCGCGCTTCCGGGCTAGGAGACCTGCACGGTCAGCTCTGCTCGCCCACTCCCCCGAGCTCCAACCACCGTTCGCTGCCGATGAGCAGCGTGATCTCGACAGCGTCGAGCTCCTGGGCGAGGTCGAAGAACCTCGTCGCCTGGCTGCCTTCCTCTGGCTCCACCGTGTCGATCACGGCCCAGGCCCACTTCCGGTCGTGGCTGAAGTGGAGCGACCGGGGCACGTACGTCGCGTTGTGGTCGCCCACGATCGCGGCCACCGCCTTCTCCGGATCCCTGGGCCAGTCAGGGTGCTTCGGAGAAGTCGCATTAATCTTGACTCGCCCCTTCGGCATGAGCGCGACCTCCTTGTGGCGTTGCTGACGAAGACGGCGGGGATCATGCCGCCTCCCCGGCGCGTCCGCAAGGTCGGCCAGGGTCAGGCCGTTGAGCGCCCCGCCCTGAGCGACGCCTTGTAGGCGCGCTTCTTCTCCTGGTAGGCCTCGAGCGTCTGGGGCGAGTCGACGTCGCCGAGCGTCGGGTAGGTGGGCGCGACATCCTCCCAGCCGGGCGGGCGGACGCCGAAGCGCTTCCCGAGGATGGCGATGAGGGAGCTCGCCTTCATCGGGCCGATCCCCGGCAGGTCGAGGAGGCGCCGCTCGAGGTCCTGGCCCGTCGCCGCCTTGAGCCAGACGCGCTCGGCGCGGCCGCCGTACTCCTCCGCGATCGCGACGCAGAGCTCCTGCACCCGCTTCGCCATGTTGCCGGGAAAGCGGTGAATCGCTGGCTT
Source organism: Actinomycetota bacterium (assembly GCA_020029595.1). Lineage (GTDB taxonomy): Bacteria > Actinomycetota > Thermoleophilia > Gaiellales > Gaiellaceae > JAIBJN01. The sequence goes on along the minus strand of JAIBJN010000003.1, from coordinate 41,239 downwards.
CGCCCGAAAGACCTCCTCGAGCTCGGCTGGATCGGCGCGCGCAATCTCGGCCGCGTCGAAGGTGCCGAGGCGGCGGCGGAGCTCGAGCGGGCCGGAGAAGGCCTTCTGCACGGTGACCTGCTGGTCGAGCACGAAGCCGACGAGAAGCGCGAGGGGCTCCTCGGCGAGAAAGCGGTCGGCCTCCTCGTCGCCCGTGAAATGGAGGTACGTCGGGCGCGTGGTCGCCACGGGGCGATTGTAGTCGGCAGGCTCGCGCCCGGCCTGCGGGCCTGCGGCCTGCGGCCGCGTCTACCTCGACACAAGCTGGGGCGCCCTAGGCACGAACCGCGCGCCACGCGCGCGTCTTTTCCGACTATGCTCGAAGGCGGGTGGTGGTCCGGGGTGGCCCCGTATCTGTAGGTGCCTCCGGGCGCCACCGAGTTGGCCGGAAGCGACCGGTACGCTGAGCGCGTGACCGCGCTCGCGCCTTTCAGCCCCGCCGTCCGCGAGTGGTTCGAGCGGACGTTCGACGCCCCCACGCCGGCCCAGGAGGCGGGCTGGCCGGCGATCGCATCCGGCACGCACGTCCTCATCCAGGCGCCGACCGGGTCCGGGAAGACGCTTGCGGCGTTCCTCTGGGCGCTCGACCGCGCGCAGCCCGGCGAGGGGACGCAAGTGCTCTACGTCAGCCCGCTGAAGGCGCTCAACTACGACGTCGAGCGCAACCTGCGCGGGCCGCTCGCCGGCATCGGCTCGGAGCTCTCCGTCGCCGTCCGCACGGGCGACACTCCGCCGAAGGAGCGCGCGGCGATGCTCAAGAGACCGCCGGACATCCTCATCACGACACCCGAGTCGCTCTTCCTCATGCTCACCTCGCGCGCCCACGAGATCCTGCGCGGCGTCCGGGTCGTGATCGTGGACGAGGTGCACGCAGTCGCTGGAGCCAAGCGGGGGGCGCATCTAGCACTGAGCCTCGAACGGCTCCAGCGACTAGTAGACAAACCGATCCAACGGATCGGTTTGTCTGCGACGCAGCGCCCGCTCGAGGAGATCGGCCGCTTCGTCTCGGGTGGCCGCCCGATCGAGCTCGTGGACGCCGGCAGCCGGAAGGAGCTCGACCTCCGCGTCGTCGTCCCGCTCGACGACATGCGCGAGCCCGGCGAGGGCGGCTCGATCTGGCCCTCGATCTACCCGGCGCTTCTCGAGCTCGTGCAGGAGCACCGCTCGACGATCGTCTTCGTGAACAATCGCCGTCTCGCCGAGCGTCTCGCCCTCCGCCTCAACGAGCTCGCCGAGAAGGAGATCGCCCGCGCCCACCACGGCTCGCTCGCGCGCGAGCAGCGCGTCGAGGTGGAGGAGCTCCTCAAGAAGGGCGAGATCCCGTGCCTCGTCGCCACGTCCTCGCTCGAGCTCGGGATCGACATGGGCGCAGTCGACTTGGTGGTTCAGGTCGAGTCGCCGAAGTCGGTCGCGCGCGGGCTCCAGCGGGTCGGGCGCGCCGGCCACCGCCTCGACGAGCCCTCCAAGGGCCGCATCTTCCCGAAGTTCCGCGGGGACCTCCTCGAGAGCGCGGTCGTCGTCCGCCGCATGAAGGACGGGCTGATCGAGGAGACGCGAGTCCCGCGAAATCCGCTCGACGTGCTCGCCCAGCAGATCGTGGCGATCTGCTCGCAGGAGGAGATCGCTGTTGACGAGCTCCACGACCTCGTTCGGCGTGCGTGGCCCTTCCGTGACCTCGAGCGCCGACAGCTGGAGAACGTGCTGGACATGCTCGCAGGGCGCTATCCATCCGAGGAGTTCGCCGAGTTGCGACCCCGGATCATCTGGGACCGCGTCGCCGGGCGTCTGCGCGGTCGCGAGGGGGCGCGAAGCCTGGCGGTCACGAATGCCGGCACGATCCCCGACCGCGGCCTCTTCGGCGTTCACCTCGTCGACGGCGGCGGACGCGTCGGCGAGCTCGACGAGGAGATGGTCTACGAGGCGCGCGCCGGCCAGACGTTTCTCCTCGGCGCCTCGACGTGGCGCATCGAGGAGATCACGCGCGACCGCGTCCTCGTCTCCCCGGCGCCCGGCGTCCCCGGCGCCGTGCCCTTCTGGAAGGGCGAGGGCGTCGGCCGCCCGTACGAGCTCGGCGAGGCGATCGGTCGAGCGGCGCGGGAGCTCGTGGCCCTCGACGACGAGAAGGCGCGCGGGCGCCTTGTGAGTGAGCACGAGCTGGACGAGCGTGCTGCGGAGAACCTCCTCACGTTCCTGCGCGAGCAGGAGCAGGCGACGAGCGTGCTCCCCTCGGACCGCACGGTCGTCGTCGAGCGCTTCCGCGACGAGATCGGCGACTGGCGTCTCTGCATCCTGACGCCGTTCGGCGCCCGCGTGCACGCGCCCTGGGCGCTCGCTCTCGGCGCCCGCCTGCGAGAGTCCCTCGGGCTCGAGGCGAACTTCATCTGGTCGGACGACGGTGTCGCGCTGCATCTGCCGGACGCCGACGCCCCGCCGCCGCTCGACGAGGTGCTCGTCGGGCCGGACGAGCTGGAGGACTTGGTCGTTGCGGAGCTCGGCGGCACCGCGCTGTTCGGCGCCCGCTTCCGCGAGAACGCCGCGCGGGCGCTTCTCATCCCCCGCCGCCGGCCCGGGCAGCGCACCCCGCTCTGGCAGCAGCGCCTGAAGGCCCAGGGCCTTCTCCAGGTCGCTCGGCGCTACCCGGACTTCCCGGTCGTGCTCGAGACGTACCGCGAGTGCCTCCAGGACGTCTTCGACCTGCCGGCGCTGCGCGCACTACTGCACGCGCTCCGCCAGCGCCGGATCGACCTCGTCGAGGTGGAGACCGGAAGCGCGTCACCCTTCGCCTCGTCGCTCCTCTTCGACTACGTCGCCACGTACATGTACGAGGACGACACCCCGCTCGCCGAGCGACGAGCGCAGGCCCTCGCCCTCGACCGCGACCTTCTGAAGGAGTTGCTCGGCCAGGAAGAGCTCCGCGACCTCATCGACCCGGAGGCGCTCGAGCAGGTAGAGGCCGAGCTGCGCGGCTCGCCGCGGAGCGCCGACTCGCTCCACGACCACCTCCTCCGCCGGGGCGATCTCGCGTCCGGCGAGTTCGACGAAGCCCTCGCCGCGCCGCTCGAGGCCGAGCGACGCGCGGTGCGCGTCAGGGTCGTCGGGGAGAAGCGGCTGATCGCCGCCGAGGACGCCGGTCGCTATCGCGACGCCGTCGGGGCCATGCCGCCCTCCGGCCTACCCGACGCGTACCTCGAGGGAGGCGATGACCCCCTCGGCTGGGTCCTCCGCCGCTTCGCGCGAGGGCGTGGCCCGTTCACGACCGGGGAGGCAGCGCGCCGCTTCGGGCTCGAGCCCGGTCGAATCGAGGCGCTCCTGGCCGGCCTCGACCTCGTCCGCGGGGAGCTGCGACCGGGCGGGACGGAGCGCGAGTGGTGCGATCCAGACGTCCTCCGCCGGCTGCGGCGGGCCAGTCTCGCGCGGCTCCGCAAGGAGGTAGAGCCGGTCGACCAGGGCGCCCTCGGCCGCTTCCTGCCCGCGTGGCAGGGCCTCGACCGACGTGCGTCGCTCCGCGAGGCGCTCGTCCCGCTCCAGGGCCTCTCGCTGCCCGTGCCGCTCTGGGAGAGCGATGTGCTCCCGCGCCGGGTCTCCGGGTACCAGCCCGCCTGGCTCGACCAGCTCACCGCGGCGGGCGAGGTCGTCTGGGTCGGCGCAGGCCTCGAGCGCGTCGCCCTCTACTTCCGCGAGGATGCGGCGGCTCTCGGTCGCCCGGGGGCGCTTCCCCCTCCGGAGGGCGAGGTCCACGAAGCCATCCGCGCTGCGCTTGCCTACGGCGCGCTCTTTTGGTTCGACCTCCTGAGCAGGACAGGGCTCGAAGGCGAGGTGGCGTTGCCCGCGCTCTGGGATCTCGTCTGGGCCGGCGAGGTGACGAACGACGCGTGGCAGCCGCTCCGCGCCAGCCGTCGCTTCCCGGCTCCCCGGCCCGAGAAGCGGCCGCGGCGCTTCTCGCGCTCGCGGGCGAACGCGATCACGGCGACCCAGGGGCGCTGGTCGTCCGCGGCCGGGATCTTCGCCGTAGAGCCGGATCCGCGCGCACTGGCCGAGCTCCTGCTCGAACGGCAGGGGATCGTGACGCGCGACGGTGTTCGTGCAGAGGGGATTCCGGGCGGCTACGCGCCCGTCTATCGCGAGCTCCGCAGGCTGGAGACGCTCGGCGTTTGCCGCCGCGGCTACTTCGTCGAGGGGCTCGGCGGGGCCCAGTTCGCGCTCCCGGGCGCGGTCGAGCGGCTGCGCGAGCGCCCCGAGGAGGAGGCCGCGCTCGTTCTCGCCGCCGCGGACCCCGCGCAGCCGTACGGCGCGGCGCTCTCGTGGCCGAAGCGCTCCGGGGCCCGGGCAGCGAGAGTCGCCGGCGCGCACGTGGTTCTCCTGGGCGGGGAGGCGGCGCTCTTCGTCGAGCGCGGCGGCCGCTCGCTCGTTCCGCTTCGAGCGCCCGAGGAGGAGTGGCTCCGCTCGGCGCTCGCCGCGCTCGTCGAGCACACGCGCCGGAGCGGCCTCAAGCGACTGGCGGTCGAGCGCTTCGACAGCCGGCCGGTCGGGGAGACCGAGGCCATGCCGCTCCTCGTCGAAGCCGGCTTCCTCGCCGGCCCTCGCCGGGCCGTACTCCGTGCCTGAGGGCGACGCCCTCCATCGCGCCGCCGAGCGGCTGCGGGTGCTCGAGGGGGAGGCCGTCGCCGTCGAGACGCCGTACCCTCGCGCCGCGGTCCTCCGGCTCGCCGAGCGCCTCGACGGGCGCCGCCTCGAGCGCGTCGAGGCCGTCGGCAAGAACCTCCTTCTCGGCTTCGAGGGCAGGCTCCTCCTTCGCAGCCACCTGCGCACGCGTGGTCGCTGGCGTGTCCAGGCCGCCGGGACGCGACCATTCGGCACGCCCTGGCTCGTGCTCCGAGGCCGCGAGCGCCAGGCAGTCCTGTGGAACGGGCCGGTGCTCGAGCTCACCCCCGGCCGCTCGCCCTGGGTGGCCCTGCTCGGTCCGGGCATCATGGGCGATCCGCCCGACCTCGACGCCATCGTCGAGCGGATGCGCGCCGCCCGTCAGTCGCGAGAGGTCGGAGACGCCGTCCTCGACCAGCGCCTGGTCGCAACTTGGAACAAGCATGGGGGCTCGTTCCCGGCGTCTAGCTCTAAGCCAGAGGGGCGGTCCGGCGCGACCTTAGGCTCAAGCCCTTCTGGACGACAACACCGACCGCCAGGGGAGTGACGTAGAGCAAGACGACGATCAACCAGCCCTCCGTCTGCCAGAAGAACTGATCGAGTGGTGGCTCACCGTCTTCGAACGGAGAGGCGTAGCCCACGGCCTCGAGCCCCGCCCACACGGCGATGGGCGTCCCGGCGAGGATCAGCACCCACCAGCGGGCGACGTAGAGACCCACGACCACGGCGCCGAAGACGCCGTAGAAGAAGAACGCGTCGTTGTGAATGAACTCGTACATCGGCCCGGGCGCACCAAAGACGCGCTCGTGAGCGAGGAGCCACACCGCCCAGTATGCGACCAAAGCCGCTGCGGCCAGCGGACGCCCGAGCTTCCCCATGTGCCGAATGGTACTCCTGGCCGATCTACCCGCTGCGGGGCCCCGGATCCTCGGCGAGTCGGCGCGCCTCATGCACTCGGGCCGCGGACGGCACCAGGCCTATCGCCGCGCAGGCCGCCCCTGTCCTCGTTGTGGGGCTCGCATCCGCTCGTATCCGCAGGGGGACGCGCCGGAACCGCGTACTGGTGCCCGGGCTGCCAGGAAGGAACGGGCCCCGCGGGGGCGTAACCGTTCCGCGTGTCCGACCGGGCTTCCGATCGCCCGCCCCCGACCGGGGGCCAGGGCAGGGCCCCCCGCTCGCCGGGGCTCCACATCGCGCTTCGCGGTTTCTGCCTCGGAGCGTTCTTCGACCTCGGCCTCGAGCTCGAGGGCGGCGCGGACATCCCGATCGCCCTCGAGGAGCATGCGGGCCCGAACCGGCCGACCCTCTACGAGTACCGTCCGCTCGTCGGCTCCTTCATCGAGCAGCGGGCGGGGCGCATCGCCCTTCGCGAGGACGCACGGGAGGCGCTGGCCGCTCTCAAGGACGAGCCGGCGGCCGGGATCTTCGCGAGCGCACACGCGGACGAGCGCGTCGGCGAGGACGAGGCCCTTCGGCGCACCATCCTGATCCCGCTCCTCGTCCGCACGGCCGAGGTCTGCGGAGGCTTCGACTGGGACGACGGCGCCTTCGACCGTGCGTATCTCGAGCTGGAACGCTCGCTCTACGGCGATCGCCGCTCCTACGCCGCCCTCGCTCCACTCGTCGGCCTCACCGCGGGGGGCACCACCGAGCTGGGACGCGGAGTTCGCGTGCGGGCGGCCGCCACGAACGAGCTGACCGCCTCCTGGCCCGACGCCGGCCGACTGCTCCCCCGCGACTGGGGCCGGGAGTTCGACCGCACGCTCGTACTCGAGCTCGAGGCGGAGCTCGGGTCGCAGGCCTGCCGCGTTCCCGACGCGCCCGGAGAGTTCGGGCGGACGGTGAGCGCGCTCCGGCTGGCGACTCCCGGGGCGATCGCCGCCGGGCCGGTCGTCTTCGAGCGGCTCGACTGGCGGCCTTACGGAGTCCGCCCGATGCCGGCGACGGCCGCCCAGGTGCCGCCTGGCCAGGCGACGCGCCTCGACGTCTTCCGCGCTCCGCTCGTCGTCGAGTTGCAGACGAGGCTGGCCGAGGCTCCGGACGACCTGCTGGAGGCGCTCGATCGCTGGGAGCTCGCCCTCTTCCACGGAGGCGCCCATCGCTCGGACGAGCTGCGCGAGGCGCTCGAGACGCTGCTCGGCTGCGACGAGGGCCCCTGGGCTGCGGCGATGCGCGCCGCCGTGCTCCTCGGAGAGACCGCGCGCGAACGCGAGGACCTGCTGATCTCGCTGCGAGCTCTGCTCGACGGCGACGGTCCCGGCGCCCGCGCGGAGGACGCGGTCAGGCGCGCGCTCGTCGAGACCCTCCTCGAGGGCTCCCGAGAGCAGCTCGTGGCCGCGCTCGACGAGGCTTTGCTGGGGCTGCGCCCGCGGCGGCAGGTGAGCACGTCGGCACGCGTTCTCGCGGCCGGATGATCCCGCGCAGCCGGGCTGAGCTGATGCGGCGGCGCCGCTGCCGCCTGCTCGTCGTCGGCATGGTGCTCGGCGCGCTCCTGCCGCTCTTCCAGTGGAGCTGGGTGACGCTGGCAATCGGGCTCGGCGGCATCGCGCTCCTCCTGCTTGTCTACCGGCGCGAGTGTGTTGATCGATCTGTGCGAGAGACGACACACGACGACACACATCCGCGCGGTCCCGAGGCGTAGCCTCGGGAACATGGACGAGGCACGTAAGGTCATTCAGCGTCTCGAGCGCATCGAGGCGCTGCAGAGCGCCCAGGCGCCGGCGACCCGGCTGCTCGCCGAGGTCCGGCAGCTTCTGCGTGAGGGAGAGGCCTGGCTCGCGGTGGAGCACGACGGCGCGCGGGCAGAGGCCGTCGGGGCGTTCGCCAGTGAGACCGCGGCCGAGGCGACGGCGGGAGCCGCGGCCGCCCTCAAGGAGTGCCGGACGACGCTCGCGAGGAGAGAGGAGGTGGTGTCCCAGACGACCGAGAGTGCAGTCCTATAATCGCGGCCCCATGCCGCGCTACGGGCCCCCGGATCCCTTCGAGACGCCGCGCTTCTCGGGCCCGCGGACGTTCATGCGACTCCCGCACGTCCGCGACCTCGAGGGCGTCGACGTCGCGATCGTCGGCATCCCAACCGACGGGGCCGTTGTCTACCGGACGGGCGCGCGCTTCGGCCCGGAGGGGATCCGCAGCGCCTCGGTGACGCTTCGAAACTACAACCCGCTGCTCGGCGTGGACGTCGTCGAGAAGCTCTCGCTCGTCGACTACGGCGACGTGCCCACCGTTCCCGGCTCGACGGTGGACTCACTCGAGCGCTCGACCGCGGCGCTCGAGGAGATCGCAGGCGCCGGCGTGACGACTGTCTGCCTCGGGGGCGACCACACGGTCTTGCTCGCGGAGCTGCGGGCGCTCGCCGTCGTGCACGGCCCGCTCGGGCTCGTGCAACTCGACTCGCACCACGACCTCTGGGACGAGTACTTCGGGCAAAAGCTCTTCCACGGAAGCGTCGTCCGCCGCGCCGTGGAGGAGGGCTTGGTCGACCCTGGGCGGTCGATCCAGGCCGGCCTGCGCGGATCTCTGAACGAGGCGGAGGACGCTCGCCTGCCGGCGCGGTTCGGGATCGACGCGCTCTCCTACGAGGAGCTTGCCGCGCTCGGCCCAGCCGGCTTCTCGGAACGCGTCCGGAGCCGGGTCGGCTCCGCCGCCTGCTTCCTGTCCTTCGACATCGACTTCGTCGACCCGGCGTTCGCTCCCGGGACCGGGACGCCCGAGGTGGGAGGGCCTTCGAGCAGGGAGGCGCTCACGTACGTTCGTTCACTCGCCGGGCTCGATTTCCGGGGCTTCGACTGCGTCGAGGTCTCCCCGCCGTACGATCCGGCGGGCGTGACCGCCTTCGTCGCTGCGAACGCGTGCTTCGAGATGCTCTCGCTCGTCGCTCTCCGCCGCTGAGGCGAGCTCGCCCCGAACAACCTGCGCCGCTCGGCCCCGAATCGCCGCAGGGCCGCTTCCCAAGCCGGATTGCGGGTTCAGAAGCGGAGGAGGATTGTGCTACTCTGGCACGAAACAGGAGCCCTCGATGGGCCTTACCGGAATTCTTACGCGTCCGCGGAAGCGGACGTCTACTTCACAGGGAGTCAAGCTGGGTCAGGTCATCGCGCTTGCCAACCAGAAGGGCGGCGTCGCGAAGACGACGACGACGCTCAACCTCGCCGTCGCCTTCAGCGAGCAGGGGTTCAACGTCCTCGGGGTCGATCTCGACCCGCAGGGCAACCTGACGATGAGCCAGGGCATGGACCCGGACGCCGTCGAGCGCTCGATGTTCGACGTTCTCGTCCATAGCCTGCCGATCGACGAGGTCATCCACCGGACGGAGATCGACCTCGCGGTCTCGTCGATCGACCTCGCCGGCGCCGAGCTGGCGCTCTCGAGCATGATCGGCCGCGAGCGGGCTCTCCAGAAGGCCCTCCTGCCGGTCCGCAACCGCTACGACTACATCTTCGTCGACACGCCGCCGTCTCTCGGGCTCCTGACGATCAACGCGCTGACGGCGGCGGACAGCGTCATCGTCCCGGTGCAGTGCGAGTATCTCTCGCTGCGCGGGCTCGTCCAGCTCGAGAACACGCTCTCAATGATTCGCGAGAACCTCAATCCGACCGTCGAGATCCACGGAATCCTGCCCACGATGTACGACGGCCGGACGCTCCACTCGAAGGAGGCCGTCGAGATGCTGAAGGAGAACTTCGGCGACCTCGTCTTCGACACCAGGATCCGCAAGACCGTGCGGTACGCAGAGGCGCCCGTGCAGGGCAGCTCCGTGCTCAAGTACGACCCGTCGGGCACGGCCGCCGAGGCGTACCGCGAGCTCGCAAAGGAGGTGCTCGATGGCGCGACGCCGCGCCAGCATGCGTGAGGGCCCGCTGGCCGAGCTCTTCAAGGCGACGGAGGCGGCGCAGCGCCAGTCCGAGAGGGAGGGCGGGCCCGTCCAGGAGTCCGGCGCGCAGTCGCGACCGGAGGAGGCGCCGACCGTTGAGTCGGCAGCTCCCGGTCCCGAGCCGACTCCTCCGTCCGTCCGCGAGCCTGAGCCCGCCGTCGCGGAGCCGACGTCGCCGGTTGAAACGGGCGCCCCCACCGATCTGACCCCGGCTCCATCCGAGCGCTCGGCGCCTCCGGCGCCGACGCTCGAGCCCGAGCGCCCCTATGCGGACCCCGCAGGAGACCGGCAGCCCGCCGCGGCGCGCCGCCTGATCGAGCCCGCGCCGCGGATGCGCACGACGCCGCGGCCCGACTCCGCCGCGTACCTCGCGGTCATCCGGGTCGTCGGGGTCGGCGGCGCCGGACTGAACGCGGTCAACCGGATGATCGAAGCAGGGATCTCGCAGGTCGAGTTCATCGCCGTCAACACCGACATCCAACAGCTGAAGCAGTGCGAGGCGCCGATCAAGCTCCATATCGGGCGCGAGCTCACGCAGGGCCTCGGGTCGGGCTCCGACCCGGACATCGGGCGCCGCGCCGCCGAGGAAGCCGAGGATCAGATCAAGCACGTCCTCCGCGGCTCGGACATGGTCTTCGTGACCGCCGGCGAGGGCGGCGGCACCGGCTCGGGCGCCACGCCGGTCGTCGCCAAGCTGGCGAAGGACGTCGGAGCGCTCACCGTCGGGATCGTCACGATGCCCTTCCGCTTCGAGGGCACCCGCCGCCGCTCACAGGCGGATGCGGGAGCAGAGACGCTGCGGGAGGTCTGCGACACGGTCATCGTGATCCCGAACGACCGCCTGCTGGAGGTGCTCGACCGCTCGACGTCGATGCTCGACGCGTTCCGCATCGCCGACGACGTGCTGCGCCAGGGCGTGCAAGGCATCTGCGACCTCATCACCATGCCCGGCCTCATCAACCTCGACTTTGCCGACGTCCGCACGGTCATGTCCGACGCCGGATCGGCGCTGATGGGAATCGGCTTCGCGACCGGCGAGAACCGGGCGCACGAGGCCGCCGAGCGGGCGCTGCGCTCCCCGCTCATCGACACGGAGCTCGTGGGCGCGAAGGGCATCCTCCTCTCGATCGCCGGCGGCGACGACCTGACTTTGCTGGAGGTCAACGAGGCTGCCGAGGTGATCCGCCGAGGGAGCACGGAGGACACGAACATCATCTTCGGCGCGACGATCGACGAGCGGCTTGCCGGGCAGGTGTGGGTGACGGTGATCGCCACGGGGATCGGCAGGCCGAGCGAGCGCCTCGTCCCGTCCAGGGAGCCAGACCCGCTCGAGCCGCCGAGCTTCCTCAGCGAGCTCTGAGGAGCCCGTCCCGGCGCTACGCTCTGCGCATGAAGGGCGCCGTGGCCGCCGGCCACCCGCTGACAGCCGAGGCGGGCGCGAGAATCCTCGCAGAGGGAGGAAACGCGGTCGACGCCTGCATCGCGTCGGCTTTCGTCTCCTGGGTGGCGGAGAGCCCGCTGACGGGCCCCGGAGGCGGCGGCTTCATGCTCGTCCACCGGGGGCGCGACTCGAGCGACCGGATCCTCGACTTCTTCGCCGCCGTCCCGGGAAACGGCCTCCCTCACGACGATGCGGGCGAGATGCTCGCCGTCGACGTCCCCTTCGACGAGCAGACGACCCAGGTCTTCCTCATCGGCCCGGCCGCGTGTGCCGTTCCGGGAGCCGCGGCGGGTCTGGCCGCGGCGCACCGGCGCTATGCGCAGCTCCCCTGGGAAGAGCTCCTGGCACCGGCCGTGGAGCTGGCTCGCCGAGGCGTTCCGCTCAACGCGGCCCAGGCGTTCCTGCACGAGATCCTCGACGTCATCCTCCGGAACGAAGCGGAAGGTCGGCACGTCTACGGCGCAGAAGCCCCGCTCAAGGAGGGCGAGAGAGTCGTCATGCGCGATCTCGCCGGCACTCTCGAGTGGCTGGCCGCCGAGGGCGCGGACGTTCTCTACCGGGGGGAACTTGCCCGGCGCCTGAGCGCGGCGGCCTGTGAGCGCGGAGGCCGCATCACCGAGGCCGACCTGGCCGCCTATCGGGTGGTTCAGCGCCGTCCGGTGCGCGCCGCCTACCGCGACGTCGAGTTCGTCTCCAACCCGCCGCCCTCGGCCGGCGGGCTCCTCATCGCCTTCGCACTTCGCGTCCTCGACCGCCTCGGACCGATGCCTCCTCGCGGGAGTGCCGAGGCGCTCGCGACCCTCGCCGAGGCGATGCGCGAGGCCGCCCGGATCCGCGGAGGTGGTTTCGTGAGCGACCTCTACCGGGGAGGCGCGACCCGTCGCATCCTGGCCGAGGAACGTGTGGAGACCTCGGCCGCCGCCGCGCACGCGCGGCTCCGGCTTCCCGCCTCCGAGCCGACGGGAATACCGTCCACGACCCACATCAGCGTCGTGGACGCGAGGGGGAACGCGGCCTCGCTCTCGGCGTCGACCGGCTGCGGCTCGGGCTTCATCGTCCCCGGAACGGGAATCCAGCTGAACAACATGCTCGGGGAGCCCGACCTCAACCCGCCCGGGAAGGTGGCCCGGCCGGGCATGCGGCTCACGAGCATGATGGCGCCGTCGCTCGTGCTCGCCCGAGGTCGGCCCCGGCTGGTCGTCGGGAGCGCAGGCTCGATCCGCCTCCGCGCGGCCATCCTCCAGATCGTCGTGAACGTCGTCGATCACGGCCTGACCGCCGAGGAGGCGATCGAGGAGCCGCGCGTCCACCTCGAGGAGGACCTGCTCCAGCTCGAGGGCGGAATCGACCCGGGGGCCTCGGATCGGCTTGAAGGGGACGGGTACGAGGCAACCCGGTGGGCCGGCCGCAACCTCTACTTCGGCGGAGCAGCCGCCGTCGCAGTCCGCGAGGGCGGCGTGCTGGAGGCGGCAGGCGACTCGCGCCGGAGCGGCGCCGGGATGGTGGTGGAGGCATGAGGGTCCTGATCCGGCGCGCGGAGCCCGGCGACGCGGCCGCGCTCGTCGAGCTCGCTCGAGCAGTCGGCGCGGAGCCGGAGGGCTGGCTCATCACGAACGGGGACTGGCGCAGCCCCTCGGAGGAGCGGCGCTACCTCCGGACGCTCCGGCGGAACGCCCATGCGGCTGTCTTCGTCGCGGAGACGCCGGACGAGATCGTCGGCCGCATCTCGCTCGCCCGCGACCCGCACCCCGCGAGCGAGCACGTCGCCGACCTGGGACTGATGGTCGCGGTGACCCACCGGCGGCAGGGCATCGGGCGCGCGCTCATGGAAGCGGCCGAGGAGTGGGCCGGCGAGGTCGGTGTCCGCAAGCTCGAGCTTCACGTCTTCCCCTACAACCACGCCGCGATCGCGCTCTACGAGGGCCTCGGCTACGAGCGCGAGGGCTATCGGCGAGACCACTATCGCCGGAGCGGGGGTTACGTCGACGCGATCCTGATGGCAAAGGCGGTGTAGTGCCCCTCCAGGCAATACACACCACACCTTTGCCGGCTGCAAAGCTGCGCCAGGCTGCGTCCTCAGTCGCCCACGTACTGACCAGTACGCGGGCTCCCTGCGTCCTTCCCTGGCGCGCTTCTCGCTCGCCAGAGGCGGGGCAGCATTACCTGGAGGGGCACCTGCGATGACCGAGCCGCTCGAGCCGAGGCGGGGGTCCCTTCTCTTCGAGGAGCAGGAGCTCGAGCAGGAAGAGGAGCTCTGGACCGACGACTCCGGCGAGGACCACTCGGGCTGGTTCTGCGTCCGCACCGACCCCTTCCCGTGCCCCGCGGCGGGCTGCACGTTCGTCGCCGAGTTCATGACCGCCGTCCACCTCGTCCTCGTCTGGGTCGAGCACGACGACCCCAACCTGCTCTGGCACGCCCAGCGAGCGAAAGAGGTCGGGCGCAACCCACGGATCGTTCCCTACGAGCCGTCCTTCGGGCCGAGCGCCTCGTACTACGCCTGGGAGGCCTCAGGGCGCCCGGTCCACGGCATCCGCCGCCCGGCCTGAGCTTCCGCCCGAGCCCTTGTGCTCCACACCCTAGAGGGGCTCGACGCGCCCGTTGCCGGCGGCTCGGTGGCGGATCTCCTGCTCGCGCTCGACGGCCTCGGCCGCCTGGTTGAGCATGGGGGCGAGGCGGATGACGCGCTCGCGCTCGGAGCGAAGCTCGAGGAGGCCCTGCTTGACCTCGGTGCCGAAGTCGATGCGAGAGGCGATCTGGTACGCGATCGAGACGGCGTCGAGGTCGAGGTCGTCGAGCTCCGCCTCGGCCGCGGCGACGACGCGGGCGTAGGCTGCGAGGCACTCCTCGACCTCGTCCTCGTTGGGCGTGTCGGTCTTGTCCGGGAGCACCTCCACCTCGGCCGTCCTGAAGGGGCGCCCGTCGGTCAGCCCGACGAGCTGGAAGCGCTCCCGTGCCTCGACGACGACGTTCAGGCGCCCGTCGGGGAAGTGGTCGAGCACCTCGACGACGTTGCAGCGCGTGCCGACGTCCCTCATGCCTTCGTCGTCCTCGAGCAGGAGCCCGAAGTCGCGGCCGAGATCGAGGCACTCCCCGATCAGCTCGCGGTAGCGCGGCTCGAAGACGTGCAGCGGCGCTTGCTCGCCGGGAACGAGCACGAGGTTGAGGGGGAAGAGGCCGATCTCGTCCACAGGCGGACAGGTTAAGGTTTCCGCGTGGCCCGCGACCCCTTCAGGCCCGCGATCTCCGATCTCGTGCCCTACGAGCCGGGCAAGCCGGTCGACGAGGTGCAGCGCGAGCTCGGTCTCGAGCGCGTCGTCAAGCTCGCCTCCAACGAGGGGCAGTTCGGCCCCTTCCCCGCCGCGCTCGCGGCCCTCGAGCGGGGCCTGCCGGAGCTGAACCGCTACCCGGACGGAGGCGCCTATCGCCTCGTCACGCGGCTGGCGGAGAAACACGGCGTCGAACGGGCGAACGTGGCCGTCGCCGCGGGCGCCGACGCGATCATCACCTATCTCTCGCTCGCGGCGCTCGATCCCGGCGACGAGGTCATCTACGGCTGGCCGTCCTTCGCGAGCTACCCCCTGACGGCGATCAAGATGGGTGCGACCCCCGTGGGCGTGCCGCTCGCCGAACACCGCTACGACGTCGAGCGGATCCTCGCCGCCGTCACCGACCGGACGAAGATCGTCTACCTCTGCAACCCGAACAACCCGACCGGGACGATGATCCCGCGGGGCGAGGTCGACGCGTTCTTCGCGGGCGTTCCCGGCCATGTCCTCGCCGTCCTCGACGAGGCCTACTTCGAGTACCTGGGCGAGCCCGACTACCCGGACGGAATCGAGGAGCATTTCAAGGCCGGGCGGCGCGTGCTCGTCCTGCGAACCTTCTCCAAGATCTACGGGCTCGCCGGCCTGCGCGTCGGCTACGGGGTCGGCCCGAAGGACGTCGTCGACGCGGTCAAGAAGGTGCGGAACGCGTTCGACGTCACGCAGCCGGCGCAGGACGCCGCCGTGGCAAGCCTGGACGATCCAGAGGAGGTCGCGCGCCGCCGTGCGTTCAACGCCGAGTCCCGCGGCCACCTCGTGGGGCTCTGCGCCGATCTCGGCCTCAAGACCGCCTCCCCGGCCGTGGCGAACTTCGTCTTCGCGGAGGTCGGCGAGGACGCCCGCCCGGTCTTCGACGCGCTTCTGCGCGAGGGGGTGATCGTCCGCCCGCTGGGGCCGTTCGGCGCGCCCGGCGCGATCCGCGTGACCGTCGGGACGAAGGAGGAGAACGAGCTCTTCGCGCAGGCTCTCCGGCGCGTGTCGGCGCCCGCATCGCAGGGCGCCGCGTAGCCCGTGGCGAGAACCTGGACGCTCGAGGCCCTCGTCGAGGGCATTCGCGGCGGCGATCGCCGGGCTCTGGCGCAGGCGATCACCCTGGTCGAGAACGCGGACCCGCTGGCGTACGAGCTCATCCGCGAGCTCTATCCCGAGACCGGTCGTGCGTACACGATCGGGGTCACCGGACCGCCCGGCGTCGGCAAGTCGAGCCTGATCAGCGCCCTCGTCCGCGGGGTGCGCGCAGCCGGCACGAGTGTGGGTGTGGTCTCTGTCGACCCCTCGAGCCCGTTCACGAAGGGGGCCCTCCTCGGCGATCGCATCCGCCTCGCCGACCACTTCCTCGACCCGGAGGTCTTCATCCGCTCGATGGGCACACGGGGCCATCTGGGGGGGCTTGCGGAAGCGACGCTGCAGGCGGCGCTCGTCCTCGATGCAGCCGGCAAGGAGCTCCTCTTCCTCGAGACCGTCGGGGCGGGGCAGAGCGAGGTCGAGGTGATCACGATCGCCGACACCGTGCTGCTCGTGCTGATGCCGGGCTCGGGCGACTCCATCCAGGCGCTGAAGGCGGGGATCATGGAGATCCCGGACGTGATCGCGGTGAACAAGCGCGACCACCCGGCGGCGAAGACGATGGTGAACGAGGTCCGCTCCATCCTCGGGCTCGACACCGAGCGCGACTGGCGGCCGCCCATCGTCCTCACCGAGGCCGTGACCGGCGTGGGGATCGCCGAGCTGTGGGAGGAGCTCGAGGGGCACCGCCGCCACCTGGAGGAGAGCGGGTCGCTCGCCGAGCGGCGCGCCAGGAACCTCGCCGGCGAGGTCTTCGCCGTCGCGAGCGCACGCGCGAAGGCCCGGCTCGAGGAGGCCGTGGCCGAGGACGAGGAGCTGCGCCGGCTCCTCGGGGAGGTGCAGCGCCGCGAGCTCGATCCGCTCACGGCGGTTCGTGAGATCATGGAGAAGGTCTTCCACCTGCGCGATGGCGACGGCGACGGCCCCGACACTCGCTGAGATCCAGGAGGCGCGGGAGCGCCTCGACGGCGTCGCGCGCGCGACGCCCGTGTATCCGTCGGAGACGCTTGGCCGCCTCTCCGGCCGCCCGGTCTGGCTCAAGGCGGAGAACCTCCAGCGCACGGGCTCCTTCAAGATCCGCGGCGCCTACAACCGGATCTCCCACCTCACGGACACGGAGCGCGGCGCCGGCGTCGTCACCGCGAGCGCGGGGAACCACGGCCAGGCAGTAGCGTGGGCCGCCCGCGAGGCCGGCGTCCGGGCCACCGTCTTCATGCCGGAGGACGCGCCGACCGCGAAGATCGAGGCGACGAGGAGCTACGGCGCGGAGGTCGTGCTCGCCGGGCACGGCTTCGACGACGCGGTCGCCGCCGCGCGCGAGCGGGTCGAGGCCGGGGAGACGTTCGTCCACGCCTTCGAGGACACGGTCGTGCTCGCCGGCCAGGGAACGCTCGGCCTCGAGCTCGCGGAGCAGCTTGTCCCCGAGATCGAGACGCTCGTGGTCCCGATCGGCGGCGGGGGGCTCGCCGCCGGCATCGCGCTCGCCCTCAAGGAGCTGCGCCCTGAGATCGGCATCGTCGGCGTGCAGGCCGCCGCGTGCGCCCCCTTCGCCGGCCGGGCGCCGGCGGGGAACACGATCGCGGACGGGATCGCCGTCAAGACGCCGGGCGAGCTCACGCGCGCCCTCCTCGCCGACCGTCTCGACGACGTCGTGACGGTGACCGACGCGGAGATCGCCGGAGCGATCTTGCTGGTCAGCGAGCGCTGCAAGCTGACCGTCGAGGGAGCAGGGGCGGCCTCGGTCGCCGCGCTCCTCGCCGGGAAGGTCGAAGGCTCGGGCGCCGCCTGCGCGCTCCTCTCCGGCGGAAACATCGACGCGAGCTCGCTGATCGAGGTCCTCCGCCACGGGCTCACGCGCGCCGGCCGCTACCTCGTCATCCGGACACGCGTGGACGACCGGCCGGGCAACCTCGCCCTTCTCCTCGCGCGCGTGGCCGAGGAGCGCGCGAACGTCCTCGAGGTCGACCACCACCGCGAGGGCATGGACCTGCCGGTGACCGGCACGGAGATCGAGCTCACGCTCGCCATGCGCGACGAGGAGCACTGCGCCGAGCTCCTCGCTCGTCTGGACGACGAGGGCTACTCGGTCGAGCGCCTGCAGTAGCGCCCGGCGCTACTTGGCGGCGGGCGCGACGCGCCGCGCGTCGCCGCGGTGCAGGAACGAGGCGATCCGGTCGCGGATCCCCGGCCGCTCCGCCTTGAGGGAGCGGGCGAGACGGTGCTGCTCCGCCCCGCGGATCAGGTCCTGATGCCGCTCCCGGGCGATCGCAAGATGAGTCGTGGGATGGTAGGACATGCCTTCAAGACGGCGGACGCTGCCGCTTTCTTCCTCGGGCGATCAGTCGAGCTCGAGGCTCTCGTGGGCCAGCTCGAGAAGCCGCTCGGCGAACAGCGGGGCCGTGGGCTCGTCCTCGTGGCGAAAGAAGCAGTAGACGTCCATGCCCTGGTCGAGGAGCGGGTGGATCTCGCCGGCGAGCACGGCCAGCGCCGCGTCGTCGTAGGGCGGCTCCCGCAAGCGCAGGTAGCGAAAGGAGGCGCCGCCGTCGAGGGCGTTCACCCGCGCGGTGCCGCGCTCGTCCAGGCGGGCTATCACTTCGGGGTCGTCCCACGAGCCGTGGCGGAAGTCGAGCGCGACGAGCAGCTCCGGGTCGAGCGAGTCGAGGAAGAGCCGCAGGAACCCGTCATCACGCTTCTGCGACACCTTCACGCGGAGTGGGCCGAGCCGGTCGCCGAGCCGTCGCACGCTCTGGCCGAACGCGTCGAGGCCCTCGACGCGGCCGGCGACGGTCACGCGCCTCGACATGGTCACCGCAAAGCGGAAACCCGCCGGAGTCTGCGCGGCCCAGCGCTCGAACTGCTCCTCGGCCGGGAGCCGGTAGAAGGTCGTGTTCAGCTCGACGGCGTTCAGGCGTTCGGCGTAGTGGTGGAGGAATGTGTCCGGCTTCGCATCCGCTGGGTAGAAGCCGCCGCGCCAGGACGGATAGGAGAACCCGGAGGAGCCCGCGTAGAGCCGACCGGTCACTCCGGGAGTATGAGCCGGATCTCGCGCCGGCCGGCGTTGCCTGCGACGAACCCGAGCAGGCGTCGCCCCTCCGCGGTCACCGCGGCCGTGTCCTTCTTGGCGAGACGCCGAACCGGCTTGACGAGCAGGGCGGCGCTGTCCCGCTCGCGGACGAGCCGCCAGACCGCGCGAATGAAGCCGTCGATGAGGACGGGGCCGAACGAGCGGTCGTCCCCGAACCCGAGGCGCGGCCGGTCCTCCTTGTCGCCGAGGCGCGAACGGTCGGCATGCGAGAGGAAGAGGTTGTCGTACTCCGGCAGGTAGCGCACAGGAGCCGGGACGTCCGGGTCGGGCAACGGCGCGTCGGGCAGGTCGAACAGCTCGACGCCGTTCTCGTCGCGGAAGGTGCGCAGGTCTCCGTGCAGGCGCTCCATGATCTCACGGACACGCGTCAGGCCCGACCAAGTCTGGATGTCCTTCCAGCCCGCCGGCCCGAAAACGGCGAGGTAGCGCAGCACTGTCCGGTCCGGGGCGGAGTCGCGCGCGAGCGGGCGGCCGAGCCAGGCCTCCACCGTTGCCCATCTCGGTTGCCCGCTGCGGCTCCAGAGGCCGCGCGGCGTTACCTGGACGAGGGGCAGGAGGTACGTGATCGCGTAGGCCATGGCTTCGGCGTCGCGGTCGGGCCAGCGCTCCCCGAGCAGTGTGCGGAGCTGCGCCCGCGTGCGCGGCTCCTCCTCGACCAGGACGCGCCCGGCCGCGACGATCGTCTCTTCGTCCGCGTCCCCGAGACGTCGCCCGAAGGGGCTCCCGCTTCGGAACATGCGCTCCAGCACGCTCTGGAGCACGGGCCGCAGCTCTAGGCAGTCGCGGGCCGTCGCCAGGTGGATCGTTGCGCGCATCAGCGGCGCGCGGACGGCCTGTCGTTCCGCGATCAGCCCCTCCAGCTCGTGGTGGCGGAAGCCCTCGAGGCGCGACCAGAGGGCGACGTACGGATCCCGCGGCACCTGGGCCTGCATTCCGACCAAGCGCTCGATTACCTCGGCGGCCGGGAGCTCGTGCCGCGAGAGCAGCAGCTGCCGCTCGAGCAACGCGCGGTTCAGCTCCCGCCGCGTTAGAGCCCGAGGTGGCGCGCGATCACCATCCGTTGGATCTCGTTGGTGCCCTCGCCGATCTCGAGCACCTTCTGGTCGCGGTAGAGGCGCGAGATCGCGTACTCGTCCATGAAGCCGTAGCCGCCGTGGATCTGGAGGGCCCTGTCGACGACGCGCTTGGAGACCTCGCCCGTGTAGAGCTTCGCGATCGCTGACTCCCGCGCGAACGGACGAACCTGATCCTTGAGCCAGGCCGCCTTGTAGACGAGCCCACGCGCCGCCTCGATCTCCGTCGCCATGTCGGCGAGCGCGAACTGGATCGCCTGGAAGCGGGCGATCGGCCGCCCGAACTGCTCCCGCTCGCGCGAGTACGCGAGCGCGAGGTCATAAGCGCCCTGCGCGAGCCCGAGGCCCATCGCCGCCACCGAGATGCGACCGCCGTCGAGGATCTCGAGGAACTGCTTGAAGCCTGCGCCACGCGGCCCCAGCAGGTTGCCCTCGGGCACGGCGCAGTCCCGGAACGAGAGCTCGCGCGTGTCCGAGGCCCGCCAGCCCATCTTCCGCATCGGCGTGGAGATCTCATAGCCGGGCGACCCGTTCCGGACGATCAGGTTCGAGATCTCGTCGTCGCCTGTCCGCGCGGTGATAGTGACGCACGCCGAGATGTCGGTGCCCGCGTTCGTGATGAAGATCTTCGAGCCGTTCACGATCCATTCGCCGTCGCGGAGCTCCGCGTGCGTCCGCGTCGCGCCCGCGTCCGAGCCGGCGCCCGGCTCCGTGAGGCCGAAGGCGGCCAGGCGCCTGCCCGAGGCCAGCTCGGGCAGCCACTCCCGCTTCTGCTCCTCCGACCCGAAGAGGAGGAACGGCATCGTCCCCAGGGACGTGTGCGCGGCGACCGTGATCGCCACGGAGGAGTCGACGCGCGTCAGCTCCTCGATCGCGATCGCGTACGAGAGCGTGTCGCCGCCGGCGCCCCCGTACTCCTCGGGAATCGGGATGCCCATCAGCCCGAGCTCGGCGAGCTCGGCCACGAGCTCGTAGGGGAAGCGGTGCTCGCGGTCGAGCTCCTCGGCCACGGGCGCGATCCGCTCCTGCGCGAACGCGCGCACGGTGGTGCGCAGAAGCTCGTGCTCGTCGGAGAGGTCGAAGTCCACTAGAGCCGGCGGGCCAGCTCCGCCAGGAGGCGGACGCCGTAGCCGGTCGCGCCCAGGTCGGAGTAGTAGTCGCCGCGGCCGCGCTCGAGGTACGCCGTGCCGGCGATGTCCAGGTGGGCCCAGGGACCCTCTCCGGCGAACTGCTCGAGGAAGGCCGCAGCGAGGATCGGCGAGGCTTGCTTGTAGTCGGAGGAGTTCTTCAGGTCGGCGAACGCGGAGTCGTTGTAGCGGTGGTAGCGCTCGTGCAGTGGGAGGCGCCAGGCGTGGTCGCCGCTCGCCTCGGCCGCTTCCTCGATCTCCGCGACCCAGGCGTCGTCGTTGCCGAAGAGACCGGCGTAGAGGTCACCCATGGCGACGACGATCCCGCCGGTGAGGGTCGCGAGGTCGAGGAGGTGGGTCGCTCCCGACTCGCGAGCGAACCAGAGGGCGTCGGCGAGGATCAGGCGCCCCTCGGCGTCCGTGTTTGTGATCTCGATCGTCTTCCCGCTCAGCGCAGTGACGATGTCGCCTGGGCGGTAGGAGTGACCTCCCGGCAGGTTCTCGCAGGACGGGACGACGGTGAGGATCCGGACGGGAAGGCCCAGCTCCGCGATCGCGCCGGTCGCGGCGAGGACGGCGCCGCCGCCGCCCATGTCCGACTTCATCTCGTCCATGTGGTACGCCGGCTTGAGCGAGAGGCCGCCGGCGTCGAACGTGATCGCCTTCCCAACGAGCCCGATACGGAGCTCGGGCCGGGCGGGCGTCTCCGGCTCGTAGGCCAGCGTGATCAGTCGAGGCGGGTTGTCGCTCCCCTGGCTGACCGCCCCGAACGCGCCCATGCCCGCGGCACGGATCTCGTCGGGCCCCAGCGCCTCGAAGCGGAGGGAGGGGCTCCCGCCCGCGATCTCCTCCGCCCAGTCCCCCAGGCGCTCGGGCGTGAGCTCGTTCGCGGGCGCGTTGACGAGATCGCGGCAGCGGTTCGCCCAGGCCGCCGCGACGTTGGCGCGCTCCGCCTCCCCGGCGACGCCGGCCGCGCCCGGGCCGCAAAGGACGAGGCGCTCGATCTGCACCGACGGCTCCGCGCTCGTCTTCCATCGCGCCGCCTCGTACGGGCCGAGGACGGTCCCGTCGACGATCGCCCTCGCCTGCACGCTCGGAGACAGGGGCCCATCCGGCTCGACGACCCAGGCCATCGTCGTCCCGCCCACGTCCACTGTTTCGCAGGCGGCCGCAGCGGCGGCGGTACGAAGCCGGTCCGCGTCGAGCTCCCGCTCTCCCACGCCCACCCCCGCCGCGCGTTGCGCGGCGAGCCGGCCGTCCGCGTGCAGGAGGGTGACGCGACCTTCGTCTCCTCTGAGCTCGCCGTTCTCGACCAGACGGCTCAGACGCCCCTCGACGAGGCGGTCGAGTCCCTCCGCCGCCTTCGACAGCGTGACGGGATCGGGGACTGTGAAGACGAGGACGTCTGCCTCGACCCCTCCGGGCGGCGCCTCGACGACGTCGATGTCCATGAGCGAGGCGGGATGCTACCGGAGCCGGGGGAGCGCCGTGCCCCGTTCGAGGGATGGGGCGTGCTCCAGAGACGCCGATACAGAGGAGGCGCCAGTGAGCGCAGCTCTACCCTCTCCCCAGCCCGCACCCTCCCCTCGCGGGCGACAATCTCTCCCCATCGAAGCCCTCCTCTTCGGAGGGCTTCCTCGTCGAGAGGTGCCGGCGGTCGCCGGGTAACGTTCGGGCAGTGCCCGCCGGCGTCGACTCCAGAGGCATGGCCGCCCTCTCCTCGGGGCATCTGGCCACGGACCTCGCGCAGGGAGCCCTACCGGCGCTGCTGCCGTTCCTCGCGGTGCGCTTCGACCTCTCCTACACGATGGTCGGCGCCCTCGTCCTCGCGGCCACCTTCAGCTCGTCGCTGATCCAGCCTGCTTTCGGCCTCTGGTCGGATGCGCGCGGGGCGCTCTGGCTCCTCCCGACGGGCGTCGCGGTCGCCGGGATCGGGATGGCCTTCGCGTCGGTCGCGCCGAGCTACGGGCTCGTCTTGCTCGGCGTGCTCGTCTCGGGCCTGGGTGTCGCCGCCTATCACCCGGAGGGCTCGAAGTTCGCCAGCTACGTGAGCGGAGACCGCCGCGCAAGCGGGATGTCGCTCTTCTCGGTCGGCGGCAACGTCGGTTTCGCCCTCGGGCCGCTCCTGGCGTCGTTCTTCGTCATCACCCTCGGGCTCGGGCTCGACGGCGGAGCGCTGCTCGTGCTCCCGGGGCTCGTGGTCGCAGCCTTCCTCCTCATCGCGCTTCCCCATCTCGCGGCCTTCGTGCCCGGGCGGGAGGCGCAGGCGCAGCGGGCTGCGGCGGGGAACAACTGGCGCGGACTCTCCTTGCTCCTCGCCATCGTGGGCCTGCGGAGCCTCGCCCACATGGGCCTCTTCACCTTCATCCCGCTCTACGAGATCTCGCGCGGGAACGGCGCGGGCTACGGCACGCGCCTCCTCGCCCTCTTCCTCTTCGCGGGCGCCCTCGGCACTCTCCTCGGCGGGAGGCTGGCGGACCGGGTCGGGCGCCGGGCCGTCCTGCTCGGCTCCTTCGTCGTCTCGATGCCGCTGATCCTCGTCTACGTGCTCGTCGGCGGGATCGCCGGCGCCGTCGCGCTCACGCTCTCGGGCGCGGCGGTCATCGGGACGTTCGGCGTCAGCCTCGTGATGAGCCAGGAGTACATGCCCGGGCGCGTCGGAATGGCTTCGGGGCTCTCGATTGGCTTTGCGATCGGGCTCGGCGGGATCGCCGCCCTGACGCTCGGCGCACTCGCCGACGCCGTCGACCTCCAGACCGCCGTCCTCACGACAGCGCTCGGCCCGGCGCTCTGCATCGCGCTCACCCTCCTCCTGCCCTCGTCCAGGACGCTCCGGCCGGCCGAGCCGGCGACGGCGCCGATCTAGTGTCCGCCGGGCAGCATCACCGGGAGGGGCACTAGCGTGCCCGGGAGCGCACGGGAGTTCTTCGAGCAGCTCGCAGCCAGGACGGCCGGCGGGTCCGAGCGCACGCGCGGCCTGACCGCGAGCTACCGCTTCGATGTCGAGGGGGCGGGGAGCTGGCGCGTCGAGGTGGACGACGGCGCCGTCTCGGTGAGCGAGGGGGACGCCGCCGCCGACTGCGTCATCGCCGTCTCGGAGGGCCTCTTGCTGCGGATCGTCGGCGGCGAGCAGAGCGCGATGGGCGCCTTCCTCATGGGGAAGATCCGCGTCGAGGGCGATGCGTCGCTCGCCATGCGCCTCCGCGACCTCCTGGCGTAGAACCCTCTCTAGCGGCCGACGGCTTCCCGCTCCGCCTGGCGCTGCTCCTCGTGGGTCCCCTCGGCGACCTCCTCGACGAGCTTCCGCCAGAAGACGTGGAGATCCTGATGGTTCCTGCTGGTGAAGAGCCCGCGATCGACGGCGAGATCCTGGTCGACCCAGGTGCCGCCCGCGTTCTCGATGTCGGTCTTCAGGCTCGGCCACGAGGTGACTGCCGGGGTTGATCACGCCGCCGGGGAGACGAGCCCGTCGTAGTCGGTCGGATCGGCGTCCTTCACCGCCTTGTCGACCGGGAACGTTTCGGCCTTGTCGTGGTGGTCGAAGCCCTGGATCTCGGCCGTCTCGAGCGAGATCAGCTCGGTCTCGCCGCCTGCCGCGACGACGGCCTTCCACGGCTCGGTCAGCTCGACCTGCTCGACGCCGTCGGTCGCGAGGAAGGCCACGCGCCTGCCCTTGAGCTCGTTGCTCATGAGTCGTGTCTCCTTGAGTCGGGATCCAGTTCTCCGGTCCCGTCTACCCTCGGGCGGTGCCCGCAAACGTCAGGGCGCCAGGCGCTCGAGAGCCCAGTCGCCGTTCTCGCGCGTGTAGCCGAAGCGGTCGTGAAGGCGGTTCGGACGGTTCTGCCAGAACTCGATCCGGATCGGCCGGAGGAGATAGCCGCCCCACCAAGGCGGGAGCGGCGGATCGTCGCCGTACGTAGCCTCGGCAGCAGCGAACGCGCGGTCGAGCGTCTCCCGGTCCGGCACGACGCTGGTCTGCCGCGAGGCCCACGCGCCCAGGCGGCTCCCTAGCGGGCGGGACCGGAAGTACGCCTCGGACTCCTCGCGGGAGAGCGGCGCGACCGGCCCGGCGACCGTCACCTGGCGCCGCGGCTCCTGCGGCCAGTGGAAGACAAGCGCGGCCTGCGGGTTGGCGGCGAGCTCGTGGCCCTTCCTGCTCTCCGTGTTCGTGAAGAAGCGGAAACCGAGCTCGTCGGCGCCCTTGAGCAGGACGGTGCGCGCGGAGGGGCGGCCGTCCCCGTCGGCAGTGGCGAGCGCCATCGCCTCGGGCATCGCAACGCCGGCCGCGAGCGCCTCCTCGTACCAGAGCTGGAACTGTGCGATCGGGTCGGGGAGGAGGTCGGCGGCCTCCATCACTCCTCCAACTCGACGAGGATCGCACCGCCTGTGACGCGGTCGCCCTCAGCGACGTGGACGCGCCTCACGACTGCCTCGTAGGGCGAGACGAGCGGCGTCTCCATCTTCATGGCCTCGAGGACGACAAGCGGCTGTCGCGGCTCGACGCGGTCGCCCTCGCCCGCGAGAACGCGGACGACGACGCCGGGCATCGGCGCCGTCAGCACGCTCGTCTCCTGGCCACCGTCCGTCGCGTGGGCCGTAGCCTCGACGGTGAGCGGGGGCTCGGCTAGAGGTGGCGCCACTCGCCGGTCGCGGTTCTGCCTCCACCAGCCCGACCAGGGCCCCGCGGGCCGCGTCGGCTCGGAAAGGGGTGCGTGATCGGCGAGGAAGGCGGTCGTCGTCTCCCCGGCGCGCACGTCGGGGTGGTCGACGAGCCAGCGGAGAAAGCCGAGGTTCGTCGTCGCCCCCGTGACGCGGGTCGCCCGCAGCGCGCGGGAGAGGTCGTCGAAGGCCCCCTCGCGCGTCTCCGCGTGTGCGATCAGCTTGGCGATCAGCGGGTCGTAGGCGACCGGCACGGCGTCACCGGCCCCGATCCCCGCGTCCACGCGCACGGTCTCCGGCAGCTCGAGCCGCTCGAGGCGGCCCGCCTGCGGCAGGAAGGTCAGGGGGTGCTCGGCGTAGAGGCGCACCTCGACAGCGTGCCCCTCGGGCTCGCGCGTCTCGAGGTCGAGCGCCTCGCCTGCCGCCACGCGGAGCTGCTGCTCGACGAGGTCGATCCCGGTCACGAGCTCGGTCACCGGGTGCTCGACCTGGAGGCGGGCGTTCAGCTCGAGGAAGAAGAACTCGTCGCCGTCGAGCATGAACTCGGCCGTGCCGGCGTTCTCGTAGCCGACCGCACGGGCGAGCACCACCGCCGCCTCTCCCATCGCGGCACGGAGGTCGGGGTCGAGGGCGGGGGAGGGGCTCTCCTCGAGCACCTTCTGATGGCGGCGCTGGATCGAGCACTCGCGCTCTCCGAGGTGGATCACCGCGCCGTGCCGGTCGCCGAGGAGCTGGATCTCGACGTGCCGCGGCCGTTCGACGTACCGCTCGCAGAAGACTCGGCCGTCCCCGAACCCCGTCTCGGCCTCGCGGGCCGCGGACTCGACTGCCCCCTCGAGCTCCTCGGCGGAGCGGACGATCCGCATCCCGCGTCCGCCCCCGCCGGCCGCCGCCTTGACGATGAGCGGATAGCCGATCTCCCCGGGCTCGCCCGACTCGACGACGGGAACCCCGGCTTCGCGCGCGAGGCGCTTCGCCTCGAGCTTGTCCCCCGCGGTGCGGATCGCCTCCGGTTGCGGACCGACGAAGATGAGCCCGGCGGCCCCGACCGCCTCCGCGAAATCGCCGCTCTCGGCGAGGAAGCCGTACCCGGGGTGGATCGCGTCCGCTTCCGCCTCCGTCGCGGCCCGGATCTGCTCCTCCGGGTCGAGGTAGCCGAGCACCGGGACCGCCTCGTCGGCCTGCCGCGTGTGGAAGGCGCCCTCGTCGTCGGGGGCGTAGACCGCCACCGTGTCGATGCCGAGGCGCCGGCACGTGCGGAAGACGCGCGCGGCGATCTCTCCGCGGTTCGCTACGAGCAGCTTCCGGATGTCCATGAGGTCATGCGAGGAGCGGGTTTGCGAGCCGCGCGCAGCTTAGATGGGGTCCGTAACGGACGTGGCCTGAAGAGCCGTTGTCGAAGGCGGCAACGATGATCTATCCTGAACGAAATCGAACTCGAGCGGTGCACGCCCGCAGCCTCGGCTCAGTTCTCGAAGAGGGAGGTTGAAGGTGCGTACGACGCTCGCGTCGGCGATCTGGAAGGCCGGTGCCGTCACCCTTGTTCTCGCCGGTTTTGCCACCGCTCCGGCCTTTGGAGCCGGACCGACGAGCACGAACCCGCCGGCGATCTCCGGCCTCCCCGAGGTCGGGCAGACGCTGACCGTCTCGACAGGGACCTGGTCGGGAGCCGCGCCGATGAGCTTCGCCCACCAGTGGCAGCGATGCGTCGGGGCTCTTTACGCCTCTGAGGTTCTGAGGGACGGGCCGACCGCGTACTACCGGCTCGGCGACGCGGCGGAGTCGCCCGACGTCACGGACGCGACCGGAAGCGAGCAGCTCGGCACGTTCCGGAACGGCGTCCTCCAGGAGGTCGACGGCGGCCTCTTCGAGGACGGGGACGGCGCGGCCGGCTTCGACGGCGTGGACGACTACGCGGACGTCCCGGACGGGAGCGGCTTCGACCTGGGCGACTCGTTCACGCTCGAGGCTTGGATCCGGCCGGTCGGGGGTCGCGCGACGACCATTCTGGACAAGGGCGCCGGCGCGTACGCCCTACGGCTCACGTCGGGCAACAAGGTCGTCCTGACGAAGCCGGGCGCCGGAGATGTCTCGGCGGCGGCGGTTGCGGTACCGCTCGACGGGGCCTTCCACCATGTCGTCGCCACGAAGAGCGGGTCGGCGACCCGGCTCTACCTGGATGGCGCCGACGTCACCGCGGCGGTCACGAACCGGACGATCGCGAACGGTGCGAGCGCGCTCCGGATCGGGACAGCCCACCAGCCTCTTGCGGGGGAGGGCCCCTACGCGGGCGAGCTCGACGAGATCGCGCTCTATCGCGGCGCTCTGGCGGCCGTGCGCGTCCGTGCTCACTTCGACGTCGGCTCCTCAGGCTGCGTCGGGATCGCGGGAGCGCGGGGCTCGAGCTACACGCTGACGCCGGCGGACTACGGCGCGACCGTGCGCGCCCTCGTGACGGCCACCGATGCCGGTGGCGCGACGACTGCCGCCTCCGGCGACACGGCGGTCGTGACGACCCAGTCGCCGGTGAACGTGGAGGCTCCCGTCGTCTGGGGCGAGACGGTCGTCGGCCGGCAGCTGGCCGCGGGCGAGGGCGCCTGGACGGGTAAGGAACCGCTCGCGTACTCCTTCCAGTGGCAGAGCTGTCTCGACCGCCGCTACCGCGCGACGGTGCTCGCGGACTCCCCGCACGGCTACTGGCGCCTCGGCGAACTCGCCGGGTCGACCGCGAGCGACGACTCCGGGAAGGGCAACACGGGCACCTACGCGAACGGGGTCACGCTCGGCGTGCGTGGTGCGCTTTCCGGCTCGGCGGACACGAATCGCGCCGCCCGCTTCGACGGTCTCAACGACCACGTCACGGTGCCCGACCGGAGCTCCCTCGACCTCGGTGACTCGCTCACGATCGAGGAGTGGGTGCACCGCGACGTGACCGGTGTGAAGGGCCAGATCGTCCAGAAGGGAGTGGGAGGCTACGCACTGCGCGTCGACCCCGACGACCGCGCCCATTTCGCCAAGTCGAACATGGGCGACATCGCCGTCTCGTCGGTCGCCATCCCTGCCGACGGGAGCTTCCACCACGTGGTCGCCACGAAGAGCGGCGCCGCGATTCGCATCTACTTGGACGGGGCCGACGTCACCCAGGTGATCGCGAACCGCACGATTGCGGACACGAGCGCACCCTTCCAGATTGGACGTTTCCTGAACCAGGGCGCCGCGAGCCTCTACTACGCCGGCGATCTGGACGAGGTCGCCGTTTACGACCAGGCGCTCTCGGCGGCCCGGGTGCGGGCGCACCACGCGATGGGGACGAGCGGGTGCACGGATGTCGCGGGAGCGACCGGAACGGGATACACCCCGACGGTGGCCGATCTCGGGAAGCGCCTGCGCGTCGTCGTGACCGCTCAAAACGGTGTCGGCGCCGCCTCCGCCGCCTCGGCGCGCTCGCCGGCCCTGGTCTCCACGAGCGGCGGCCCGGTGATCGCCTCGGGCACGCTCACCGACGCGAGCGGGAATCCGGTCCCGAACGCCACCGTCTCGCTCTACCTCTGGCCTGCTCAGACCGACTCGGTCCCCGTCGGAGGCGCCGCCGGCACTCAGCTCGTCGCTCAGACGACGAGCGACGCGAACGGGAACTACGCCCTCGAGGGCGCCCTCACCCCCGCTGTCCAGGCGGAGGCTGACGCCAACGGCGGCGTCGCCAACTTCGAGCTGCGGGCCGCCGCACCCGGCTTCCAGTACGAGTCGTTCATCGAGCGCGACTTCGGCTCGCCGGGGGGCGCCTCGCTCATGCTGGCCGGGGAGGGCCTCGCGGAGGCTCAGGCGATGTGGGAGGACTCGGTCACCGGGCTGCCCGCAGCGTCGGTGAACGCCGTCCTGGGCCCCGGAGAGGACGGCGTCGCGTCGCTCCAGGCCGATCCCCCGAACGACGGCGTCGAATGCTCCAACTGGGACAAGACGTTCGGGATCTGGAAGAAGACCGGCCAGGGGGAGTCGTACACGCGCGTCGGCGAGCTGCACACGTGGTCGTCGATGACGAACCGCTTCGCCTACGGGACGAGGGCGGACTCCGACATCGACGTGGCCTTCAAGACACCCACGTCGAGGTGGCACGTCAGCGGTTCGGTACACGTCGGCAACTCGAGCGGCCAGTCGACATCCGCAGGCCAGACGGCAACCACGGGCCCGGGTGAGTACACGTCCCGAGCCGTGAAGGCTCGGTTCATCTACACGCACTGGTACCAGTGCGGGACCGGAAACAAGAAGACCCGCGCCGCCAAGTGGAACGGATACAACCTGGCCAAGGGCGCTGGCGTCTCCTCGAGGGACGGCGAGTGCTCCGAGCTCGTCAACCACATCTTCTCGCCTCGGCAGGACTGGACGCGCGATCGCAACCGTGCGACGTACTGGGGGGCGGCGGCCGATCTCGGTTTCTTCATCGTTGGTGCGCGGAGCGGCTTCTCGAGGTGGGTCACGTCCCAGTGGTGGTTCGGAAGCACGCTCGCGTCAACCACTCTCTGCGGTGTAAGCAAGCCGCCCGGCCAAGCTCGGCGAGTCTTCGCGGGCTGGTAGGACAGGTGAGCCGAAGATCGTTGCTGGCGGCGACCGCTGTGGCTCTCGCGGTCGTCGCGGTGGTCGTCGCCGTGCTCGGCCCCCCGTGGAGTGACCGATCGGCTGCGAACGGGCCCCTGGTAGCCCCGTCGATCCGCCAAGGATCCGGGTTCCCACGCGATGCCGGAGACCCGGTCGGATTCGCCGGCATCAGGTTCTACAACTCGGGACCTGAGCCGGCTGTCCTCGACCGTGTCACGCTTGTCGACCCTGAGGCCGGGATCCGCATGGTCGGGGCTCTTGCCGCCCAGGAGCCCCAAGGCGGGAGTGCGGAGGCGTATCCAGGATTTCCGCCGCGTCGGGAGGACTTCCCAGCGGAGGTCGTGTCCTTCCCCGACCTGGCGCCGCTCGAAGGCTACGTCGTTCCTCCACAACCGGACGTGAATCCGGATGCGGCGAGACGGACCCAGCTCTACATCGGTCTCGAGTCGACGAAGCCCGACGGCCGCGTGACGCTTCAGTCCTTCCGCGTCCACTACCGCGTGGACGATGACCGGTACGAGCTCCTCGTCCCCTACGCGGTCGCGATCTGCACCCCAAAGGCTGAGTGGGCGGGGATTCGCCCATGCGGTGGCGTCGACGGGCCGTTCCTTCCAGGGGAGGACTGAAGGGCTATCGGTTTTCCTGCTTCCCCGCGAACACGCCCCACTCGCCGCCGTCGGGGAGCGCAGCCGGGCGCTTTTCGAGGAATGCGCGGAGCCCCTCCTGTCCCTCCGGGCTCGTGCGGAGCGCCGCGGCGATGCGGGCGGTCTCCTCCCCTCGCGGATGCTCGCGGACAAGTCGTTTCGCCGCGCGGACCGCCTCCGGGCCGGCGGCGAGGAGATGATCGACCACGCGGTCGACGGCCTCGTCCAGGTCCTCGGCGACCTCGTGCACGAGCCCGATCCGAAGCGCCGTGTCGGCACCGAAGCGCTCGCCGGTGAGGAAGTAGCGCCGGGCAGCGCCGCCGCCGATGCGGGCGAAGACGAAGGGCGAGATCACGGCCGGGATGATCCCCAGTCGCACCTCGGTGAAGCCGAAGACGGAGTCCGGGCCGGCGACGACGACGTCCGCACACGCCACGACCCCAGAGCCGCCGCCGAGCGCGAAGCCCTGCACGCGTGCAACGACCGGCGACGGGCAGGTGTCAACGGCCTCGAGCATGCGGTAGAGGCGCATGGCATCCTCGACGTTCTCGTCGTATGAGAGGTCGATCGAGGACCGTTGCCACTCGACGTCCGCTCCGGCGCAGAAGCTCGGCCCATCGCCGGCGAGCACGACGGTGCGTGCGCCGCCGACGTCGGCGAAGGCCTCGGTGAGCTCCGCAATCAGGGCGGCGTCGAAGGCGTTCCGCCGCTCGGGCTTGGCGATGGTGATCCGCAGAACGTCTCCGTCCCGCTCGATCCGCAGCGCGCTCATCGCCCGGGAGCATAAGGTTCGCCCCGTGATCAAGGGCGCGCTGGCGGCGGCCGTGACGCCGTTCCGAGACGGCGGGGCGGAGCTCGACGAGGCGGCGTTCGGGCCGCTCGCCGACTTCCTCGTCGCCGGCGGCCTCGACGGAATCCTGGCCATGGGAACGACCGGCGAGGGCATCCTCCTCTCGCTCGAGGAGCGGAAGCGCGTCACCGACCTCTTCCTCACGGCGTGCGAGGGGCGCCTCGACGTCGCCGTTCACTGCGGAGCGCAGTCGACCGCCGACACGGTCGGGCTGGTCGAGCACGCAGCGGCGGCCGGGGCGGCGGCGGTCGCGGTCATCGGCCCGCCGTACTTCCAGCTCGACGACGAAGCGCTCCTGGCGCATTTCGTCGCCGCGGCCGAGGCGTGCGCGCCCACGCCGTTCTACGTCTACGAGTTCGCGCGCGTGAGCGGCTACACGGTCCCGGTGCCCGTCGTCGAGCGGCTGCGCGAGCTCGCCCCCAACCTGGCCGGGATGAAGGTCTCCGACGCGCCCTTCGAACGGCTCGAGCCGTACCTGCTCGAGGGCCTGGACATCTTCGTGGGAGCGGAGAGCTTGATCGGCGCCGGGATGCGGCGCGGCGCGAAGGGCTCCGTGTCCGCGCTCGCCACTGCCTTCCCGGAGCTCGTCGCCGACGCGGTTCGCGAGCCAAGCCCCGAGCGGAGCGCCCGCCTCGGCGAGCTCCGCGACGGACTCGAGGCCTTCCCGCGCCATACGGCGCTCAAGCGCGTCCTCGCCCTGCGCGGCGTCCCGGTGCGGGAGGACGTCCGCGCGCCGCTCCGGGGGCTCACGGACGCGGAGCGCGAGCGGCTCGACGCGCTCGTGCCGGCCTGGCTCGCGTAGCGCAGCGCCCCTTCCGGCGACTCACCTAGAGCTGCGGCTTCCAGCCTTCCTGCGGGGGCGCCCCGACGACGACCCACGAGAGACCCTCGGCCCCGGCGAGCGGCTGCCGGCGGGACTCCGCGGCGACGAAGACGTAGCGCCCCGGCTTGAGCTCGACCTCCTCGCCGTCGACCACCATCACGCCCCCGCCCGCCAGGACGAGGTAGACCTCCTCCTGGCCCGACTCGGCGTGGTCGTGCTCCCTCCCTGCGGCGCCGGGCGGAAGGTCGACTTGGTTGATCCCGAACGCGCGCAGGCCGAGCTGCTGTCGGATCTGCTTGAAGACGCCGCCGTAGCCAGGCTCGACGTCGTCCGCGTCTACGATCGCGTAGGCCACGGCTACATGCGGAAGATGCCGAAGGTCGTCTCCGGGATGGGCGCGTTCATCGCCGCGGAGATGCCGAGCGCGATCACCTTGCGCGTGTCCACGGGATCGATGATTCCGTCGTCCCAGAGGCGCGCCGTCGAGTAGTACGGATTTCCCTCGCGCTCGTAGGTCGCCCGGATCTCGTCGGGGTCGGCGCGGCCCACCGTGGACAGGACCATCGCCGCCTGCTCCCCGCCCATCACGGAGATGCGCGCGTTCGGCCACATCCAGAGCTGCCGCGGCGCGTAGGCGCGCCCGCACATGCCGTAGTTCCCAGCGCCGAACGAGCCGCCGACGATCGCCGTGAACTTCGGCACCTGCGCGCAGGCGACCGCGGTGACGAGCTTCGCGCCGTCCTTGGCGATGCCGCCTGCCTCGTACTCCTTCCCGACAATGAAGCCGGTGATGTTCTGGAGGAAGAGGAGCGGCACACGCCGCTTGCAGGCGAGCTCCACGAAGTGAGCGCCCTTGAGCGCCGATTCGGAGAAGAGGACACCGTTGTTCGCGAGGATCGCCACCGGGTAGCCCTCGATGCGCGCGAAGCCGCAGACGAGCGTCTCCCCGTAGAGCCCCTTGAACTCGTGCAGCCGGCTCCCGTCCACTAGGCGCGCGATCAACTCGCGCACGTCGTAGCCCTTCGAGTAGTCGGTCGGGACGATCCCGTAGAGCTCCTCGGGGTCGTAGAGCGGCTCCTCGGCCGGGAGGACGTCCCAGGGCGGATCCGGCCTGCGCCGGCTCAGGTTGCGGACGATCTGGCGCGCGAGCGCGAGCGCGTGCTCGTCGCTGACCGCGTAGTGGTCGGTCACGCCTGAGACGCGCGAGTGGACGTCGGCGCCGCCGAGCTCCTCGGCCGTCACCTCCTCGCCGGTCGCCGCCTTCACGAGCGGAGGCCCGCCGAGGAAGATCGTCCCCGTCCCGCGCACGATGACCGTCTCGTCGCTCATCGCTGGGACGTAGGCGCCGCCGGCCGTGCACGAACCCATGACGACCGCGATCTGCGGGATTCCCTGTGCGGACATCACGGCCTGGTTGAAGAAGATGCGGCCGAAGTGATCGCGGTCGGGGAAGACCTCGTCCTGCATGGGCAGGAACGCGCCGCCCGAGTCGACCAGGTAGATGCAGGGGAGATGGTTCTGCTCGGCCACCTCCTGCGCCCGCAGGTGCTTCTTGACGGTAAGCGGGTAGTACGTCCCGCCCTTGACCGTGGCGTCGTTGGCGACGATCACGCACTCGACTCCCTCGACTGCGCCGATTCCGGTGACCATCCCCGCCCCCGGCGCGTCGCCGCCGTAGAGATCCCAAGCGGCGAGCGCGTTCAGCTCGAGGAAGGCTGAGCCCGGGTCGAGGAGCCGCTCGACCCGCTCGCGGGCAAGGAGCTTCCCGCGCGAGGCGTGGCGCTCGACGGCTTCCTGAGGCCTCTCCGTCGCTACCCGCTCGGTGCGCTCGCGGAGCTCGGTGACGAGCGCCTCCATGCGCTCCCGGTTCGTCGCGTACTCTTCGGCTGCGCGGTCGGCTCGGGAGTCGAGGACCGCCACTAGAACGAGGCGGCGTACGGCAGCTTGCCGATGATTGCCTTGATCGCGCGCAGGATGTCCGCCTCGTCATGACCGAAGTCCTCGAGATAAGCGTTCAGCGCCGCGCGCACGAGGCGGAGCTCGTCTTCGGTGAGCTCGATCGTGTGCATGAGCCGTAGCCTACGTCACGAGAAATCGGGAGCGCCGGGCGCTACCTTCGTTGTCTGCGGCGGGCGCGGCCATCCTGTCGACGCTGCTTGCGTTCGCCCTCGTTCTCACGCTGGCGCAGGGTGCCTCCGCCCGGCGGATCGTGGGGAACGCGGGCGCGAACAATCTCGTCGGGCACACTCAGGGCCGCCTCGATCGAGGCGCGCGGGGGCAACGATGCGATCACGGGACGCGCCGGCGCCGATTCCATGCACGGCAACGGCGTAGCGACGTCATGCTCGGGAACGGCGGCGCGGACTGGATCTGGGGCGACGGGGGCGAGGACGTGCTCGACGGCGGGCGCGGACGATCGCATCTGCAGAGGCTGGGGCTCCGACGCCATCGAAGGCGACCCGTGGGGTCCCGGTCCCGGCCGGGATCTGGTGGCCGGGCAACGAGGCAGCCAACACCAGGCATGGCGGCGCAGCCCGCGATTACCTGGCCGGTCTCGGAGGTGTCGACATGCTCTTCGGCGACAGCGACCACGACATCCTCTGGGGGAACGGCGGCGGCGACGACCTCTTCGAGAGCACGGCTTGGACTGGCTCCTCGGCGGCCCGGCGACGACCTTCTGAACGGGTGGAACGGCAACGACCGACTCATCGCCGGCCTGGGCGCGGACCTCCTGTCGGGCCGAGAAGGCGACGACCTTCTCTACGCGGTCGAGATCGACGGCGAGGTCGACGATGTCAACTGCGGTCCTGACGGCGACCGTGCCGTCGTCCGCGAGGAGGACAAGACGACGGGGTGCGAGTGGGTCATGCTGTTGCGCTTCTCATAAGACTTACCGCGCCTTTACACATCCGCCACGGCTTCCTCACAGGGGGGTGTTTCAGTGCTATTCGGCACGACCACCTCTTGGAAAGGAACGCCCGTGAAGCGCACTCTTCTCTTCGTCGCGGCAACCGCGCTTGCGGTGCTCGCGGTCGCTCCGGCGGCGTCGGCGAGGGTCATCGCCGGCACCGAGAGCGACGACATACTCGTCGGCACCGACGAGCGTGACTTCATCCACGGCCGCGCTGGGAACGACATGATGGCCGGCAACGGCCGCTCGGACTTCCTCTTCGGCGGGCGAGGCGACGACACCGCCTCGGGCGATGCCGGGTACGACTTCCTCTGGGGCGGTCCCGGCAACGACACGCTTCAGGGCGGGGACGGCGCAGACGTGCTCTACGCCGGCTGGGGCCTCGACACGCTCGAAGGCGGCGACGGGAACGACTTCCTCCGTGCCGGCGAGGACGACGGCGTGTTCGACGTCGTCGACTGCGGCGACGGCCGTGACCGCGCCCTCATCCGCGCGGGCGACGTCGCCTTCGACTGCGAGCGCGTGCGGACGGCGCCCTCGCGCCGCTCGAGGGTGCACTTCCAGCGCGGGACGCGGGGCGACGACATGCTGACCGGCACCGAGAAGCGGGACTTCATCCTCGCTCTCGCGGGGAACGACACGGTCTCGGGCCTCGGCGCGTCCGACTTTCTCTTCGGGCAGAAGGGGAATGACACTCTGAACGGTGACGACGGCGCCGACAGGCTTTGGGGTGGCTCCGGGGACGACGACCTCTTCGGCGGCGCCGACCCAGACTGGCTCTGGGCCGGCTGGGGCGCCGACGATCTGTTCGGCGGCGAAGGGAACGACCAACTCTTCGCGGCGGCCGACGACGGGGTCATGGACGAGCTCGACTGCGGCGAGCACGCGGACGACAGCGACCGCGCCGTGCTTCGGCCCGGCGATATGGCCGTGAATTGCGAGCGCGTCCGAACTCTCGCGCACTAGCGAGGGAGCGTGCACTGAGTCGGGAGCGGGGCTCGATCCCGGTTGGGCCTCGCTCCTCGGCTCACGGTCCTCGCGCGCACTCTGCCGGCGACCGGCACACAGTCGGCGCGCCCCGCGCACCACGCGTGCAGTTCCTAACGCTACGACGCTACACAGCTCAAAGCGGGTGGAGGCGTGGGTGGACCCCGGAGCAGGAGGGTCTGGGCGTACGGACGGGGCTCTGTCAGGCCGTTGGAGCCGCGACGGCGTCAAGCGCCGCGCGGAGCGAGGCGACGTAGTCCCTGAGCCCGCCTGCCCCGGACTCATCGGCGACCTGGACGGCGCGGCTCCCGACGACGACGCCGTCCGTCAGCGCGGCCGCGCCGGCCGCCTGCTCGGGCGTGGAGATCCCGAAGCCTGCGAGGAGAGGGAGGTCCGTGGCGTCGCGTGCACGTTCGACGAGGCCCTCGAGCTGCGAGGAGACACTCTCGCGCGCGCCGGTCGTCCCGGTCAAGGAGACGAGGTAGAGCCAGCCGTCCGTGCGCTCGGCGGCGCGTGCGATCCGCTCGCTCGTCGAGGTCGGCGCCACGAGCTGGACACGGGGGAGCTCCGGCGCGGCTTCGAGCGGGAGGTCGGCGACGATGAGGCTCGTCGCGCCGGCCGAGCTCGCGTCCGCCCAGAAGCGCTCGTAGCCGTAGGCCTCGAGGATGGATGCGTACGTCATGGGGATCAAGGGTACGTCCGGGCCGACGCGGCGCCGAGCCTCCGCCAGGCAGGCGAGACACTCCTTCGTCCGCATCCCGCGCGCGAGGGCGCGCTCGCCGGCCAGGCGGATGACCGGTCCATCGGCAAGCGGGTCGGAGAAGGGGAAGCCGATCTCGAGCAAGTCGGCGCCGCCCGCGACGGCCGCCTCCGCAAGCTCCGGGGTCTCGGGGAACGCCATCAGGTACACGGAGAGGCGCTTGCTCATCGGTCGTGCGCGAGAACGACGGCGAGATCCTTGTCGCCGCGGCCGGACAGGCAGACGACGATGAGCTCCGCGTCGAGCTCGAGCGCCCGCGCGAGCGCGTGAGCGGGCTCGAGGGCGGCGATGATCCCCTCCTGCTCGGCGAGGAGATGGAGGGCGGCGAGCGCCTCCTCGTCTGTCGCCGGGAGGTACTCGGCGCGGCCGGTGTCACGCAGGAAGGCGTGCTCCGGGCCGACGCCCGGGTAGTCGAGCCCGGCCGAGATTGAGTGGGCGTCGGCGATCTGCCCGTCGTCGTCGGAGAGAATCGAGGAGCGCGCGCCGTGGAGGACGCCCGGGCGCCCGGTCCCGAGGCTGGCCGCGCCGGCCGCCTCGACTCCCACTAGGCGGACGCCCTCGTCCGCGAGGAAGCCGGCGAAGATGCCGATCGCGTTCGAGCCGCCGCCAACGCAGGCGACGACCGCGTCGGGCAGCCGGCCTTCGGCGGCGAGAATCTGTTCCCGCGCCTCGCGGCCGATGACCGCCTGGAGCTCGCGCACGAGCTCGGGATAAGGGTGCGGGCCGACGCAGGAGCCGATCAGGTAGTGGGTCGTCTCGACGTTCGTGATCCAGTCCCGGATCGCCTCGCTCGTCGCCTCCTTGAGAGTGCGCGTGCCGAACTCCACGGGCCGTACTTCGGCGCCGAGAAGGCCCATGCGCTCGACGTTGGGCCTCTGACGCTCCATGTCCTCGGCGCCCATGTAGACGACGCACTCCATCCCGAAACGCGCGCAGACGGTGGCGGCGGCGACGCCGTGCTGGCCTGCACCCGTTTCGGCGACGATCCGCCGCTTCTGCAGGCGGCGGGCCAGGAGCGCCTGGCCGAGAGCGTTGTTGATCTTGTGCGCGCCCGTGTGGCAGAGGTCCTCGCGCTTCAGGTAGACACTCTTGGTGTCACCGATCCGCTCAGTGGGGTAGAGCGGCGTCGGTCGGCCGACGTAGGTCTCCTGTAGTTCGCCGAGCTCCGCCTTGAACGAGGGGTCGTCGCGGATCGCCGTCCAGCCGCGCTCGAGCTCCTCGAGCGCAGGCATGAGCGTCTCCGGGACGTACTGTCCGCCGTACGGGCCGTAGCTCCCGCGCTCGGCGACGCTCACGAGCGCACTACCTCCGGGGAGCGTGCCGCGTCGACGAACGCGCGCACGCGGGTGCGATCTTTGACGCCGGGTTCCAGCTCGAGGCTCCGGCTCGCGTCGACGCACCAGGGGCTGACGGCCTCGATCGCCGCTCGGACGTTCTCGGGGCCGAGCCCGCCCGCGAGGAGGATCCGGCCGGAGATCGCCGCGGCGTCGTCCCAGTGGCGTTCGTCCGCTCCGAGCCAGGGGAGGTCGCGAACGGTGGCGACAGGCATGCCGTCGCGGAGGAGGACGCCGTTGCGGGCGCGGTGGCCGTCCTCTTCCGGGTAGAGCTGAACGAGGTCGGTGTCGGCATCCACGGCCTCACCGACGCAGACGGCGACCGAGAGCATCGTCTCGGGCACAGGGAGAGGCGTCCGCGCACGGCGTGGGCTCTCGGCGAGGACGAAGCCGGCGAGGTCGGCGCCGGCCTCGGCCGCGGCGGCCACGTCCTCCTCCCGGGTGAGCCCGCAGACCTTCACGAGCGGGCGGGCGATGAGCTCTGCGAGCTTCGCCGCGGGGTCGTCGGCCAGCATCAGCGCGGAGCCGACGAGGATCGCGTCGGCGCCCGCGAGCTCCGCCTCGGCGCCCTGGGCGCGACTCGCGATCGCGCTCTCGGCGACGACGACGCGGTCGCGCGGGGCTCTGGCGACCAGCTCGAGCTGAGTGCGGCGGTCGATGGAGAACGTGCCCAGGTCGCGGGCATTGACGCCGATCACCTCCGCGCCGAGCGCGACCGCCCGCCGGAGCTCTTCCGCGTCGTGGGCCTCGACGAGCATGTCGAGTCCCAGCGTGCGGCCACCGTCGAGTAGGAGGCGAGCCTGCTCGTCGTTCAGTTCGCGCAGGAGGAGGAGCGCGGCGTCGGCGCCGGCGATCCGGCACTGAAGGAGGTCGCCCTGGTCGTCGAAGAACCCCTTGGCGAGAAGCGGGACGCTCGTCGCTGCATGCGCCGCTTCGAGGTCGGCGACCGAGCCCCCGAAGCGCTCGTCCACGAGGATGGAGACCGCCTCCGCACCGCTCTCTGCGAACGCCTTCGCCAGCGCCGGGACGTCTGCATCCGGCCGCAGGTCGCCGGCGGACGGCGAGCGGCGCTTTACCTCCGCGATCGCTCGGAGCCCCGACTGCGCGAGCGCGTCCCGGAACCGCCCCATCACCCCACCTGCCTGTCGGTCCCGGCCACGCCCAGGGTCTGACCCCGGCCGTGGCCGAAGAAGACCGTAAACGCCCGGGAAACCTGTGGAAACCGAACGGGACGTGTTCCAGCCCGCAACGGGCTTGGATTGGAGCGAAAGTTGTTCACACCTGTCCTCATCGGTGAGTGAAAGGGGTCAGACCCCTGACGTGGCGCATCAAGCCGTGACCTTCTGGCGGGAGAAGGCGACGAGAGCCTCGAGGCGCTGGGCGGCTGCGCCGGAGTCGACCGCTTCCGCCGCGAGGCGGTAGCCCTCGGCGAGGTCGCGGGCATGGCCGCCCGCGGCGATCGCACCGGCCGCGTTCAGGAGGACGGCCTCTCGCTTCGGCCCAGGCGCGCCGGCGAAGACCTCCCGGACGACGGCGGCGTTCTCGTCCGGCGTGCCGCCCGCGAGGTCCGCTGAGGAGCAGCGGGGGACGCCGAGGTCCACCGGGTCGATCTCGCGCCGCTCCACCCGTCCGCCCACGACCTCGCAGACGAGGTTGGGGCCCGCCGGCGAGAGCTCGTCGATGCCGCCCGCGCCATGAACGACGAACGCGCGTCGCGCGCCGAGCCTGGCCAGCACCGAGGCAATCGTCTCCACGAGCTCGGGAGCGTAGACGCCGACGACCTGCGCCCTCGCGCCCGCCGGGTTCGTGAGTGGCCCGAGGACATTGAAGACCGTCCGCGTGGCGAGCTCTCGTCGCACCGGCGCCGCGTGGCGCATCGCCGGATGGTGCGAGGGTGCGAAGAGGAAGCCGAAGCCGAGCTCGTCGATCGACCGCTCGATCTGCGGCGGCGCCAGCTCGAGCCGGAAGCCGAGCGCTTCGAGGACGTCGGCCGAGCCCGACGCCGACGAGACCGCCCGGTTCCCGTGCTTCGCAACGCCGGCCCCGGCCGCCGCGGCCACCAGGGCCGCCGCGGTCGAGATGTTGAACGTCCGCGCGCCGTCGCCACCCGTCCCGGCCGTGTCCACGAGATCCTCCCGCTTCGGCCGCACTGAGAGGACGTGCTCGCGCATCGCCTCGGCGCACCCGGCGATCTCGTCCGTGGTCTCGCCCTTGAGCCGAAGGGCGACGAGGAAGCCGCCCATCTGCGCCGGCGTCGCCTCACCGCTCATGATCTGATTCATGATCTCGCGCGCTTCCGCCTGGGAGAGGTCGCGCCCCTCGAGCACGCGCGCGAGCGCCTCCTGGATCGTCACCGCTTCCCCTCCAGGAAGTTGCGTCCGAGCTTCGGCCCGTCCGGGGTGAGGACTGACTCCGGGTGGAACTGGATCCCGACGACCGGATGCTCGCGGTGGCGCACAGCCATCACCTCGCCGTCGTCGGCGGTGGCGCAGACCTCGAGCTCGTCCGGCACCCGTGTCGCCGCCAGCGAGTGGTAACGCCCGCCCTCGAGCGGGTCGGGCACTCCCTCGAAGATCCCCTGGCCGTCGTGGGAGACCGAGCTCGCCTTCCCGTGCAGGAGCCGGTGCGCCTGGCCGATCTCCCCGCCGAAGGCCTCGACGATGGCCTGATGCCCGAGGCAAACGCCGAGCGTCGGGACGCGTGGGCCGAGCCGCCGGACGATCTCGACGCTCGCGCCCGCATCGACGGGCCGGCCGGGACCCGGCGAGATGACGAGATGGCTGGGCGCCATGCGCTCCGCCTCATCCGCGTCGATCGCGTCGTTCCGGAGCACGGTCACCTCGGCGCCCAGCTCCTGGAAGAGGTGGGCGAGGTTGTAGGTGAAGCTGTCGTAGTTGTCGACGAGGAGGATCACGGCGTCGGCGTCCTTCCATTGTGCTCGGCGTCGGCGAGCGCCGCCTCGAGGGCGGCGAGCTTGCGGAGACACTCGTCGTGCTCGGCGGCCGGGT
>JAIBJN010000107.1 GCA_020029595.1 Actinomycetota bacterium | reverse complement strand
GTGGATCGTCGTCAGCGAGCCCTCGTGGCCCGTGTTCATGGCCTGGAGCATGTCCAGCGTCTCCGAGCCGCGGACCTCGCCGACGATGATGCGGTCGGGGCGCATACGCAGCGCGTTCCTGACGAGCTCGCGGATCTTGACCTCGCCCTGGCCCTCGATGTTCGCCGGCCGGGACTCGAGCGGGATGACGTGCTCCTGCTGGAGCTGCAGCTCGGCCGCGTCCTCGATGGTGACGATGCGCTCGTCGCCGGGGACGAACGCCGAGAGGGCGTTCAGCGTGGTCGTCTTGCCGGTGCCCGTCCCTCCGGAGATGAGGCAGTTGAGCTTGCCCTGGACGCACGCGGCGAGGAAGTGCGCCGCCTTCGCGGTGATCGACCCGAAGTTGATCAGGTCGTCCATCGTGTACGGGTCGCGAGAGAACTTCCGGATCGTGAGCACTGGCCCGCGGAGGGAGAGGGGCGGGATGATGGCGTTCACGCGGCTCCCGTCCGGGAGGCGTGCGTCCACCATCGGCGACGACTCGTCCACGCGCCGGCCGACCTGCGAGACGATCTTGTCGATGATGCGCAGCAGGTGCGCGTCGTCGACGAAGGTCGAGCGCGACAGCTCGATCTTGCCCGCGCGCTCGACGTAGATCCGGTCGGGCCCGTTGACCATGACCTCGCTGACCGAGTCGTCCCGGAGGAGCGGCTCGAGCGGGCCGTAGCCGAGGATGTCGTCCGAGATCTCGCGGACGATCTGACGGCGCTCGTCCCGCGTGAGCGGCGTCTGGTCGAGCGCGAGCTGCTCGGTCACCGCCCGCAGCACCCGGTCCGAGAGATCCTCGTTCGTGCGGGCGCTGAAGAGCTCGGGGCCGAGCTTGGCGATGCACGCGTGGTGGATGCGGGTCTTGAGCTCCGCGTACGGGTCGACGGAGCGGAGCTCCGGATGAGCGTCCCTCGCCGCCGTCTCGACGCGGACGACCGTGGCTTCGGCGCCGAGCGGGCCGTTCGAGCTCCTGAGGCGATCGTGGAGACCCATCGCCTACGACCGCCTGAACATGCCGCGCTTCTGCGACTTCGCGACCTCGGCCGGCTGCAGGCCCTTGGCCATGTCGCGGATCGCTTTGGAGAAGTCCGCGCCGGACTCGGCGAGCACGGCGGGGTTCCCGCGGTTGACCGCGATCGGCACCGCCCTGTCGCTCGGCACCTCGAAGCGGACCTTGACCTCGAGCGCGCTCTCCACCTCGCTCCGCTTCATCCCGACCTTCGAGTTGGCGCGGTTCAGGACGACGCGGATGCGGTTCTGGGGGAAGGCGAGGAGCTCGAGCGTCTGGAGCGCCAGGCGCACGTTCTTGAGCGTCGGGACGTCGAGCCCGCAGACGAGCAGGAGCTCGTCCGTGCGGTCGAGCGTGGCGAGCATCGGGCCGTGGAAGAACGGCGACGTGTCCACCACGATGACGTCGTAGGACTCCCTCGCGACCTCGAGAAGGCGCGAGAGCTTCGTCTCGGTGACGAGCTCGGCGTCCTCCGGGCGCACGGGCGCCGGGAGGATGTCGAGCCCCGACGGGTGCCGGGTCGTGTACCCGGCGAGCTTCTCGGAGTCGAGCTCGCCGGGGGCGACCACGAGGTCGTAGATGGTCTTCTCCGGCTCGAGGCCGAGCATGATGGCCGCGTCCCCGAACTGGAGATCGAGGTCGAGGAGGAGCGTCCGCTTGCCCTCGAACTTCGCGAACGCGGCGGCGAGGTTCGTGGAGGTGACGGTCTTCCCCGTCCCGCCCTTCGGCGAGAAGACGGTGACCACCCGGCCCCGGCGCGTCGGAGCCCCCGTGCCCGGCGCGGGCCGGAACGCCGACCGTCCGGCCTTGCGGACGGCGAAGACGACGTTCTCGGTCATCTGCGGGAGGAGGAGAACGTCGGAGACGTCCGCATCCAAGGCCTCCTCGAGCAGGACCGAGGCCTCGCCCGAGGCGAGCAGGATGATCGGCGCGCGCGTGTGCTCGCGGATCGAGGCGATCTCGTCGGCGGGGAGCGTCGAGCTCCGCGTCCCGTGGAGGATGACCTCGAGGTGGCCGCCGGTCAGGACGGCCGCCGACTCGGCGACGCCGATGCTCGTGCCCACGAGCTCGATCTCGGCGTGGCGCTCGAGCGCGTCGCGGAGCTGGTCGAGCCCGTCGCAGGAGCCCGTGACGAAGATCCGTGCCTTCTCGCGCGTGGCGACGGACGTTGCCTCACCCCTCGTCGACATTCTCGACTCCCTTCCACAGCTGCTCGAGCTGCGATGCCCTGATGCCGTCCTTCAGGAGCGTCATGTACGTCTCCGCACCCTCCGGGCTGTCCGACGGGTCCTTTGGCGGGCGGAGGACCAGCGTCCAGGCGCCGTTCTCGGCGACCCAGAAGAGCTTCGCCTCCTGGGCGTCGGTGAGGGCGAGCTTCGCGGAGAGATCCTTGCCCGCCTCCTCGGTGATCTTCGAGGAGACGTCGGCGACCTTCGCCGCCTCGAGGACGAGGATGTCGCGGAGGATGATCCGGCTGACGTGGTTCGTCACGTTCTCGGGGACGTTCCACGTCCCGACGACGTCGACGCGGTCTCCCGCCTCGAGGGTCCCGGCCAGGAGCTGGTGCTCGTCGCCCGGGACCTGCACGGCGCGGAGGTTGCCGGTGAGCTGCGCGCGAATGCCCTTCTCGGTCTCCGACCGGAAGCGGAGCTGGCTCACCTGCTCGCCCTTGTAGATCTGGTCGGAGACCAGCTTCGTGGCGACGTCGCCTGGGTCGAGGAGCGCGCCGGGGGCGACCTGCGAGCGCTCGACCTCGGACTGCACGAGGAAGCCGCCCGCCTCGAGCTCGGCGCCCGAGGTGCCGGCGGGAATGTCTTTTGCCGCCACCCAGACCGGGACGAGCTCCTGATCCTCCTGGAGCCGACCCCGCTCTTGGGAGACGTAGTAGAAGACGAGCAGGACCGCGACTGCGGCGAGCGCGATCGCAAGCCCGAGATTGCGGAGTCGATACGTCATTGCACCACGTCTTTCTGGTCTCGGATTACGTGCCTTATCGGCGTCCTCGGCCCACGAGATGAGCGCCTATTCGCGGAGCGCGACGGCACAAGCGCGGCCGGTCACTCCACCCGCTCCGTCGTCGAGGCCGTGAGGTTCCCCGACTTCACGACGACGCCGAGGAGGCTGATGTCGTAGGGATACGTCGCCGTGACCGTGACGTCTTCGCCGCGCTGCCAGGTCGAGGTGACGGAGATTCCGAGCTGACTCGGGTCGAGGTCGGCTGCGGAGCCGCGGACGCGGTCGACGACCGCGGCGGTCGGGTCGGCGAGATCGCGGCTGACGGCTCCCTGGCGCCCTCCGGCGCGCACGGAGTCCGTGAGCGTCACGTACTGGTGGAACACGATCCCGAACTGGATGACGCCGAACAGGAGCAGCGCGAGGAGGGGCAGGACCATCGCGAACTCGGTGAGCGTCTGGCCCTGCTCTCTGTTCTTGAACCTGTTTGGCGAAAGCTTGGTGAGCATGAAATCGACCCTGGTGCCGTTCTTGGTGAGAAGGCGGGCCCTCTTTCCGCGGGGGCGCCGAAAAAGGACCCGCCTCCTCGTGA
Source organism: Actinomycetota bacterium (assembly GCA_020029595.1). Lineage (GTDB taxonomy): Bacteria > Actinomycetota > Thermoleophilia > Gaiellales > Gaiellaceae > JAIBJN01. The sequence continues at coordinate 2,442 of JAIBJN010000107.1, read as the reverse complement.
CCTGGGGCCTCGTCTAGAGGACACCGGTGACCGCGTTGATCGCGTCGGAGATCGCGCCCGAGAGGGCGGCGAGGGCGACGACGATCGCGAGCGTGATGACGGCGAGGACCACGCCGTACTCCGCCATGGTCTGACCGTCCTCGCGCCTGCTGAGTGCAAAGAGCGACTTGAACATTCTCGTTTCACCTCCCTTCCCTACTCCGGGCACGCACGCCGGCGCGCTGAACGTCGAACCGTCGGAAGACGAAGGTGAAACGCAGTGGTGCCGTGTGAGCCGGTTCTTCGAGCGGGCGGTGAGCGTGGTCACGTGGATTGAAGACCTCCCGAACGTTCCTCGAGCTACTGGCGTGACCGCTCCGCCGTTTGGCTCCAATTGCCCGCACCATCGGGCACGGCGGGCGCCGCGAGAATCCCCCGGCAGAGGGGTTCGCGGACAGTTGACCCTTTCGGGGGAAGATCGCCCGCGCGCGTTCGCCCGATAGTCCCAACGAGTCCGCGAAGCGGCAGCGGATCGGATTCAGCACACGTTCCGCGCCGAAGTGGCGGCCTCGGCGCCCGACAGACGGGAGCACCAGGCTCATGCCACAGAAGAAGACATCGCGGCGCCTCGTCACGCCGCTCCTCCTCTTCACACTCGCAGGCTGGGCGCTCTGGGCGTTGGGACGCAACGCGCCGGAGGCCCCGAAGAGCACCGGAGCGGACGCGGCCGGGTCCTTCGGCCGGCCCGAGACGACTACCCCACGCGCGCGCGCGACGTGGAGCAAGCGCCGGCTCGCGACGAGCCTCGCGTTCGCCACCCTCTTCTTCGGCGGTGCCGCGTTCTCGGCGGGCGCCGGCGACGTCGTCGCGGAAGCGCTCGAGGGCGACACGACGACCGAGGTCACCCCCACCGAGGAGGCTCCCGCCGAGGACGCCCCGGCCGAGGAGGCTCCCGCCGAGGAGGCTCCTGCCGAGGAGACCCCGGCGGAAGAGGCTCCCGCCGAGGACGAGCCGGCCGATCCCGACGCCCCGGCCGAGCCGGAAGAGCCGGGCGAGGACGGCGAGGCTCCCGCCGAGGAGCCGGGCGACGACGGCGACGGCGAGCAGCCGGGCGACGGCGAGGCCCCGGGCGACGGCGACAACCCCGAGCCCCCGCCCCTGCCCGACGATCCGGGCGAGGCCGACGACCCGCCTCCGCCCCCGGCGCCGGGCGTCGGCGAGGGCTCGCAGCCCCCGCCCCCCTCTTCGCTCCCCGTGATCGACCCGTCGACGAGGAGCCCTGCTCACCTCGACCCCGAGGCGAGCGCCGACGGCTTCTTCGCCACGATCTGGCTGCACCGGCCCCTGCCCGACCCGACGCCCCCCGCCAAGCGGCTCGACCCCTCCTTCGCGCGCGCGCTCGCGCGTGAGGCGAAGGCGGCCCGCATGGACTGGGCGCTCGTGCTCGGGGTCCTGCGGGCCCGCGGCTTCGACGGCGGCTCCCTCTCCGTCGCGACCGTGCGGACGACCGCCCGGCAGCTCGTCGCCGACGGCGCCCGCCGCCGCCCCCGGGCCGCCCTGCGCTCGTACGGCGGCAGCGAGTTCGCCGCCCGCGCGATCGCGCTCCGGAACTACAACCGTGCCGTCGGGCTTCGATCGCTCGTCATCGGCTTCGAGGCCGCCAAGCCGCACCTGCGCGACCTCGTCCTGCACGACCGCCGCCTCACCATCTACAGCGGCGGGCGGCTCGACATCGCCATGGGTCGCACGGACGTCCGCGTGCTGGTGCTCCTGCGCTACCTCGCGGAGGCCCACGGCCAGGTCACGGTCTCGAGCCTCACGACCGGTCACGGCATCTTCTCGCGGCCCGGCGTCGTCTCGGCCCACACGTACGGGCTCGCCGTAGACATCGCCGCGCTCCATCACAGGTCGATCTACGGCAACCAGGAGCCCGGCGGGCTCACCGAGCGGGCGGTGAGGAACATCCTCCTCCTCCCCTCGGAGCTCCAGCCGAAGCAGGTCATCTCCCTGCTCGGCCTGGGCGGGCCCTCGTTCCCGCTGGCCGACCACGGCGACCACATCCACGTGGGCTACTAGATGACTGCCGTCGTCCTCGAGCGACAGGACGGCAGCCCGGTGTGCGAGCGGTGTCTCCTCGCGGAGACGCCGCTCTCCCGCCTCCGAGGGCTCCTCGGGCGGGCGGGACTCGAGCGGGGCGAGGGAATCCTCCTTCGCCCCGCTTCCACCATCCACATGTGGTTCATGCGCTTCGCCATCGACGCCGTCTTCCTCGACCGGGACGGCCGCGTCCTCCGGGTCGTGGAGCATCTGCGCCCCTGGCGCGTCGCCGGCTGCCGGGGGGCGAAGTCCGTGCTCGAGCTCCCCGCCGGGGAGTGCGGGCGCGTGCGCCTCGTGTCCGGCGACCGGGTGGTCGTCAGGCCGGCACGAGCGCTCGAAGCGCGCGCGGCCTGATCTCGAGCTCGA
>JAIBJN010000045.1 GCA_020029595.1 Actinomycetota bacterium | reverse complement strand
CCCGCGCAGGATCCCGGCTACGTCGTCCTCCGCCCGGCCCCCGGCGCTCGGGTCGTCGTCCGCTCGCGTCCGGGAGGTGCGGTCGTCGCCCGAATCGGCGCCCGTACGGAGTTCGGCTCTCCGACCACGCTCGCCGTGGCGGACCGCCGCGGGCGGTGGCTCGGCGTCGTCACGACGCACGTCCCGAACGGCCGGCTCGGCTGGATCGACCCGACGGAGAGCCGGGTCGCAAGGGCGCGTACGCGGGTCAGCGTCACGATCGATCTCTCCGCGCGCCGTCTCGTGGTTCGCCGGGGAGACCGCGTGCTGCGACGAATGACGGTGGGTATCGGGCGCCCGAGCTCGCCCACGCCGACCGGGCGCTTCGCGGTCACGGACAAGCTCCCCGGCTCCCGGTACGGCTCCTTCTACGGCTGCTGCATCGTCGCCCTCTCGGCGCACCAGCCGAACCTCCCCCCGGATTGGCGCGGCGGGGACCGGATCGCCGTGCACGGGACCGACGACCCCGGGTCGATCGGTGCCGCGGCGTCTGCCGGCTGCCCCCGAGCCGCCGACGCGGACCTCCGCTATCTCCTGCGTGTCGTCCCCCTCGGCGCGCCGGTCTTCGTCCGCGCCTAGGCGCCGGCGAGGAGGGCGCCGAGCTCCTTCGCGCTCGTGACGGGCCGCTGGCACGCGAAGCTCTCGCAGACGTAAGCGGCCGAGCGCCCGTCGACCAGTCCCTTCCCGGCGAGGAGCGGCACGGCGTCCGTCGGCGCCGGCGCGAAGGCGAAGACCGTGTTCGGATGAAAGCCGTCCAGGGCGGCGCGGCGAAGCTCCCCCGACTCTCCGACGACCGCGATCTCTCGCGGAGTCGAGAAGTGGAGGTCCAGCGCGGACAGAAGGTGCGGGACCGCTCCGGGCGCGCGTTCCATGAGCGAATGCGCGAGCCGAAACACGCCCACGGCATGGCGCTCGAGGTCGGCGTCGCCGTAGATCCGTGCGAGACGGAGGAGGACGTAGGCGGCCATCGAGTTCCCGGCCGGAGTCGGATGATCGTCGAACTCCTTACGCCGCGCGACGAGGCCGTCCCCTTCGGGCGCGTCGACGAAGAAGCCGCCGTGCGCGGGGTCGGCAAAGAGCTCTACGAGGAGCCCGGCGAGCCGCCGCGCCTCCTCGAGCCAGTGCAGGTCGCCCGTTGCCCACGAGAGCTCCACGAGCCCGTTCGCCGTGTTCGCGTAGTCCTCCAGGTAGCCGGCAATTCGCGCCTCGCCGGCCCGGTACGTCCGCAGAATCCGCCCCCGGTCGTCCGAGAGAGGCCCGAGCAGGAACTCGGCGAGCGCGACCGCCGCGTCCACGTAGTCGGAGCGGTCCAGTCGTGCGCCCGCCTCCGCGAGCGCGGCGAGCGCGAGGCCGTTCCACCCGGCGAGCGCCTTGTCGTCGCGAAGTGGCTGCGGCCGGCGGCCCCGCGCCTCGAGCAGCCTCGCCCGCTCCTGCTCCGGGATCTCGCCGCGCAGGACCGAGCGCCCGTGCTCGAACTGGCGAAGCCACTCCGCGTGCGGCTCGCCCAGCACGGCCTCGAGCTCCTGCGCCGTCCAGGTGAAGGTGAGGCCCTCGACGCCGTCGGTATCCGCATCCTGCGCGGAGGCGAAGCCGCCCTCCGGCAGGCGCAGCTCCCGGAAGAGGTAGTCGAGCGTCTCGCACGTGACGCGCAGATAGCGCTCCTCCCCCGTCACCATCCAGGCGTGGAGGTACGCCGGGGCGAGGAGGGCGTTGTCGTAGAGCATCTTCTCGAAGTGAGGGACGAGCCAGTGCCCGTCCACCGAGTAGCGATGGAAGCCGCCTCCGAGGACGTCGTACATCCCGCCCGCGGCCATGCGGTCGAGCGTCAGCCGCGCCATGGCGAGGGCGTCGGCGTCCCCGTTCCGTGCGTGGAGCCGAAGGAGGAGCTCGATCGTCGAGGCGGGCGGGAACTTCGGCGCCGGGCCGAAGCCGCCCTCCTCGGGATCGAAGAGGCGACGGAGCGCCGGCGCGGCGCTCGTCAGGAGCCCGGCCGTGAGCGGCTCGCCCGACGGCGGCCGCTCGCTCGCCTGGCGGATCGCCCCGACGAGCGCGTCCGCCTGCCGCTCGAGGTCGTCCCGGCGCGTGCGGTAGGCCTCGGCGACCGCGAGGAGCACCTGCTGGAAGCTCGGCAGTCCCTGCCGCGGCTCGGGCGGGAAGTACGTCCCGCCGTAGAACGGGAGCCCCTCGGGAGTGAGGAAGACGGTCATCGGCCAGCCGCCGTGGCCCGTCATGGCCACCACGGCGTCCATGTAGAGGCCGTCGACGTCCGGCCGCTCCTCCCGGTCGACCTTCACGGGCACGAAATGCCCGTTCATGAGGCGCGCCGTCTCGGCGTCCTCGAACGACTCGTGCTCCATGACGTGGCACCAGTGGCAGGCGGCGTAGCCGACGGAGAGAAGGACGGGCCGATCCTCCGCTCGGGCGAAGGCGAACGCCTCCTCGCCCCACGGGTACCAGTCGACCGGGTTGTCCGCGTGCTGGAGGAGGTACGGGCTCGTCTCGGCGGAAAGGCGGTTCACGCGTTCCAGCGTATCCGCGTGGGGGAGGGGCGGCACCGGCTCGCCCCGGCCGGTGCCGCCCTAGAGCTGTGTGCTAGACCGTGACTTTCGCCGGCGAGCCGACGAGCTCGTCCACGCTCGTCACCGTCGCGCCGTAGGTCTGCTTCAGGTACTCGAGCGCGTCGTCCTCGCTGACGCCCTCGAACGCGCAGACGGCGTCGGCGGGAATCGTGATCTCGTACCCGCGGAGGAGGGCCCCGTAGGACGAGTGGCGGACGCAGATGTGCGTGTGCTGGCCGGTGATGACGACCTCGTCCACCCCGCGCTCGCGAAGCTGCTCGTCGAGGCCGGTGCCGTCGAAGGCTCCGTAGCCCCGCTTGGCGGAGATGATGTCGGTCTCGCGCGGCGCGAGCTCCTCGATGACCTGGGCGCCGGGGTCTCCTGCCATCGCGTGCTCGCCCCAGATCTTGAGCTCCGGGTCGCCGGGCTGGTGGGCGTCGTTCGAGAAGACGACGACCCATCCCTCCCGACGGGCGTGGGCGAGGAGGCGCTGGAGCGGCTCGATCATGTCCTGCGCCTTCGGGTTGGCGAGCTTCCCGTCGACGAAGTCCTTCAGCATGTCGACAATGATGAGCGCCTTCATAGGTGTATCCTCCTGAGCGAGTTTTTGCCTATCAGTCGATAACTGGTGCCAAAGTCTACCACAGAGTCGCGCCCGGCCCATGAATCCCTGGCGGCGGTCCTCCAGGTTCGCGACGGCGTTCTCCAGGTGCTCCTCTGGCAGCGCGCCAAGCAGCCGTCCCTCGGCGCGTGGGCGCTCCCCGGAGGGCGGCTCGAGCGCGGCGAGACCCTCGAGCACTCCATCCGGCGGCATCTCGCCGCCAAGGTGGACGTGCGCGATCTCGCTCACATGGAGCAGCTCGAGACGCGCAGCGACCCCGGGCGCCACCCCGAGGAGTGGCTGGTGGCGACCGCCTACCTCGGGCTCGTCCCCGCGGACGTCGACCCGCGCGTGCCCGAGGACACCACCTGGCACCCGGTCGACGAGCTTCCGCCGATGGCCTTCGATCACGGCGAGATCGCGCTGGCGGGACGCGAGCGCCTGCGGGCAAAGCTCTCGTACACGAACGTCGGCTTCGCGCTCGCGCCGCCCTCGTTCACGATCTCGGAGCTGCGAGGGCTCTACAGCGCCGCGCTCGGCCACGACGTGTCGGCGACCAACCTCCAACGGGTGCTCCTGCGGCGGCAGTTGCTGGAGCCGACCGGCGAGACTCGTCCCCCGGGGCGCGCCGGTGGACGGCCCGCCGCGGTCTTCCGCTTCGCCGCCGCCGGCCTCGAGGTCACCGATCCGTTCGCAGTCCTGCGGCCACCCGACCCCCGCTGACCGCCGGAGACGATCAGATGAGGCCGCAGCGGCGCGCTGCGACCGGCCACGGGTGGAACCCGCTCCCGGCGCGGAGTGCCCGCTCGGCCGTCCACATCTGCTCCTCGGTCGTCCAGCGGTTGGCGGTGCCCCTCCGGCGAAGCAGGTAGCGGCCGTAGGCCCGCTGGAACCCGATGCTCATCTGCAGGCCTCCGTAGTACGGCGCGTTGGGGTCGTTCCACGCGCCCTCGTGCCGGTGGATGCAGAGCCACTGAACTCGGTGGGGTGGACGCAGCACCCGCGCCCGCGCGGCCCTGGCGCGCCCGCGCCAGAGATCGCGGAGCGACGTCAGGAGGACGATGTCGCTCGTCGCGCGTTCCAGGTAGAGCGTCGGCGAGCGACGCCTCCCCATCACCCGCTGCCAGTGCCACGTCCTCGCTCGGCGCTCGCCGATCTCCTCTACGAGCGCCGACGCCTCGGAAGCCGTCTCTGCCGCCGTCGCCGCAGCGGCGCCGCCGGGGGCCGCGAGGGCGAGTGAGCTCACGAGCGCAAGCAGGAGCCCGCGCGGGCGTTGTCCGTTCACCTCTTCCCCTTTCTGGGCCTCGTGCTCAGCCCGCCGCTGGGCGCTGGACGGGCTTGGGTGGACGCCTCCTCATCTGCCGCAGGGGCGTCGGGCCCGGGGGTCGCTGTTGGTTGAAGCGGGCTAGGTTACACTCAGCGCACATGCTCTGGCTCGCCTTGTGGTTCACGGTGATCCTCAAGATCCCGGCTCTCTACCTCGCGTACCTGATCTGGTGGGCGGTCAAGGATCCGCCCGCTGCGGCCGCCGGAAATGCGGCGGAGAGTCTCGGCGGCGGGGGCGTCGAGCCGCCGCCGCGCCGGCCGCGGGCACCGATCCCCGGCCGTCGCCCCGGCCCGCACGGGTCGCCTGATCGCCGCCGGGCTCCGGTCCTCGCGCGCGCGGCCAGAGCACGGCGCACGTGAGCGCGAACGAGCAGGAGCTGCGCACCCGGCCCACGGCGACCCAGCTCGTCGCCGACTTCCTGGCGACCTTCGCCATCTTCGCCGGGCTCGTCGGGCTCGTCTACTACCCCGCCCGCCTCGGCACGGCGGCCGTCTTCATCTCTATCCTCGCGGCCGCGCTGGGGGGCTGGGACCGGCGGCTCGTTCCGGTCTCGGTCGGAGTCACCACGGCGTGCTGGTTCCTCGGCTTGGTCATCGCCATCTCCCTGGAGCGGCCCATCTTCTAGCCGGGTCGGCGGCGGATCCCCCTAAAGAGGGATTGCCGCTCGGCCGATGGACCTATCGGGTTCACGTTGCGGGAACCCTCGGCCCAATCGCCTGAATCATGGGAAGCTTCAAGCTCCGGCTGGTCATCTACTTCATGCTGCTTGCCCTGCTCCCGCTCGTGGCGGCGACGGTGGCGTTCAGCGAGGTCGCGCTTCGCGGCGAGACGGGATCGGCCGACTCCCGGCTCTCGACCGCGATCCGTGTCGCTCAGGCGGACTACGAGGAGCAGATCGAGGACGACGCCACCGAGACCGCGCGCTCGCTTGCCCGCGCGACCCAGGTGCAGCGGGCCTTCGCCACCCACAATCGCTCGGCGCTCGTGCGAACGGCCCGCGAAGTCGAGGACAGCGCGTTCTACTCGGCCAAGGGCGAGCTCCTCGCAGGCAAGGAGCCTCCGCCGCTCGCCGCCTTCCGCGAGGTCAAGGTTTTCGCGAAGGACGGAAGGCTCCTCGGCAAGGTCGTCGTCCACCTCCCCTTCGACAACGAGCTCGCGGCGCGCCTCGGGTCGAAGGCGGCTCTCGATCAGGGCGATCGCTTTGCGTTCGTCGCCAACGGGCGGGTGATCGCGCCGAGCTTCATGCGAGGCGCGCTCGACGTCCCGTACCAGCGTCCGCGCTACGTCACGGTCGACGGCGTGGGCTACCGGGCGCTCGGCACGAATCTCCTGGCGGCCCAGCAGGCGAAGGGGCGGCCTCCCGTCGCCCTCGTCGCGCTGACGCCGAGGGCCGCGATCGACGAGGCGGCCGGAGACCTGCGCAGCCGGTTCCTTCTCTTCTCGGCCGTGGCGATGATCGCCGTGGGCATCGTCGCCTACACGCTCGGGCGCACGATCGTCCGCTCGCTGCGGGAGCTCTCCGACGCCGCGGGCGCGATCGCACGGGGCAGGTTCGAGCGACGGGTTCCGGTGCGGGGCCGCGACGAGTTCGCAGCACTCGGTGAGGCGTTCAACGACATGGCCGTCCAGCTCGAGGAGCGCCAGGAGGAGCTCGCGGCGGAGCGGGCTCGCTTCCAGGATGCGACGAACCGCTTCGGCGATGCCCTCGCGGCGACCCACGACCCGTACGCGCTCCTTCCGGTGATCGTGGGGAGCACCGTCGAGGCGACCGGCGCCGCGGGCGGACGGCTCGTCGTCAACGGGAAGGAGATCGCCAGCGACGGGAAGCCCGACGAGGGCGGTCGGCCGCTCGCCATCCCGCTGGGCCTGGACGGACGCGAGAGCGGCGTCCTCTACCTCACGCCCAGAGACGCCGACTTCAGCGACGAGGCGCGCGAGCTGGCTCACTGGCTCGGCGCGCAGGCCTCGGTCGCGCTCGAGAACGCCCGCCTCCACCGGCTCGTCGAGCGGCAGGCGAACACCGACGGCCTCACCGAGCTGCCGAACCGGCGCCACTTCGAGGAGGCGCTCGAGGGAGAGATCTCCCGGGCCGAGCGCTTCGGCGGGAGCCTCGCGCTGATCCTCGCCGACCTGGACGACTTCAAGCAGGTGAACGACCGCTACGGCCACCAGGCGGGCGACGACGTCCTGCAGACGTTCGCCGACATCCTGCGGACGACCGTCCGCGAGATCGACCTGCCCTCGCGCTACGGCGGCGAGGAGTTCGCGGTCCTCCTCCCGCAGACCGACCTCGAGGGCGCGCACCGGCTGGCGGAGCGGCTCCGCCGCGCGCTCGCCGCGCGCCCGATGGCGACGCAGCCCGGTGGGCTCGTCGCCGTGACCGCCAGCTTCGGCGTCGCGGCATTTCCCGACGCACCCACTCCCGCGGCACTCTTCGCCTCCGCGGACGAGGCGCTGTACCGCGCCAAGCGCGCTGGGAAAAACTGTGTCGTCTCCGCGGACGCAGGTACCATCGTCCGCGCGCACGACTAGCGTTCACCGGCAGCGCCCAGTCGTCTACAATCCGGCCCCTGTCCCTGTCCCCGACCTGGAGGTGTGAGTGAGCGACCAGAACGAGACCACCTTCGCCCGTATCATCGAGGAGCACCTCGAGCTGAAGCGGCGAAACTCCCAACTCGACGGCAACATGCCCATCGACCGGTATCGCGTCGAGGATCCCTTCGAGAACCACCCCCTGTTCAAGACGGAGGAGCAGGCCCGACTCGAAGACACGCTGAGCGGCCAGGAGCCCGAGCTCGAGCCGAGCAAGGTGCTCGCGTGGCCCGGCGAGGACACCGACCCACCCGTCGACCCCGAGGACACCCTCTGGGGGCGCTCGCGAGACTTCGACTGGGGCGACTAGCCCGGCGCAGCCGCAACTCTTCGTCGGCCGTACTCCGAGTACACACATTTAGTCCCTAACGGGTCGTCTGCGCCGGCGGGGCCATCCGACCGGGACCAGCGCCAAGCGCCGACGAGCATGCTCGACGCGGCAGCCGGTTTGACCCCCGGCGCCTTTCGGAAGAAGATGTGCCCGGGTGGCGGTTGCGGTGGTCCCCCTTTGTCGCCTGGGGTCCGCCACCCGGACACCTATCACGCTTCGGTGCGCGAGCACGACCTCCTCGTCGCGCCCGCCTCCGCACCTGGGTAGACGTCTTGAAATGAGGCCCGCCGCGTTCTAGACTCGGCGTGCCGGTGGTCCCCTGGGGAGGGATCCCGGATGCTGAACACCAATCCGCGCGCGGTACGTCAGTTCTGCGGTCGGATTGAACGGATCCTCGCTTTTCCGTTTGCCCCTCGGCCGGGAATGACACGGCCGGTCCGAACGGTGAAACGGGGCGCTGCCTCCGTCCTTCTCCTCAGGCCCCATGGACCCGTCGTCTGACGCTCCGTCGACGACGTTCCGGCACTACGTCGCCGTGATGAGGCGTCAGAAGTGGGTCGTTGCTGTCGTCGTAATGGTGATTCCAGCGATCGCCGTCGTCCTGTCGCTGCGACAGGACCCTCTGTACCAAGCAACCGCCGAGGTACTGATCAGCCGCCAAAGCCCCGCCGCCGTCCTCATCGGTGCGCAGGAGACTCCGCCGCAGGTAGAGCGTACGGCCGAGACCGACGCTGATCTAGCAAGAGTCCCAGCGGTCGTGACGCGGACGCTCGAGGCTGCCGGCGCTACCGGCATGACGGAGGACGAGCTTCTCGACGCATCCGATGTCTCCCCCAAGGGCAATTCAGATCTCCTCGAGTTCACGGTCGCCGATGAGAATCCGAATCTCGCGACGCGGCTCGCAACGGATTACGCGCGCGAGTACACGCGCTACCGTCGCGATCAGGACACGGCGGCTCTCCTAGAGGCTCAAGGGGCGATCGAACGCCGGCTCGCAGACCTGCTCGGCACGAACAAGGGCAGACCCGCCTCCGGAAAGACCGGTTTGCCGGCGTTCGACCAACCGAGCCGAGCCGCCCTGGTCGCCAACTTGATCGTGAAAGCCGAGCAGCTTCGCGCAGGCGCCGCCCTCGTCGCCTCGAAATTCGTGGTGGTCAAGCCTGCGACCCAGGCGGCCAAACTGCGGCCGCGTCCGCTGCGCAGCGGTCTACTTGGATTGGTGCTCGGTCTGGGCCTCGGGATCGGGCTCGCCTTCCTCCGAGACGCCCTAGATACGAGACCGCGCTCGGGACCTGAAATTGCCCGCGCGCTCGGTCTCCCACTCCTTGCACGCGTTCCAGACCTGCGGCGTCCGCTCAGGAAAGGGAACGGCCTGGTCACGCTTGCCGATCCTTGCGGCGCCGAGGCGGAAGCGTTTCGAATTCTCAGGGCCAATCTCGACCTCAGGAGCCACGACAGGGCCGACCGGGGCGTGGTGATGCTGACGAGCGCACTCGAGGGAGAGGGCAAGTCGACGACTGCCGCCAACCTGGCGATCTGCCTGGCGCAGAGCGGTCGGCGGGTCATTCTCGTCGACCTCGATCTGCGCCGGCCCGGTCTAGGCCGACTGTTCAACCTCAACGGGCGCGCAGGGCTCACGGACGTCGCGCTCGCTCGCGTTCGGCCAGAGGCGGCATTGGCTCCCATCCAGCTCGGAGCCGAATACGGCTCGAACGGTCTGGCCGGGCAGGATGGCGCACGGCAGAAAGGCGCGCTCCACGTCCTAACCACCGGGTCGATCCCCGTCGAAGCAGGGAACTTTGCCAGTTCTCAGGCTGTCTCCGAGACATTTGCGACGCTTCGGCAGCTTGCCGACCTGGTAGTCGTGGACGCGCCGCCGCTCCTCGGGATGGGCGATGCAATAGCCCTTAGCGGACGGGTCGACGGACTCATCCTCGTCTCCAGTCTGAACGTGATCCGCCGCGACCTGATCAACGAGCTGCGTATGACGCTGGGGGCGTGTCCGGCGGCGAAGCTGGGCTTCGTCGCGACCGGCGCCGATACGAGGGTCGTCTACGACGAGCCCGGGCGCTCCGGCAACGGCCACGTGGACCTGGAATGGCAAGCGCATACGTGAGGAGCCGGTCCGCGGGGGAGAACGGGCGTCCCAGTGCGACCCTCGATCGACTCGCCCTGGTCGAAAGCGTGCGGCACTACGCGGAGGTAGCCGCGCTCGTTGACGAGCTGACCATCGAGATCGTCGAGCGGAGGCGCAAGACGGCCGTCGTTCGGCGGCGTGGGTGGCTCGTGCACCGGACTCTCCTGCTGACGGACGTCCTGGCACTCGGGCTTGCCTTCCTTCTGGCAACGGCGGTCGGCGACGCTGGGGTCGCCGCCGACGGTCTGGCCGGGCTCGCAGTCCCGCTCGCGCTCCTTCCTCTCTGGATTCTCATGGCGAAGCTGTATGGGCTCTACGAATTCGATGAGCGTCGCACCGATCACAGCACTGCCGGCGACCTACCGGCCATCTTCCATCTCGTCACCGTGGGAGCGTGGCTCTCCGCCGTCGGCGTGTGGCTGACGGGGCTGGGAGATGTGACGTTCGCAGAGCTCGCCACCTTCTGGCTGGTCGTGCTCGCCCTGCTTCCCCTGGGCCGCGCGCTCGCCCGCACTCTCTTCCGCCGCCGATTCGCCTACTTGCAGAACACCGTAATCGTCGGCGCGGACGACACCGGGCAGTTGATCGCGCGCAAGTTCCTCCACCACAGCGAGTACGGCATCAACCTGGTCGGCTTTGTCGACGGTGAGCGCCGCACCCTTCACGAGGAACTGGAGCGCGTGCCGGTGCTCGGCGGAACGGAGCTCCTGCCCGCAATCGTTCGCCTGTTCGACGTCGAGCGCGTCGTGATCTCATTCTCAGGAGACGCGACAGAAGAGACCCTGCGCCTGATTCGCACGCTCGTCGACCTCGACGTCCGAATCGACATCGTGCCCCGACTGTACGAGGTCGTGGGCTCCCGGATCAGCATTCACACGGTCGAGGGCCTACCGCTGCTCGGGCTTCCTTCGCCGCATCTGTCGCCCTCGTCACGCTGCGTGAAGCGCCTTTTCGATCTGGCGTTCTCGACGGTCGGACTCATTGTCCTTTTGCCCCTGCTCGTTGCGATCGCGGTCGCTGTCAAGCTGGACTCCCCCGGTCCTATCTTCTTTCGCCAGGTGCGGATGGGATCCGGAGGCAGGACATTTCGGATCGTCAAGTTCCGGACGATGACAGCAGACGCCGAAACGCGCAAGGCGGACCTGGCGCACCTGAACAAGCACTGCCATAACGGGGGCGATCCCCGCATGTTCAAGATCGTTCGCGACCCGCGGGTCACGCGGTGTGGCGGATTCTTGCGCCGTTACTGCCTCGACGAGCTGCCCCAGCTGCTTAACGTCGTCCGCGGGGAAATGAGCCTGGTAGGCCCCCGGCCGCTCATCCTCGATGAGGATTGCAACGTCGGTGATTGGGAGCGGAAACGACTGGACCTCAAGCCCGGGATCACCGGCCTCTGGCAGGTGCTCGGTCGGAGCGATATTCCGTTCGCGGAAATGGTGAAGCTCGATTACCTCTACGTCGCGAACTGGTCGCTGTTCAGCGATTTCAAGCTGCTCATCGAGACTATTCCCGCTGTTTTCCGTGAGCGAGAAGCGTATTAGGCCCTGTGGTCACGGGCGAAGGTTGCCCCGGGTCTCCAGTGGGCGAGGCAGTTGAAGCCGGATCGCCGCGACCCGGCGCGGGAGCCCGTCGACGGGCGCTGGCTTGCGCGTCAGGGTGCGTTCGCTTTCGCCCTCACCGCTATGACACTCGGCGTCAATCTCGTCACGGGCGTCGTCATCGCCCGGGCGCTTGGCTCGACGGGGCGAGGAGAGCTCGCCGCCGTGATCGCCGCGATGTCCGTGATCGCCTGGCTCTTTGCGATGGGGGCTCGACAGGCAATCACTTACCACCAGGCCCGCCGCCCGGAGGATGCATCCAGGTTGATCGCAACGTGGCTCGTGCTCGTGGTTCCGTGCGCCGCGGTCGGAATCGGCGTGGGGGAGGTGCTGCTTCCCAGGCTCATGGCCGCGCAGAGCGACGCCACGCTGGACGCGGCTCGGGTCTACATGCTGATGGTGCTCGGATACCTTCTCGGCGAGGTCGCATACGCCGTACTTCTCGGCGACCACGACTTCCTCTTCGTCAACGCACTGCGGCTCGGCCAGCCGGCAGTGATCGCAGTCGCCTACCTGGCGCTGTGGAGACTCGGCATCCTCACGGTCAACGCTGCCCTACTGACGATGGTTGTCGCCGCAGGCCTCGGCATCACGGTGGCGACGGCTCGGGTCCTTCGGCGACATGGACTCGGCCGACCGGATCGGACGCTCGCACGCCCCACGCTCTGGTACGGCCTGAAAGCGCATGGGAGCTCGACCGCGGGCATCGTCAACACACGCCTCGACCTCATGATCATCCCGGCATTTCTTTCCGCATCCTCCGTTGGCCTGTACGCGGTCGCCACGAGCGTCTCGTGGATCGTCGTGACGGTTGCAGGCGCGCTCGGAGACCTCGTCCTTCCCGCCGCTGCGCGGCGCGGGGACCGCGCGGTCGATACCGTCGTGCGGTCGCTGCAGGCGACGATCCTGCTCGGCGCGCTCGCCGCAGGGGTGCTCGCCGCCGTCGCCGGCCTGGGCACGCGTCTCGTCTACGGGCAGGAGTTCGCCGACGCCGCGCTTCCGCTTCGCATTCTCCTCCCAGGCTGCGTCCTCCTCGCCGCGAGCGGCGTTCTGCGCGCCGGCCTCAGCGCCCTGAACAGGCCGTTCACCGCCGGACTGACGCAGCTGGTGGGGATGGGAGTGACTGTTGTCGGTCTTCTCGTCTTCCTTCGCTCGGGCGGGATCGTCGCCGCGGCGCTCGTGACGACCGCGTCCTACGCCGTCACCTTTCTCTCGGCTCTCGTCATCTACAGAGTCGTGGCAGGGGTGGCTTGGAGGCGGTTCGTGCCGTCCGCGGCCGACCTGCATGCGTGGATCAAGCCAAGACCAAAAGCGGCCGAGGCGGCGGTCCACAACGGCGGCGGCGATCGGGCGCGGATCGGGATCGTCGCCCATGGCGTCCACGAAGACGGCGGGCAGGAGCGCGCGGCCGCGGAGCTCGTCCGGCGCCTTCACGCCGACTACGACCTCGTCGTCTTCGCGAGCGAGCTCGACCCGGAGCTTCGACCACTCGTGACGTGGAAGCGCGTTCCGGCGCCCAGGCGGCCCGCCCCGGCGCGCTTCGCGCTGTTCTACCTCTTGGCGTCAGCGCGTGTCGCCGCCTGCCGGCTCGACCTGCTCCATGCCGTGGGTGCGGTCGTGCCGCAGCGGCTCGGCGTCGTTTCGGTCCCGTGCTGTCACACGGCGTTCCGCGAGATGACCCGCAGGTCCCGGAGCGGTGCCCCTTCACTGCGGCGGCTGAACACGGCGCTCGCACTGCTTCTCTGGGTTCTTGCCGAGCGTTGGTCCTTCCGTCCGGGCCGAGCCCGGCTCCTTGCCCCAGCCTCCGCCGGTGCTGCGAACGAACTGAAGGAGAGCTACCCCGGGATGCCGATACAGGTCATCCCCAACGCCGTGGATTCTGGCCGCTTCCGGCCGGACGGGCGAGTTCGCGCAGAGACGAGAGCCACCCTCGGGGTCGGCGAGGATCGGTTCGTCGGCCTCTTCGTCGGCGGGGACTGGTACCACAAGGGCCTCCCTGTCGCCATCGAAGCCCTCGCCGTCGCGGCGCAGAAGCTCGGCGATCAGGCCGGCGAACTCTGGGTTCTCGGGAGCGGCGACCGGCGCCGGATGGCCAAGCTCGCCCGGACGCTCGGTGTTGAGAGTCGAATTCGCTTCCTCGGCTTCCGCCGCGACACCGAGCGCTTCTACCAGACCGCAGACGTCTTCGTTCTTCCGACCGCTTACGAGTCGTTCTCGCTTGCCACGCACGAGGCCGCGGCATGCGGGCTGCCGCTTCTCGTAGCGCGCGTCAACGGCGTCGACGAGCTTCTTGATGCTGGTGGTGGCCTCGTCATCCAGCGCGACCCCCGCTCGATCGCCGCCGCGCTCGGCCGCCTTGCGCAGGACCCCGATCTCCGTACCGAGCTCGGGCGCGCGGCGAGACGGTGCGCCGAGGAGTTCACGTGGGACCGAGCGGCCAGCGACGTCGCCCACTCGTACGAGCAGCTCATCGAGGGGGGCCGGCGGTGACCGCGTTCGCCGCACGGCTTGCGAGCGCTCGGCAACCGGGCTTGGGCCCGGCAACGGCGGCCGCCGTGCTTGCAGCCGCGCTCGTACTGGGCACGATCGCGGCGAGCGCAGACGGCCTGCGTCTCGTGATCGCCGCAGGTGCGACGCTCGTGTTCCTGATCCTCGCGTTCGCCTTTCCGCGTGCGCTTCTGCTCCTGGTCGTCGTCTGGCTCTTCGCGCTCGGCACGATCCGCCGCGTCGCCTCGCTCGACACGCCGCCCTCGGGCCTCGACCCGTTGCTCGTCGTCGGGGTGCTTGCAGTCGGCATGCTCCTCCTCCTGGCGTCGCGCCGCGGCGCGTTTCGCGAGCGGAGCGCGCTCGCGAACGCAGTGCTCTTCCTCAGCGGCCTCATTGCGCTCTCGGCCCTCAACCCGCTCCAGGGAAGTCTGTCGGCGGGAGCCGTTGGTGCCATCTCCCTGCTTGTGCCAATGGCCGGTTTCTGGATCGGGAGGACGCTCGATGACCACTCCGTGGCGCAGCTATGGAAGCTGCTCGGCGCGCTGGGAGTGGTCGCTGCCGCCTACGGGCTCGCGCAGGTCTACCGCGGCTTTCCCTCCTGGGACTCGTTCTGGCTCGAGACCGACGGCTACGAGGCGCTGAACGTCGGGACCGCGACGCGGCCGTTCTCGACGTTCGCGTCCTCGGCCGAGCACGCTCTCTTGCTCGCGGCCGCGCTGGCCATTTGCATCGCGTACGCATCTCGGTGGTCGCGGCTCGTTGCGCTCGCCGCTGCGATTGCGCTCATCGGGTCGGCGTTGTTCGTAGCCGGGACCCGAGGCGCGGTCCTCGCGGCCGTCCTGGCGGTCGGCGTCGTCACGCTCGCTCGGCTTCGGACGCCGCTCGTCCCGGCGGCGGTCGCAGCCGTCGGAGTCGTGCTCCTCGTCCCGACCCTCGCCGACCGGCTCGAGCCGACCACGTACGCGACGAGCGATGCGCAGGCGCTCACCGCGCACCAGGTGGAGGGTCTTGCCGACCCGCTTGGATCGGACGCCTCGACCCTGAGGCTGCACCTCGAGTTGGCGCGCGACGGCTTAACGGCTGCCGTGAGAGAGCCGCTCGGTGTCGGTCCCGGCCCGATCACGAATGCCCCCAGGCGGCTCGGCGGGATCGGTAGGCCGACCGAGCTCGATCCCTCCAACATCGCAGTGGCGCTCGGCCTCCCCGGACTGGCCGCGTACCTCGTGGTCATCGCGCTGGGGCTGAGCCATGCCTACCGGCTGGCCCGCGTCCGGCGCGATGCGCTGGCACTCGCCGCCCTAGGCGTCCTCACGGCGACGCTCCTCCAGTGGTTCAACGGCGGGCTCTACCTCGTCGCCCTCCTGCCGTGGCTTGCGCTCGGCTGGATCGATCGGCGCGGCCGTGCGGATGAGGTCGCGCCGTGAGCGCGGCGGAGATCCGGGTCGTCGTGCTGAGCCACGTCGGCCGACTCTCCGGGGCCGAGCTCGGGCTGTGCCGTCTGTTGCCGGCGATGCGTTCCGTGCGGGCGCACGTGATCCTTGCCGAGGACGGTCCTCTCGTCGACCGGCTCCGCGACAGCGGCGTCTCCGTGGAGGTGCTTCCGATGGGGGAGTCGGGGCGCGGTATCACCCGCGAGTGCGTCCGCCCCGGATTCCTCGGCGCTCGCGCGGCTGGAGCGACGTTGTCCTACGTCGCCCGCGTCGCGGGTCGGATTCACCGTCTTCGTCCCGACCTCGTCCACGCCAGTTCCCTCAAGGCGCTCGTCTACGGATCGACCGCCGCGCGTCTCGTCGGCGTTCCGGTCTTGTGGCACGCGCACGACCGCATCGCAGAGGACTACCTCCCTCGGCCGGCGATCACGCTCGTCCGTGCGCTGGCTCGGCTTGCGACGACGGTCGTCGCGAACTCGCGCTCGACCCTGGAGACGCTCGGGCCCGCGGCCTCGCGGGGGGTCGTCATCCCCTATCCGGTAGTCGCGTGGCCTCCACGGGAGCGGGCGGGCGAGGGTGGACCACTCCGAGTCGGGATGGTCGGTCGGATCACACCCTGGAAGGGGCAGCACGTCTTCCTGAACGCGTTCGCTCGGGCCTTCCCGGGCGGGGAGGAGCGGGCCGTGATCGTCGGTGCGCCGCTCTTCGGCGAGAGCGGCTACGAGCTGGAGCTGCACGCGCTCGTCCCTCGGGTGGGTCTCGGGGGACGCGTCGAGTTCAGAGGGTTTCGGGAGAACGTCGCCGAGGAGCTGGAGCGCCTCGACGTCCTCGTTCACGCCTCGATCATCCCCGAGCCCTTCGGGCAAGTCGTCCTCGAAGGGATGAGCGCCGGCCTCCCTGTCGTCGCGTCGGGCGCGGGCGGCCCGGCCGAGATCGTCGCGCACGGTAGGACCGGCTTTCTCTACCAGCCCGGCGACGCCGAAGCGCTCGCCGAGCGGCTCCTACTGCTCGGGCGTGACCCCACTCTTCGCCGCCGGATCGGAGCAGCCGCCCGAATGCAGACGGCCAACCTGGAGCCGGATCGAATCGCCGAGCTGATGACGAAGGCGTACCGGATGACGCTCGCCCGCACGACCCGGCGGAGCCCATGAAAGTCGCGCTCGCACACGACTACCTGACACAGCGGGGCGGGGCGGAGCGAGTCGTGCTCTCGATGACGCGGGCGTTCCCCGAGGCGCCCGTCTACACCAGCCTTTTCGATCCGGGCGCAACGTTCCCGGAATTCCACACAGTCGACGTGCGTCCGTCCACGCTCAACAGACTCGGGCTCCTGCGCCGGCACCATCGGCTGGCCTTCCCTTTGCTCGCGCCGGCGGTTTCGTCGATTCGGGTGAACGCAGACGTGCTCGTCTGCAGCTCGAGCGGTTGGGCACACGGGATTCGGACGGACGGGCGCAAGCTCGTCTACTGTCACGCTCCCGCCAGGTGGCTCTACCAGAGCGATCGCTACGTCCGCCCCCTCGGCGTTCCCGCGCGCATGGCCGCCTGCGCGTTCTGTCCGCCCCTTAGAAGGTGGGACCGGCGGACGGCGGCGACGGCGAGGCGCTACCTGGTCGCGTCAACGCACGTCGCCTCTATGGTCGAAGAGATCTACGGCCTTCGGGCCGCGGTCCTTCCTCCGCCGCCCGCGCTTCGGCCGGAGGGCCTGGCGGAGGCCGTCCCCGGGCTCGAACCGGGCTTCCTGCTCTGCGTCTCGCGGCTGCTTCCGTACAAGAACGTCGACGCCGTCGTCGCCGCACTCGACCTGCGCCCGCGCGACCGGCTCGTGGTCGTCGGCACCGGGCCCGACGAGGCACGGCTCCGGGCGACGGCCGGTCCGAACGTGCAGTTTGTCGGTGCCGTTCGGGACGAGGTGTTGCGCTGGCTCTACGGCGCCTGTGCGGCGGTCGTCGCGGCCTCCTTCGAGGACTTCGGACTGACGCCGCTCGAGGCCGCATCGTTCGGCAAGCCCGCGGCGGCGCTTCGCTTCGGTGGGTACCTCGACACGGTGTCGGAGGGCGAGACGGGGCTCTTCTTCGGCGAGCCGGCTCCCGGGGCGATCGCCGCCGCGCTCGCCGAGCTCTCGACGGTTCCCTGGGAGGCCGAGAAGCTGCGCGCCCGGGCCTCGGCCTTCTCGGAGGAGCGGTTCGTCGAGCGCCTGCAGGCTTTCGTCGCCGAGGAGGGAGCGCGGTGAGAGTCCTGCGCATCTATCCGATGGCGAACGACGCCCGGTTCCGGCGGCGCGATCTCGCCTTGCAGCGACGCGGCGTCGAGGTCGGGCTCGTCGTCCCCGACGCCTACGGCTCCGACTGGTCGGTGTCGCCGGTCGAGGCGGAGCTCCCTCACTGGCGCTCGCGTCTGCTCAATCGGAACAGCATCCCTCTCCATCTCTGGAGCCCGCGGGCGCTCCGCCGGGCGGTGCGCGAGTTCGACCCGGACCTCGTGGACGTGCACGAGGACCCGTATTTCCCTGCCGCCGGCGAGGCAGTGGCAGCGGCCGGCCGGCGACCGGTCGTGATGTTTGCCGCTCAGAACATCGCGAAGCGTTTTCCCGCGCCGGTGCGGGCGCTGCGGAGCTGGGTGCTAAGGCGGCTCGCAGGTGCCTACCCGTGCTGTCTGGAGGCCGGCCAGTTGCTGCGCCTCTGGGGCTTTCGGGGGCCGATGTCCGTCATTCCCTACGGCGTCGACGACGAGCTCTTCCGCGTCAGGCCGACAGGGGACCGCATCGGGTTCGTCGGCCGGCTCATCCCGGAGAAGGGCGTCCTCGACCTCGCCGACCTGGGGCCGCGGCTCCTGTGCGTCGGCGAGGGCCCGCTGGCGGACGAGTTGCGGGCGGCCGGGGCGGAGGTCGTCGCGGCCCGATCCACCGAGACACTGGCGCGGCAGCTCGAGCGTATGGCCGTGCTCGTCGCGCCATCGCGCGCGACGGCGCGCTCGAAGGAGCAGTTCGGACGGACGGTCGTCGAGGCCATGGCCGCAGGCGTGCCGGTCGTCGCCTATGCGAGCGGTGCGCTGCCCGAGGTAATCGGCGACGCGGGCGTGCTCGTTCGTGAGGGTGACAGGAGGCGGCTTACCGCCGCGATCGAGGAGGTACGCGCCGATCCCGGCGACCTCGGCGAGCGAGGCAGGGCACGCGCCTTTGCCCTGTACCGGTGGGAGGCGGTCGCCGGGCAGATGGTCGAGCTCTACGAGAGGTGCGCGTGAACGGCCCCGACGCAACCGTCGTGATCACGACCCGCAACCGGCGCGCGGAGCTGCCACGCGCAGTCGAGTCGGCGCTCAACCAGACTGCCCGCGTGGAGGTCCTCGTCCTCGACGACGCCTCGACGGACGGCACGGCCGAGATGCTGGCGCGCAATTTCCCGGCAGTGCGAGTGCACCGTTCGGAGGTCCCACGCGGCTACATCCTCCAGCGCAACCTCGCCGCCAGGCTCGCAGAGGCTGGTGCGATCATCTCGATCGATGACGATGCCGTCTTCTCTTCCAGGGAGACGGTGGCCCAGACGCTGACCGAGTTCGATCACCCGCGCGTCGGGGCGATAGCGATCCCGGTCGTCGACACGCGCCGCAGCCCCACCGTTCGACCCAGGGCGCCTGCGCGGGCGCCAGACGGCCGTCGCGTGTACGTCGTCCCGACATTCATCGGCACGGCGCATGCGCTCCGTCGCGACGTGTTCCTGGAGCTCGGCGGCTACCGCGAGACGATCTTTCACCAGGGCGAGGAGCCCGACTATTGCTTGCGCATGCTCGCCGCGGGATACGTCACCCGGCTCGGCGCTGCCGATCCGATCCATCACCACGAGTCGCCGTCGCGCGACCGGCGCCGGATGGACGTCTACGGCAGCAGGAACACCATTCTCTTCTGCTGGCACAACGAGCCGATGCCCTACTGCGCGGTTCGAATGGCGGAGCTCACCGTCAAGGGGCTTGCGCTAGGCGTGA
>JAIBJN010000106.1 GCA_020029595.1 Actinomycetota bacterium | reverse complement strand
AGCCCGCGTCCGCGAGGGCCGTTGCCACGGCCTGCGCGGCGCCGCCCGCGCCCAAGAGGAGCACGCGCGCGCCCTCGGCCGCGAGCGCGCCCGTGACCGCCGCGCCGTCCGTGCTCGAGCCGAGCACGCGGCCGTCCAGGACGAGAAGCGTGTTCACGGAGCCCCCGCGCTCTGCAACGGCGTCCAGCTCGTCGCAGAAGGCGAGCACGCCGGTCTTGTGCGGGATGGTCACGTTGGCCCCGATGAAGCCGAGCGCCGCCAGCCCGGCGACGGCCTCCTCTAACCGTCCAGGCTCGACCGGCAGGGGCACGTAGGCCCAGTCGAGCCCCGCCGCCGTGAAGGCGGCGTTCTGCATGCGGGGCGAGAGCGAGTGCGAGAGCGGGTAGCCGAGGAGCCCGACCAGCCGCGTCTCGCCGGAGATCAGCACTGCAGGCCGGCGCGCGGGTAGTCGAGGAACTCCCGCTCGCTCGCGGTGAAGAAGTGGCTCTTGCAGTCGGCCTTGCGCACGAAGTAGAGGTAGTCGACCTCGGCGGGATGCGCCGCCGCCTGCAGCGAGGCGAGGCCGGGATTCGAGATCGGGGTCGGCGGGAGCCCGGCGCGCTTGCGCGTGTTGTAGGGGCTGTCCGACTCGAGCTGGCTCTCGAGGATCGCCTTCGTCGGCGGGATGCCGAGCCCGTACCGGATCGTCGCGTCGATCCCCAGCGGCATACCCGCCTTCAAGCGGTTGTAGATGACGGCCCCGACGAGCGCGCGCTCGCGGGGAACCTGCACCTCCTCCTCGATCATCGAGGCGATGATGAGGACGTCGTACGGCGTCAGGTTCTTCGAGCGCGCGTAATCCATGTCGACCTTCGCCCAGTTGTGCTCGAACGCGTCGAGCTGGTCGGCGACGAGCTCCTGGGAGGTCGTCTCCTCGTGGAAGTCGTACGTGGCCGGGAAGAGGAAGCCCTCGAGGTTCGGGGCCTTCGCGTTCTTGAAGCCCGCCGGCAGGTCGCGAACGCGCTCGGTCGCGAGGAGGTAGGTCTTCGGGCGAAGCGACGGCGAGATGCCGCGCTCCTCCTCGGCGATCACGTTCACGGCCACGATCCGCCGGGCCATCTCCTTTCGCGTGAAGCCCTCGGGGAAGACGATGCGGAGCACGGGCTTGGGCGGAGCCGTGTCGGTCCCCCCGGTGCTCGATTCAGACGGAGCCGCATCGCCTCCCCCGAAGCCCACGCCGGAGACCGCCCACGCGATCGCGGCCGCGAGACCGAACCCGACGACGACTCCGAGGAGCGCAGCGAGCCGGCCGCCGCGCCTCCTACGGTAGTCGCTTCTCACGCGGGGTGGGCGCTCGCCTTCCACTGCAGGTAGCTCGTGAGCAGGTGCGCGGCCGCGACTGCGTCCTCGGCCGCGCGCGTCTCGCCGGCGCGGCGCGCGAGCGCCGTGGTGAAGCGCTCGTCGAAGCTCTCCACCGGGAGATCCGTGGCAGCTCGCAGGCGCTCGACGAAGCGCTCCGTCTCCTCGGCCTGGGCGCCGCGCTCGCCGCGTAGCGTGACGGGGAGGCCGACGACGATCCGCTCGACGCCCTCCGCGCGGGCGAGCTCGACGATGCGCGCGAGGCCGGCGTCCGTGCCGGCCCGCTCGACGACCTCGAGCGGCCGCGCGACGGTGCCGGTCGGATCGGACACGGCCACGCCGGTCCGCGCGGAGCCGTAGTCGAGAGCGAGCACCTTCACGGCGTGGCGATTGTAGTCGCCGGTCCTGCCGCCGAGCCCGTCAGCCGAGCGCCGCGAGGAGCGCCTTCTCCGCCTCCGCTAGCGCCTCGCCGAGCTTCTCCGGATCGCGGCCGCCGGCGCGCGCCATCGTCGGACGCCCGCCTCCGCCTCCTCCGACGAGCGCCGCCGCCTGTCGCACGACCTGGACGGCGTCGATCCCCCGCTCCTCGAGCGAGCGGTCGAGGTTGACGACGAGATGGACGCGCCCGTCCTCCCGCGTCCCGAGGACGACCGCGGCCGGCGCGTGCTTCTGCCTCAGGCTGTCCGAGAGCTCCAGCAGCGCCTCCGGCGACGAGGCGGCCAGCTCCATGACGATCACCGCCACGTCGCCGGCCATGCTGCGCCGCTCGTCCACGACCTCGGGTCCGGCGGCCGCCTCCGGCTTCCGTCGGACCTCCTTCCGCGTCTGCTCGAGCTCACGGCGGAGCTCGTCAGCCTCGTGGGCGCGCCCGCGAAGGAACGCGAACGCCTCGCCCGACGTCACCGCCTCGATGCGGCGGACGCCCGAGCCGACAGAGCCCTCCGAGAGAATCGCGAACGGGCCGATCTCCGCGGTCGCGCGGACGTGGGTGCCGCCGCAGAGCTCGCGCGAGAAGCCGTCGACCTCGATCACCCGGACGACGCCGCCGTACTTCTCGCCGAAGAGCATCATCGCGCCGAGCTTCCGCGCCTCCTCGAGCGGCGTCAGGAACGCGCGCACCGGACGGTTCTCGAAGATGCGCTCGTTGACGATCTCCTCCACGCGGCCGCGCTCCTCCTGCGTGAGCGCCTGGGGGTGCGTGAAGTCGAAGCGGAGCTTGTCCGGCCGTACGGCGGAGCCGGCCTGGCGCACGTGGTCGCCGAGCACGTCCTGGAGCGCTTTGTGGAGGAGATGGGTGGCCGTGTGATTCGCCATCGTCGGGAAGCGCACCTTCCACGGCACGACCGCGCGCGCGCGGTCGCCCACGGCGAAGCCCTCGCCCTCGAGAAGGAGCACCTGATCGTCGCCGAAGCGGAAGGCGGCGACGAGCTCGGCGCGCACGCCGTCCTTCTCGATCCACCCCTGGTCGCTGACCTGGCCGCCGCCCTCCGGGTAGAAGGGCGACTCGCGCAGCTTGGCGAGGAAGAGCCGGTCGTCCAGCCCCTCGAGCGCGCCGATCTGCGTGAGGACGTCCGTCTTCTCGTAGCCGACGAACTCGGCCCGGAAGCCGGCCGACCGCGCGAGCTCGGCGGCGCGCTCGACGGCGGCGCCACCCGTCGTGGTGCCCCGCGAGACCTCGCGGTGCTCGGCCATCAGCCGATTGAACTCGTCGAGATCGACGGCCAGGCCCCGCTCCCTGGCGAGCTCGACCGTCATCTCCACGGGGAAGCCGTAGGTCGCCTGGAGGACGAACGCGTCCTCCGCGCTGATCGCGCCCTTGCTGGCCGCCTCCTCGAAGAGCTTGAGCCCGCGGGCGAGCGTCTCGCCGAACTTCTCCTCCTCGGCGGCGAGCGTGCGCCGGATCGCGTCCCGGTTCTCGCCGAGCTCCGGGTAGACGCCGCTCATCTGCTCGACGACGACGTCCGCCAGGCGCGGGAGGAAGACCTCGAGCCCGACGTCGCGCCCGTTGACGACGGCGCGCCGGATAACGCGGCGGAGCACGTAGCCGCGTCCCTCGTTGGAAGGCGTGACGCCGTCGGCGACGAGGAACGTCATCGCCCGGCCGTGGTCGGCGAGGACGCGGTGCGCCTTGGTGACGACATCGGACTCCCCGTAGCGGGTGCCGGTCTCGGCGGCGACCCACTCCATGACGTGCTGGAAGCCGTCCGTCTCGAAGACCGAGTGCACTCCCTGGAGCACCGCGGCGCCGCGCTCGACACCGAGGCCCGTATCGATGTTCTGGCTCGGGAGCGGCGTCAGCGTCCCGTCCTCGTGGAGGTCGAACTCCATGAAGACGAGGTTCCAGACCTCGAGGAAGCGATCGCACTCACACCCGGGAGCGCAGTCGGGACGGTCGCAGCCGTGCTCCGGCCCGCGGTCGAAGTAGAGCTCCGAGCAGGGGCCGCACGGGCCGGTCGGCCCGGCCTGCCAGAAGTTCTCCGAGCGCGGGAGCCGGACGATCCGCCCCGCCGGGATCCCGATGCGCTCCCACGCGGCCACGGCCACCGCGTCCTCGCCGAGGCCGAGCTCGGGGTCGCCGGCGAAGACGGTCGCCCAGAGGCGCTCCCGCTCGAGCCGCATGTGCTCGGTCACGAACTCCCACGCGAGCTCGGCGGCGCCGTCCTTGAAGTAGTCGCCGAGGGAGAAGTTGCCCAGCATCTCGAAGAAGGTCAGGTGGCGCGCGGTGAGGCCGACCTCGTCGATGTCCGTCGTCCTGAAGCACTTCTGCACCGTGGCCAAGAGGGCCGCGGGCGGCTGCTCGAGCCCGAGCATGTACGGCTTCAGCGGCTGCATTCCCGCCGTTGTGAGGAGAACCGACGGATCGTAGGTCGCCGGGACGAGGGATGCGGACGGAAGCCGGAGGTGACCCTTCGACTCGAAGTAGGAGAGGAAGCCCTCCCGCAGCTCGGCGGACGTGCGCATCCTCTCGATTCTAGGCGGGATCCCGCGGAGCCCGAGCGCCCGCTAGGAAGCCTTCTGGCCGCTCGCGATCTCCTCGCGGACCTTCTCGAGGGACCGCCGGATCAGGCGGGAGACGTGCATCTGCGAGATCCCGACCTGCTCGGCGATCTGCGACTGGGTCAAACCCTCCCAGAAGCGCAGGTAGATGATCCTCCGCTCGCGCTCGTCGAGCACCTCGAGCCCCGGCGCGAGCACCGCGCGATCCTCGCTCACCTCGTACTCGTGCTCGAGCTCTCCCAGCGACTCGAGGGGGTCGAGCTCCCCGTCCTCGCCCTGGCCGGCGGGCGCCGACAGCGAGACCGTCGTGTAGGCCTGCCCGGACTCGAGCGCCTCGAGCACCTCTTCCTCCGAGACCCCGGCCGCCTTCGCGAGCTCGGCGATCGTCGGCGAGCGCTCGAGCTCGATCGTCAGCTGCTCGAGCAGCTGCGAGAGACGGACGTTCAGCTCCTGGAGCCCCCGCGGGACGCGGATCGACCAGCCCTTGTCCCGAAAGTGCCGCTTGATCTCGCCGATGATGTTCGGCGTCGCGTACGTCGTCAGCTCGACCCCGCGGCCGACGTCGAAGCGGTCGATCGCCTTGATCAGCCCGATGGAGCCGACCTGCACGAGATCCTCGAGCTGCTCGCCACGGTTCGCGTAGCGGCGCGCGAGCGAGCGCACGAGCGGCAGGTACTGCTCGATCAGCCGCTCCCGCGCCTCCAGGTCCCCGTTCTCGTGGTAGCGGCGCAGGAGCTCGCGGTCGGTCTTCCCCCCGGCCGTCGTCACGGAGGGCCCCGCGGCTCGGGGCGAGTCATCGGGACGCGCTTCTCGAAGTGGAGCCAGTGGCCGCCGTCGACGTCCTCGAGAGAGATCTCGTCGACGAGCGTCGAGAGGAGCCGGGAGAGCGAGATACCGTCCGCCGGCTCGCGCTCGAGGTCGGCGCGGAGCTCGGCGGGATCGAGCGGGCCGATCGCCATTCCGACCGAGTCGGAGCCGACGACGAGGCGCACGGTCACCTCCTGCCCGGCGACGTAGCCGTCCCGCTCGAGCACGCTCGCGAGCGCCAGCTGCAGGTCCTCGAGGTGCTCGTAGGAGAGATCGAGTCGTGCGGCGAGCCCCCCGACGACGAGGCGAGCGACGCCGTGGAACGGCTTTGCGTTGGGGATCGAGAGCGTGATCGAGTCAGCGCTCACGGTCTGCGCCCTCTCCTCGCAGCTCGTCCATGATCTCCTGCTCGCGCCGGGCTGCGGCCTCGCGACCGGCCTCGTAGGCCTGGCGCGGGCTCTTGCGGACGCGGAGCGAGGCGAGCGCGTGAGTAACGCCCTCGACCAGGCCGGAGATCTTCTGGACGGGCCGCGTGAGAGCGAGCGTCACCGCTCGGACTGCCGTGTCCACGCTGTCGGCGACGTCGACGGCGCTGTCCGTCACGCGATCGACCTTGTCCAGCTGCGCGTTCACCCGCTGCACCGTCCCTCCGGTCTCGTTGATCACCGGGAGTACTTCCCGTTCGAGCCCTTGGAGGAACGACGTCAGCCGTCCGACGGTTCCGCCCAGGCGGATGAGCAGATACGTGAGCCCCACGGCCGGAGAGAAACTCCGCGCGTCCTCTACGAGACGAAGGGAGGCCCCTGCAATGTTGTACGTCGGATTGGACCTCAGCCGCAAGCGCCTCGACTGGCAAGCGCTCTCCGCCGCCGGCGAGCGGCTCGGGATCGGAGAGGTGCCGCCGGACGCCGACGGGCTGGCCGGACTGGTGCGACGCCTGGGCGATGCCGGCGAAGGCGTGCTCGCCGTGATCGAGTCGATGAGCGGCGCCCGCTTCGTGCACGACCGGCTCGAGCTCGCCGGCTGGGACGTGCGCATCGCCGATGCCCTCAAGGTGCGCGGCATCGCCCCCCTGGCCTGCAAGACGGACAGGATCGACTGCTGGGTGCTGGCCGAGCTTGCCCGCCTGGGGCTGGTGCCGGAGATCTGGCTCCCCAGCCCGCGGGTGCGCGCCGAGCGCGAGCGCGCCCGCTTCCGGCTCCACCTGGTCAAGCACCGGCGCGCGCTCAAGAACCGCATCCACTCGATCCTCTTCCAATACGGCGTCCCCAACCCGACCAGCGACCTCTTCGGCCTCGGCGGGCGCAGGCTGCTTGCGCGGCTCGCCCTGCCCGAGCCCTGGAGCTCGACGCTGGCGGCCAGCCTTGCCCTCATCGACACGCTCGACGAGCAGATCGAGCGCTGCGAGGGGGAGCTGCGGGCTCTCGGCGCCGAGCACCCGTACGTGCCGCTCCTGCTCACCTGCCCCGGCATCGGCTGGGTGCTCGCCTTCACGATCGCTTCCGAGATCGGCGACATCTCCCGCTTTGCCAGCGCGCGCAAGCTCGTCGGCTATACGGGCCTCTGCCCTCGGGTCGACCAGTCGGGCGAGCGCGACCGGCGCGGGCCGCTGCGCAAGAACGGCCCCAATCACCTGCGCTGGGCGCTCGTGGAGGCGGCGCACAGCGCCGCCCGCCACCCCCACTACCGGCCGATCCGCGAGCGCATGCGCGCCCGCCACGGCCAGAAGCGAGGGACGAAGCTGGCCGCGATCGAGATCGGCCGCCGCCTCGCCGAGGCGATCTGGCACAGAGAGCTGAGCGAAGCTCGAAGCCGACGCTCGCGGGGAGGTGAGCGCCGAGAGCAGACTCCTGCTTGACAGGCGGCCCTTCTTCATAGAGAGGACGCAGGATCGCGCCGTCCAGCGCGGCCCGGCGGCACAGCTCCTCATTCCGGAAGGGGCTCTTAGGCCGTCGTGGAGATCAGGCCCGCGCCCACGACGGCGTCCTCCTCGTAGAGAACCGCCGCCTGGCCGGGCGCGACGCCGTAGGCCGGCTCGTCGAGTGAGAGGCGGAAGCCGCGGCCGGCGGGCTCGACGCGGGCGGGCGCGGCGGGCGAGCGGTAGCGGAGCTTTGCCTCGACCCGCTCGACCGGGACGAACAGGCGTCCCGAGCGCACGCTGACCGTCGTCCGCGCGAGCGACTCGCGCGGGCCGACGACGACCGCGTTCAGGCGCGGCTCGGTGCGGAGGGCGTACACGGGCATGCCCGCCCCCACCCCGAGGCCGCGGCGCTGGCCGGGTGTGAAGCGCCAGAACCCTCGATGACGCCCCAGCTCGCTCCCGTTCTCGTCCACGATCGGCCCCTCGCGCTCGGCGAGCCCCTGACGGGCGAGGAAGTCCCGGTAGTCCCCGCCGGCCAGAAAGCAGGCCTCCTGGCTCTCGGGCCGCCCGGCGGCATCGAGCCCGGCGGCGCGCGCCCGCGCCCGTGTCTCCGCCTTCGTCAGCTCGCCGAGCGGAAACCAGAGCCGGTCGAGCAGCCGCGGGTCGAGGCGGGCGAGCATGTAGGACTGATCCTTGGCGGAATCAGCCGCCCGGGCGAGCAGGAGCCGGCCGCGATAGTCCCGGAGACGCGCGTAGTGGCCCGTCGCGAGCCGGGCGGCGCCGACTCGGCGGGCGAAGGCGAGAAGGGCCGCGAAGCGGAAGCTGCCGTTGCAGCGGACGCACGGGTTCGGCGTCTCCCCCCTTCCGTAGCCGGCGACGAACGGCGCGACGACGGCGCGGCGGAAACGCTCTCGAAGGTCGAGCGTGACGTGCGGGACGCCTAGCGCGTGGCACGTCCGGCGGGCGGCGACGACGGCCGCGGGCGAGCAGCACGCGCGCTCCTCGTCGGGCCCGGCCGGGTCGGTCCAGAGCCGCAGCGTGACGCCGACGGGCTCGTGCCCGGCCTCCCGGGCCTCGAGCAGCGCGACCGCGCTGTCAACGCCCCCGCTCATGGCGACGGCTACGCGGTTGGGCTCCGGCTCGGCGCGTACCGCCGGGCCGAGCGCGTCGTGGAGGGCATCGAGGGCAAGCGGCTCGCCCGGTCGCGCGGCGGCCTCGAGCAGCGAGAGCCCGCGGACGTCGCCACAGAGCGGAGCCGCACCCGGGCCCTCGCCGTGGGCTGCGACGATCCTGCCGCGCTCCGTGGTGAGGGCGATCCAGGCGAGGTCGTCGCCCTGGACGGCGTTCCCGATCAGCTCTCCGGTGGCCATGGAAGAAGAGAGTGCTCCACCCCGCCGATGAAGCCCCGTGCGTGAGGAACCTGGGAATACCAGGTGGGTGCCCTACCGACTCGGAGGCCGGACCCGGGCTCCCTCTCAGTAGCTGTTGGTTCTACATGGGCGCACGGTGCCACGCACGGAGTCGAGCACTGAGATCACTCTACCGCAGCGCCGAGTGAAATCCGCGCCGAGTCGTCCCCACGCGTATGGGGCCACGTTCCAGACGTCGACCTGCGGAGGAAGCTGTGCGTTCAGTCCGCGAAGCGCCAGCGGACGCTCGCCTCGCCCGCGATGCCGAGCTGTTCGGCGAGCGCGGGCGAGACGTCAAAGGCTCGGCCGGTCTCGACCGGGCCGCGGTCGACGACGTCGGCTTCCGCGCGCCGGCCCTGATGCTCGACGATGAGCCTCGCTCCGCAGGGGAGCACCGGATGGACGATGCCGAGCGTCCCCGGCGTGAGGGTGACGCCGCAGGCGGTTGGCTCGCCGGTCGCGGCGAAGACCGCCACGCGGGCGTCCTGCCACTCGACGACGGCGGCGGGGGGCGGCACGGCGTCGGATCCGTCATCGAGACGGCTGAGGGCGATGGCGCCGAGCGCTCCGACGAGGGCGACGCCGGCCAGTGCGGCCTGTCGTCGCGCGAGCGCCGCCTTCATCGGCCTGCGCGCTCGAGCAGGTCGCCGAACGACTCCCGGACGAGGCTGTCGAACTCGGTCGGCAAGGACCCGTCCGGAGTCGCGAACTGCCGGAGGTGGACGAAGAGGTACGACCACTCCTCGTAGCGAACCGGATCGCGCTGAGCCTCGTCCCGCGCGCGCCGCTCGAGATCCCAGAGGTTCCAGCGTCGCGGCTGCGCCGTTACACGGGTGCGGAGGTCGATGACGTCCGATGAGGCCTCCGGACGCACCGGCTCCGCCGCGGCCGGCGGCCTGGCGAGGGGTGGAGGCTGCGGCGCCGGCGGGGGGACCGGGCGGAGCGGCGGACGTTCCGCGGCCGGAGGAGGCGGCGCAGCCTGCGGAGGCTCGGGCTGGGGC
>JAIBJN010000044.1 GCA_020029595.1 Actinomycetota bacterium | reverse complement strand
TGCCGCTCCTCGACCCCTCGCCAGTAGCGAAAGCGCTCTCCCGCGAGAAGGTTCCGACGGCAGAGCGCACAAAGCGTCACTGCTCCTCGATCGTAGGGGTGCGTCCGGACGGCGCGGCGCCCCTCCTCCCGCCGCCGCCTCGGGCATACTCCCCGATGACAATGCCGAGCCGCCAGGGGTTTCGGGACCCGAGGCCGGTGGTCCACGTGCCGATCGAGCGCGACGAGGGCGTGATCGAGCTCTGTCGGCAGGCGGTTGACCGCTTGGCCGCCCGGCTGCCCGACGTTCAGCTCTACTGCCACATGCGCGTGGGAAACGCGCTCCGCGTGGTCGCGTCGGTCGGCGGACTCCGCCTCATCTACGAGATCCGGCGCGAGCAGGGCGGCATCTGCTGGCGAGCCGCCGAGACCCGCGAGGCCCAGCTCGTCGAGGACGTCCGCCGCGACCCGGACTACCTGGCGACGGACGAGCGCGTGCGCTCGGAGATCGCCGTCCCGGTCCTCGGCGGGCCCGAGACGCTGCTCCTGCTCGATGCGGAGTTCACCGACCGGGTCTTCACGCCAGAGGAGGCCGACGCCATGAAGGCCGAGGCCACCCGGCTCGAGGACGAGCTCGCCCGCTGAGCCAAGTAACAGTCTGTTACTTGGTATGTCAGCCGCCGTAGCTGAAGAAGCCCTGCCCGCTCTTGCGGCCGAGGTGGCCCTCGTCCCGCATGCGAACGAGGCGCTGGGGCGGCGCCATGCGCGCCTCTCCGAGCGCCGCGTGGAGCGCCTCGGAGGCATGGACGTGGACGTCGATGCCGATCAGGTCGATGAGCGCGCAGGGGCCGATCGGCCAGTTGACGCCGCGGGTCATCGCCTTGTCGAGGTCCTCGGGGGAGACGCCGGCCTCGTCGAGCACGCGCACGCAGTCGTTCAGGAGCGGGATGAGGATGCGGTTGACGACGAAGCCCGGCGTGTCGTTGCAGCGGATCGGCTCCTTACCGAGGCGCTCAGCGAGCGCGAACGCCGTCTCGACTGCGGCGTCGGAGGCGAGCTCCGTGCGCACGACCTCGACGAGCGGGAGCACCGGCGCGGGGTTGAAGAAGTGCATGCCGACGACCCGCTCCGGACGCTTGGTCGCCCCTGCGATCTCTGTCACGGAGAGCGCCGACGTGTTCGTGGCGAGCACGGCGCCCTCCCTCACGACGCTCTCGAGGGCGCGGAAGAGCTCCCGCTTCGCTCCCAGGTCCTCGACGATCGCCTCGACGACGAGGTCGCACGCAGCGAGGTCGGCGAGCTCGGTCGTCGTCGTCAGGCGCCCGAGTGCCGCGTCCCGCTCCTCGGCGGTCAGCCGGCCCTTCTCGACGCCGCGCCCGAGGTAGTGGGCGATCCGCTCACGGGCGAGCTCGCAGAGCTCCTCGCTCACCTCGCGGCCGACCGTCGCGATCCCGGCCTGGACGCACACCTGGGCGATCCCGGCCCCCATGGTACCGAGGCCGACCACCCCCACCGTGCGCACGTCCGCTTCGCTCATTCCGTGACCGTGATTCTCACCTCGAACCGGAGCGGCGCGTCGGGACATCCGTCCCGGCCCGCGCGCGGCGGGCGTTCGGCCGGACGGCGGCGCCCGGCGAGGCGTGGTTGAATAGCGCCATGGCGGTCACTGCCCGCGAGCGGAAGCTCCTCCTCGACGGCGAGTGGATCGAGACGGGCGCATGGCACGAGGTGCGCTCGCCGTACTCGGGAGAGATCGTCGGGCGCGTCGCCCGCGCGGGCTCGGCCGAGGCGCGCCGCGCGGTCGACGCCGCCGCTCGGGCGATGGCCGAGCCGCTTCCAGCGCACCGGCGCGCCGAGATCCTCGAGGGCACGGCCGACATCGTCGCCGAGCGCCAGGAGGAGATCGCCCGAACGATCTCGGACGAGGCCGGCAAGCCCGTGAAGGCGGCCCGCGTCGAGGCCGACCGCGCCGTCTACACGTTTCGCTCGGCGGCGGCCGAGGCGCGCACGCTCGCCGGCGAGGTCGTCCCCATGGACGCCTCCCCCGCCGGCGCCGGCAAGCTCGCCTTCACGGCGCGCGTCCCGATCGGAGTCATCGGCGCGATCTCGCCCTTCAACTTCCCCTTCAACCTCGTGGCCCACAAGGTTGCGCCGGCTCTCGCAGCAGGCTGCGCCGTCGTCCTGAAGCCGGCGAGCCAAACGCCCTTCTCCGCCCTCCTTCTCGCCGAGCTGGAGACGGAGGCCGGCCTGCCGCCGGGCTGGCTCAACGTCCTCGTCGGGCCGGCCGCCGAGATCGGCGACGTCCTCGTCGAGGACGAACGCGTCCGTCTGATCAGCTTCACGGGCTCGGCGGAGGTCGGTTGGAATCTTCGCGAGCGTGCGGCACGCAAGAAGGTCCTGCTCGAGCTCGGGAACGCGACGCCGGTGATCGTGGAAGCGGACGGGAACGTCGAGGAGGCGGCCACGAAAGTGGCGGCCAACGCCTTCTCCTTCGCCGGCCAGAGCTGCATCTCCGTCCAGCGCGCCTACGTCGCCCGCAGCGCCTACGACGACTTTCTCTCCCGGCTCCTGCCGCAGGTGGAGGCGCTCCGCGTCGGCGACCCGGGCGAGGACGAGACCGACGTCGGCCCCGTGATCGACGAGGGCGCCCACGAGCGGATCCTCGAGTGGATCGAGGAGGCGAAGGCGCAGGGCGCAACCGTGCTTGCAGGCGGTGAGACGACCGACGAGGGACTCATTCGCCCGACCGTCCTGGGCGACGTCACGCCGGAGATGAAGGTCTCCTGCCTCGAGGTCTTCGGCCCGCTCTGCACGGTCTCCCCGTACGACTCCCTGGATGAGGCCTTCGCGCTCGCCAACGGGACTGAGTACGGGCTCCAGGCGGGCATCTTCACGAGCGACGTCAGGAAGGCCCTGGCGGCCGGCGCCGCGCTCGAGTTCGGCGGCGTGCTCGTGAACGAGGCGCCGACGTTCCGGGCGGACCAGATGCCCTACGGCGGCGTCAAGGCGTCCGGCAACACGAGGGAGGGCCCCCACTACTCGGTGCGCGAGATGACCGAGGAGCGGCTCGTCGTCATCTCGCTCTGAGAGCTGGTCGGAATGGCCCCCAAAGCGGTCTTGGGCGTTCGTTAGACTCGGTTGCTCGGTGCAATGCCCGAACGCCTGAACTCCTTCTTCGTCCGCAGAGGCGGGCCGACCGACCCCGGCGAGGAGATCGTCGAGGTGGTGGAGATCGTCGAGCCCGAGCCGCCGCCGCCTCCCGAGCCGGATCCCGTGCGCCTCCGGCGCGAGCGGCGGGCGCTCGTCCGCCAGCGCGAGATCGAGATGCGCGACGTGGGCGGGCTCGCGGTCGAGATGGTGCGGCGTGACCGCTGGAAGCCCGACCTCCTGATCTCGCGGGCAGGCGAGGTGCTCTTCCTCGAGCAGCGCATGCACGAGCTCGACTCGCTGCTCGCCGCCGAGGTGACCGCCCGCAGCTTCCCGAACGTCGCGTACTGCAGGTGCGGCGCCCCGCTCGTGCCGGGCGTGCACTTCTGCTCCCACTGCGGTCGCCCGGCCGTGACGACGCCTCCCATCGTGACGTGCGTCCACTGCGGCCAGCCGCTCCCGGCCGACGCGAACTTCTGCTCGTTCTGCGGGAATCCGGCGGCGGCCGAGGAGTACGAGCCCGCTCCCGACGCGCTGGGCGAGACCTTGGTACGGCCGCCTCCCGACGATGAGGCGGAGACCCGGCTGTGAGCACTCCGCCGCACGAGCCGCCGCCCCCCGGCGAGCACCACGGGCAGCATCCACCGGAGCACGAGCCGCCTCACGAAGGGGAGCACCACTGCCCACGGTGCGGCGCGCCCCACGACCCTCTGCAGGAGTACTGCCTCGACTGCGGCCTGCGCCTCGTCCCGCTCCCGGGCGAGTCCTCCACCCGCACGATCGTCTGGTCGCGGGAGTCGCCCGTCTGGCTCTGGATCGCGCTCGCGGCGCTTCTCCTCGTCGCGCTCGCGGCCGGGGGGATCGTGGCGCTCGCTGCGACCGACGAGGACAAGGAGGGCGCGGGTGTCTCGAGCGCTGCGACCACGACGGGGATCGTGCCGACGGTTCCGCTCAGCACGATCACGATCGAGACGATCACGACCCCCTCCACGCTCACGCTGCCGACCACCAGCACCTCCTTCACGACGACGACCACCCAGTCGACGACGACCCAGTCGACGACGACGGACCCGGACGCGATCATCTCGTGGCCGTCCGGGACCGACGGCTACACGATCGTTCTCCGGTCGACACCGCTGAGCCAAGGTCGCGGCCCGGCCGAGGCCACGGCGCAGCAGGCGATCAACGCCGGCCTTGTCGAGGTCGGGATCCTCAACTCGTCGAGTTACTCGAGCCTCAACCCCGGCTACTACGTCACGTTCACGGGGATCTACGACACCGAGAACGAGGCTGAGAACGCCCTCCCGCGCACGCGGAACGCGGGCTTCCCGACGGCCTACGTGCGCGAAGTGGCCGACTAAGCTTGTAGCACGCCGCTCGAGTGACCTTTGTAACACCTTGACAGACCGTGTTAGACTCCCGCGCGGAGCGTGATCGGGGGCGCTCCTTAACCCGATGTTAACGTTGATTTGCAGGTGTTTCGTGCCGGCGGGGGATAACGTGTGAGCGAGCAACTCCACGAGAGGATTCTCACCCGCATGTATCAGTACTCCAGGGCGATCTACCGGTCGATCAAGGATCTCATCGATCCCTGGGCGGAGCCCGAGAAGCAGCTCGAGTACCGCCGCGAGGTGCTGGCCGCGTGCGAGGAGTGCGTGGAGCGGCTCGCGAAGGATCCTCGGTACTTCGCCCATCCGGACCGGACGCTCTTCCAGGACATCCGGCGCTACTTCCCCATCACCTACCAGGCGCAGGTCGCCTGGGCCGTGACCGAGGGGATCGGCGCAGCCGTCGGGTACATCGAGGCGCAGATCGAGGCAGGGGCCTTCGACGGCGGCGTGGCACGCTGCCGGGCCACCACGCGCAAGGGCAAGCCGTGCCAGCGCACGCCGCTCCCCGAGCGCGAGTACTGCCCCTCGCACCAGCACCTCGAAGCGCGCCCCGCCGCCGCGTAACCGGTCTTCTCTCCGCGGTAGGGTTCGGCGGATGATCCGCGTCTGCGTCACCGGCGTCACCGGCTGGACCGGCCGTCCCGTCGCCCGGGCGATCGCCGACGCCGACGACCTCGAGCTCGTCTCGGGCGTCTCGCGCTCGGCGGGGACCCGCGACCCGGATCTGGGCGTGCCGGTCTTCGCATCCGTCTTGGAGGCTCTCGAAGACACGGAGTGCGACGTCGTCGTCGACTACACCGAGGCGACCATCGTGAGGGGAAACGTCGACGCCGCCCTCGATCACGCGGTCTCCGTCGTCGTCGGAACGAGCGGGCTCACCGCCGAGGACTTCGAGGAGATCGACCTGCGCGCCCGGCAAGCCGGCGTCGGCGTGATCGCGGCCGGAAACTTCTCGCTCCTCGCCGCGCTCCTCGTTCGCAGCGCCGCCGAGATCGCGCGCCACGTCCGCGCCTGGGAGATTCTCGACTATGCGAGCGCCGACAAGCCGGACGTGCCCAGCGGCACCGCGCGCGAGCTCGCCGAGCGGCTCGGGGCGGTTGGACAGCCCGCGGTCGGACGGCCGCTCGGAAACCTGCACGGCCCCGTCGAGGCCCGTGGTGCGACGGTGGCGGGCACGCAGATCCACTCGGTGCGGCTCCCGAGCTTCGTCGTCTCGACCGAGATCGTCTTCGGCGCCGAGGGCGAGCGTCTGCTGCTGCGCCACGACCCGGGCGAGACCCCTGCGCCCTACGTCGCCGGCACGCTGTTGGCGATCCGTTCAGTGCCCGGGCGGGTCGGGCTCACCCGCGGCCTCGACAGCCTCATCTAGGCAAGGGCGAGCTGCTCGAAGTCCTCGATCTTCGACACGCTGACGCCAACGAGCCGCAACGCGCCCGGCCTGTCGGCGAGGGCGCGGTCGAGGAGCTCGCAGGCAAGCGCGCCGATCCTCTCCCCGTCGGCCAGGCCCGCGGGGAGCGTCGTCGAGCGGCTGCGGATGGAGAAGTCCGGATAGCGGAGCTTGGTCGTCACCGTCCGGGCAACCTGGCCGGACTCCCGGAGCCGATCGGCGACGCGGAGAGCCATGCGGCGGAGCTCGTCGTGGAGCTGCTCGCGGTCGGAGACGTCCTGCGGGAAGGTCTCCTCGTGCCCGATCGAGACGGTGTCGACAGGCTCCTCGAGCGGGCGCGGGTCGATGCCGCGCGCCCGGTCGCGGAGCAGCCGGCCGATCTTCCCCGGGAGCAGGCGTGCGAGCTCCCCGTCCGAGAGCGCCGCGAGCTGGCCGACGAGCTCGATCCCGGCGGCGCCGAGGCGATCCTCGGCGCGCGGGCCGACGCCCGGGAGGAGCCGCACGGAGAAGGGCGCGAGGAACGCGGCCTCGCGGCCGGCGGGGACGACCGTGATCCCGCCCGGCTTCCGCCGGTCGCTCGCCACCTTCGCCACCACCTTGCAGCTCGCCACGCCCAGGGAGCAGGAGAGGCTCGTCGCGCCACGGACGGCGGCCTGGACGGCTTCGGCGACCACCCGTGCGCGCCGGAAGTCGGGCGCCACCTCCCCCACGTCCAGGTAGCCCTCGTCCAGCCCGGTGCGCTCCAGCGTGGGGACGACCTCCCGAATCGCCGTCCACACGGTGCGCGAGTACTCCGAGTACGTCCGGTGGCGCGGGGGCACGACGACGACGTGCGGACAGCGCCGTAGCGCCTCGGCGCAGCTCATCGCCGAGCGGATGCCGTACCGTCGCGCGACGTAGTTCGCGGTCGCCACGACGCCGCGGCCGCGCGGGTCTCCACCGACCACGAGCGGCTGCGAGGCCAGCTCGGGATGCTCGAGCTCCTCCACGGCTGCGAAGAAGGCGTCCAGATCGAGATGCGCGACGATCACCGAACAGAGCTAGGACGCAGGGAGCGTGCAGGCTGGAGAGCCTGCGCGCGACTGAGGATGACGCCTGGCGGCGGCTTGCAGCCGCCCAGGGATCCGCCGAACGTGGTCGCGCGAACCATGAGGTTGACAGAATAGGAGCCGTGTCGCACGACACCGACAAGCTGATCCGCCAGCTCTCGCTCGTGGCCTTCCTCATGGCCGAGCGCCGGCCGCTCACCGCCCGCGAGATCAAGTCGGTCGTCGAAGGCTACTCGGAGATGTCCGACGAGGCCTTCGCGCGCCGCTTCTACTCGGACCGGAGCGAGCTCGTCGCCCTCGGCGTGCCGCTCCACTCCCAGCGGGACGAGTTCACCGGCGAGGAGCTCTACACGCTGCGGGCCGAACAGTACTTCCTCCCCAAGCTCGACCTGGACGACGAGGAGCTCGCGGCGCTCCAGGTGGCGCTCTACCTCCTCGAGGGCCAGTTCGCCTACGCGGAGCCGCTGCGCCTCGCGCTCCAGAACCTCGCGCTTGGCCGTCCGACCCAGCTCGAGGCGGCGCCGGAGAGCGCGCTGCGGGTCGAGGTGCGCGACCCCGACTACTCGGACGAGATGTCCGGCCGCCTGACGAAGCTCGAGGGCGCGATCTCGAAGCAGCGCACCGTCAAGTTCACGTACTGGTCGATCTCCCGAGACCGCACGCGCGAGCGCACGGTGAACCCGTACGCGCTCCTGCCGGAGGCCGGCTCCTGGTACCTGATCGGACGCGACCTCGACCAGGACGCCGAGCGGACGTTCCGCGTCTCGCGAATCATCGGCGACATCCGCTTCGCCACCCGGCGGGAGCGCGACTTTCGGATGCCCGAGTACGACCCCTCCGACTTCCGCGGTCGGCAGCCGTGGCAGTACGGCGACGAGCAGGGCGAGGCGGAGATCGACCTCGATCCCGACACGGCCTGGTGGGTCGAGCGGATGATCGAGCGCGGCCAGGTCGAGGACGGCGTCTTCCGCACGCCGTACACGCGCGTCGACCTGCTCGCCGGCTGGGTGCTCAGGCAAGAGGGCCGTGCGCGGCCGCTCTCGCCGCCCGAGCTCGCGGACGAGGTTGCGGCCGGGCTCGAGCGCGTGCTCGAGCGTCACGACGGCGAGCCGACGAAGCCCCCGCGGCCGAAGGCCCGCCCCGAGGCGGAGCCGCTCGAGCGGCCCGCCGGCCCCCTCGCGCCCGAGCGCTTCGGTGTCCTCCAGGCGCTCCTCGCACACCTGCTCGCACGCTGCGGCGACGAGACGAGCGCGACGATCCCTGCGCAGGAGCTCGTCGACCGCTTCCACATTCCGCCCGACCAGCTCGACGACCACCTCCAGCTCCTGAACCTGGTCAACTTCGGCGGCGGCTGCTACGCGGTCTACGCGACGCTCGCCGGCGACGAGGTGCGCGTGGACAAGGAGCTCTTCGGCGACGCGTTCCGGCGCCCGCCACGCCTGACGCCGCTCGAGGCGCGCGCGATCCGGCTCGCCCTCGAGTTCGTCGGCCCGATGATCGCGGCCGAGGCGCAGACGCCGCTCGAGCGCGTCCGCAGGAAGCTCGAGGAGACGTTCGGCGAGTTCGCGCTGCCCGAGACGACCGAGGCCGAGGCCGGTTCCGAGGAGGAGCAGCTCATCCGCACTCTCTCGCAGGCGATCCGCGAGCAGCGGCTCGTCGAGATCGAGTACGTCGCGGTCGGGGAGGAGACGAGCGTCCGCGTGATCGAGCCGCACGCGCTCGAGCGCGAGCTGCCGTGGTGGTACGTGCACTCATGGGATCGCACGCGCGACGCGCAGCGGAGCTTCCGGCTCGACCGGATGCGCCGCGCGTCGCTCCTGGAGGAGAGCTTCGACCCGCGGCCAGGCCTCGAGCCGCGGAAGCTGCGGGACGTGCGCGTGGCGCGCGTTCTCTTCGACCCCGAGGTCGCACGGTGGCGGATCGAGCGAGGAGCCCTCCCGCTCGCGCGCGGCTACGCGCTGGAGGAGGTGGGCGTCGGCGGCACCGACTGGCTCGTCGGCGAGATCCTCTCCCACCGCGGGTTCGCGGAGGTGCTGGAGCCCGAGGATCTGCGGCACGAGGTCGCCGCGCGGGCGAAGAAGCTCAAGCCCGCGCTGGCGAAGCGGCCCGCGCGGGCGCGCGGCTAGCGGAGGTCGTACGCGGGCTTCTTCTTCGGCAGTACCAGCGTGACGAGTATCGCGAGCAGGCCGAAGAAGAGGCCGATGCTCTCGTTATCGATCAGTCCGAGGCTCTCCACGTCCCTCTCCCGAGGGCGCAGCACCCTCCGTGCCCGCCGATCGCCGGCGCCGCCGAAAGTAGCTCCGGCGACGCCGTCAATCTGCATTTGGGGCACCTCCTGGCGGTCGGGGTGCTCGGTCGAGTCCTATCCAACCTGGAGAAGCTGAGACCTCCCTGTGAGCCACGTAAGGACTCCATAAAGAGTCGCGATCTCCAAGTAACAGTCTGTTACTTGGGGGGCGGACTTGCGGATATGCCTCGTAGACGAGCTGGGCGCCGTGCGGTAGAACGTGGGCGTGACGTTCCTCGTCGTGCTCCACCGCTCCGGCCCTCAGTGGGACCCGTCGCAGCCGCTGGAGGAGCAGTCCGACTGGCCCGCGCACGCGTCCTTTATGGACGAGCTTGTGGACGCGGGCTTCGTCGTCCTGGGCGGGCCGCTCGCCGACGAGCACCGCGTGGTGCTCGCCGTCGAGGCCGAGTCGCAGGACGCCGTCCGCGCCACGCTCGCGCGCGATCCGTGGAGCGAGACGCACCTCCAGGTCGACACGATCGACCACTGGACGATCCGGCTCGACGGGCGCCGCGCCTAGCCGAGGCTTGCTCGAGACGGCCGGCGTCCCGTGCCGCGGTGGCTGTCGCATGTCCCTTCGAGACGGGTCTACCGACGCTCGTTTCCGCGCTTGAAGTTGCCGGTGGCACGAGCCATGACGCGCTGCGCGGAATCCTCGTCGGCAGCCTCGATCTCGCGCAGGAACCGCGCAGCGGAGTCCCCCGCCAGCGTCGTCACGACCCGTCCGCGCCAGCTGATGCGGACGCGCCCGTCCTTCGTCGCCTGCCAGCCGAAGCTCACGCGCGCGCCAGCGGCAGGCGGAGGACGAACGTCGCGCCCTCGCCGGTATCCGACTCGACCTCGAGCGTGCCGCCGTGCGCCTCCGCGATCGAGCGCGCGATGAAGAGTCCGAGGCCGGCGCCGGGCTTCGTGGCGCCGGCCTGGCTCACGCGCCCGAACTTCTCGAAGATGAGGCACTGCGACTCGGGCGGGATGCCGGGCCCGTGGTCGCGCACGCTCACGGCGACGACGCCGTTCTCCTTCGCCGCCGCCACCTCCACCTCGTCTCCTGCGACCGTGTACTTGACGGCGTTCGTGAGCAGGTTCCACAGGAGCTGGCGCAGTCGCTCGCGGTCCCCCTGGACGTGCGGGAGCGTCGGCGCCAGGTGCATCGTCACCCGCACCTCGTCCTGGCCCATGGAGACGACGGCGGCGGTCTCGCGCACGAGCTCCTCGACGTCCACCTGGTCGAAGGCGTACGGGAACGTGCCCGCCTCGATCCG
This sequence comes from Actinomycetota bacterium, assembly GCA_020029595.1. GTDB lineage: Bacteria > Actinomycetota > Thermoleophilia > Gaiellales > Gaiellaceae > JAIBJN01. The sequence continues at coordinate 16,810 of JAIBJN010000044.1, read as the reverse complement.
CGACGTGTCGAGGACGTCGCCGACGAGGTCGGAGAGGCGTGACGTCTCGGTCTCGATGAGGCCGAGGAAGGACTCGCGCTGCTCTGGGGTCAGCTCGCGCCAGCGCCGGTTGAGCGTCTGCGCGCAGCCGATCACCGAGGCCATCGGGCTGCGCAGCTCGTGGGAGACCATGGAGACGAAGTCGGCGCGCAGCGCGGAGAGACGGCGTAGCTCCTCGACGGCGCTCCGCTCAGCCTCGTAGGCACGGATGTTCTCGACCGCCGAGGCGACCTGGCGCGCGAGGAGCGTGACCATCTCGATCTCCTCGGAGGCGAAGGCCGGGCCGTCGCTCCGCCCCACCCCGAGCGTCCCCAGCACCCGGTCGCCCAGGGCCAGCGGCGCCAGGATCTCCTCCCCCCTCTCCACTCCCTCGAGGGCGCCGGCCGGGGCGAACACCGACTCGGGGTCGGCGCCGACAAGCTCGATCTCGAGTCGGTCGAAGGCGATCATGCTGCGGAGCTCGCGCCGGAAAGCGTCGAAGGCGTGCTCCTGGTCGAGCGAGGAGCCGAGCGCCCGGGCGGCCCGGTTGACCGCCTCGAGCAGGTCGGCTCGGCGCCCGAGCTGGTCGCGGAGCTCCTCGGCCTCCGCGGCACGAGCCTCCGCCACTGCGGTCTCCGTGCGTAGGCGGTCGACGAGCCAGCCGACGACGAGGCCGATGAGGACTTGGAGCCCGAAGGGGAGGCTGACGTGGTCGACGTCGAACGGCGGCGGGCCGAACTCCTCCGCGCGCCACCACTCGGCGAGGAAGACGAGCGGAAGCACGACGATCGGGACGAGCGCGCCCCCGCGCTTGCCGTAACGGAGGGCACCCTCGATCACCGGCACGTAGAGGATTCCCCAGGCAGGCGTGCTCGGCTCGAACGTGTAGACGAAGACGAACGCGTAGACGATCGCGGTGTCGAAGGCGAGAGCGAGGAAGCCGATGCGGACGCGCCCCCGGCGGTCGAGGTCGCGGTGTGCGAGCCAGAAGAAGGCAATGGCCCCGACCGTGAGCGCGCCCGCGGTCGCCCAGCCCCAGCGCTCGTAGCCCGGCGGGTGGTCCTCTCCCACCACGGCGACCTCGAAGGCCGCGAACGGGATGGCGAAGACACGCACCCACGCGATCCAGATCTCCGTTCGCCGGAGGCGCTCGGGCTCGGCGCTCATGGGCCACCTGGCCCATGAGCGAGTGGAGGGTGCGTGAGGGAACCGGGAGGTTCCCTCACGGGATCGAAGAAGGGGGCGCGTGGGGGAAACATGGTTTCCCCCACGCGAGCGCGCCACAGGCGAGCGACGGTCATGACGCGCCTCCGTCGAGGCGCGCGAGCGCCCACTCAGCATGCTCGCGGAGGAGCGGGTCGTCGCTTTCGGCATAGGGACGCACGGCGTCCACCAGGGATGTATCGGCTGAGTTCCCCGCCGCGACGAGAGCGTTTCGCCGCAGATAGCGCGGGTCGTTGCGCGGGAAGTAGAGGCGGTCGTAGCGGTCGCGCAGCTCCTCGTCCGGAACCTGGAGCCAGTCGAGGAGCGAGACGACAGGCTCCGCGCCCTCCGGCACCCGCTCCCCGGCGCGGCGCTTCTCGACTCCGCGGTTCCAGGGGCAGACGTCCTGGCAGATGTCGCAGCCGTAGACCTGGGTTCCGAGGTCCTCGCGATAGGGCTCGGGGATCGGTGCGGGCGCCTGCGTCCAGTAGGAGAGGCACTTCGTCGAGTCCACGACGCCCGGATCGTCGAGGGCGCCGGTCGGACAGGCCTCGATGCAGAGCGTGCACGAGCCACAGTCGAGCTCGAGCGGTTGGCTCGGCTCCACCTCGACGTCCGTGACGAGCGTGCCGAGCACGACCCAGGAGCCGTGCGTGCGCGTGATGAGCAGCGTGTTCTTCCCGTAGAAGCCAATGCCGGCGCGGGCGGCGCCCTCCCGGTCGACGTGCTGGTTTTCGTCGACGAGAACGCGGTAGCGCCCGCCGAGGCGCTCGCCGAGCGCCTCGAGCTTGACCCGGAGCTCGGCGTAGTGGTCGGCCCACGTGTAGCGCGGAAGCCGGCCCTCCCCCGCTCCGCGCGCCGGCCCGGGGGCGTAGTAGCAGAGCGCGGCCGAGACGACCGTGCGGGCGCCGGGGAGAAGGGTCTCCGGGTGGCAGGAGACCTCCGGCTGCGCCATGGTGAAGCGCATGTCGGCGAAGAGGCCGCGGGCGCGGCGCTCGCGGATCAGGCGCTCGGTCTCGGCGTACGGCTCGGCGGCCGCTGCCCCGACGACGTCGATCCCAAGCTCCTCCCCCAGGCGGGCGAGCTCGTCGCTCGTCATCTCCGACGCAAGGTAGCACCGTTTTCCCGTTACGATCGCGCCGTGAAGGCCGTGCGCATCCACGAGGACGGCGGGCCGGAGGTCCTCCGCTACGAGGACGCTCCCGACCCGGTCCCCGCCCCTGGTGAGGTGCTGATCGGCCTCAGGGCCGCCTCGCTCAATCACCTCGACATCTGGCTGCGCCGCGGGCTCCCCTCCGCGCCGAAGCCGCGCATCCTCGGCGCCGACGGCGCCGGCGTCGTCGCGGCGCTCGGCGAGGGCGTCGACCGCTTCGGCGAGGGCGACGCGGTCGTGATCAACCCCGGCCTCGACGAGGGGGCCAGGATCGTGGGCGAGCATATGGACGGCACCCATGCCGAGCTGATCGCCCTCCCCGCGGACTACGTCTATCCCCTTCCGGACGGCCTCTCGTTCGAGGAGGCGGCCGCGTTCCCTCTCGTCTTCGAGACCGCCTACCGGATGCTCGTCACGCGGGCCGGCCTCGTGGAGGGCGAGTGGGTCTTCGTCTGGGGGATCGGGAGCGGCGTCGCCACGGCCTCCCTCCAGATCGCCAAGGCGCTCGGCGCGCGCGTGATCGTGACGTCGTCGAGCGACGACAAGCTGGCGCGGGCGCGCGAGCTCGGCGCGGACGCGACCGTCAACCATGCCGAGGACGACGTCGCCGCGGCGGTCCGGGAGGCGACGGACGCACACGGCGCCGACGTCGTCGTCGAGCACGTCGGGGAGGCGACGTGGAAGACGTCCCTCCAGGTCGCCGCGGCCGGCGGCCGCGTTGCGGTTTGCGGCGCGACGAGCGGCCCCAACCCGCCCGCGAACCTCCACCGCATCTGGTGGAAGCAGCTCACGGTCGTCGGCTCGACCATGGGCACGCAGGCCGACTTCCAGGCAGTCTACGAGCTCGTAGCGAGCGGGCGGGCGCAGCCTGTCGTCGACCGCGTCTTCCCGCTCGCGGAGGCCGCCGCCGCGCACGAGCACCTCGAAGCCGGCCGCCAGCTCGGCAAGGTCGTCCTCAAGATCCGCGACTAGGAGGGTCTGGCGGAACGTCGCTCGTCGCCGGGGTGGTGCGATGGTCGTTCCGAGGCAAGGACGCAGGGAGCGCTCGTAGCAGGAAGCTACGAGCGCGACCGAAGACGCCGCCTCGGGGCGAGCAGCGCGGCCCGGCGGCACAGCCTGCGTTTCGTCAAACCCTCCTAACTCGGCCCGCTAGAGAACGATGCGGCGCGCCGTCTCCGGAGGGCAGCCGGCCTCGACGAGCTTCCGCGCCTCGCCGAGGTCGACGGGAGCCTTCGCCAGGGCCGCCGCATCCTTGGGCGCGAACCCGAGTGCGAGGAACTGCGCGCGCCGCCACCGACGAACTCTCGCGATCTCGGAGAGCATCTGGCGATCCGGATCGACGCGCTGCCCCATGACTCAGTGTGGGGGCGCTCGGGGCACCCGAGCGACCACCGAACGGCGTGAGCGCACTCGACGAAGGTCCAGTTTCGCCGAGGCCTACTCCGAGAACGCCGCCCGGAGCTCGTCGAGGAAGGCTCGAGGCGTCCGGACCGGGAACCGATCGGCAAGTCCGAGCAGATGCTGATCGCCCGACACGAGGACGGCGGACTCTCCCTCTGCAAGGGCAAGGAGGTAGTCGTCGCCTGGATCCGGCGAACGCGGAGGCGGGTCCGAAGGGTCGGGGGCGAGGACGGCCGCCCGCCGCAGGAAAGTGACGAACTCGACGGCATGCGCTTCGGAGATACGCGCTCGGAGCTTCGGGTAGGCCAGCGCCCGTCCGAGCTCGGCAAGCAGCAGCTCGGAGAGGACGAGCTCGAACTCGCCGCGGAGCCACCTGGCGACGATCTGCGCCGGCGCTCCACTCCGCGAGAGCAGAGCAGAGACGAGAACGTTCGGGTCGAGGACCGCCCGCACTCAGCGAGACGGCCGCGTTTCGTGCTGAGCTTCGACGGCCTGAGCGATCGCCTGGTCTTCCGGCAGTTCGTCACCTTGCCAGAGCCGCTCGAGCAGGTCCAACCCGAGCTCACGCCGGAGGGCCTCCTCGATCACCTCGCTGTCTCCCTTGCCCGTGCGCGCGGCGCGCACCTTGACCGCGCGAAGAACCTCGTCGTCGATCGTGAGCGTCGTCCGCACCTTGCGCATAGGAGCATCATAGCATCACGATGCGCTGACGGAGGAGTCTCACCCTCTTCGGCCGCCGGTCGCCTCGTGCTCCTCGACGAGCCGCAGATATGCCACGGGAGCCTCCCGTCTAGCCGAAGCCGAGGATGAACTTCGCGTCGTCCGACATCCGCTCGGGCGACCAGGGCGGCTCCCAGGTCAGCTCCGCCTCGACGTCCTCGACGCCGTCGAGGCTCTCGACGACCTCGCGGATCTGCTGCTCGATGAACGGCCCCACCGGGCAGCCCATCGAGGTGAGGCTGTAGGTGACATGCACCTTCGGACCCTCGACCTCTGCATCGTAGAGGAGGCCGAGCTCGACGATGTCCATGCCGAGTTCTGGATCCTCGACGACCCGGAGAGCGTCGATCACCTCTTCGCGGGAAGGCATGGAACCACTCTAGATGTTCGACCGGTGGCCTGGGTGCTTGTGGGGACGGTTGCGACCAAGCCGGACGCCGCGCTCGCCCGCGGGCCGTACCAGAGGGTACGGCCAAGGGTGAGCGCGACGATCCGGCGCAGCGTCGCAGCCGCCATCCACGAGTGCGCTGGCCGCCGGTTGAGCATCAACCAAGGAGACGTACCTCCTCGCGCCGCTCGCGGGCGAAGAAGTGGATGCCGTCCACGAAGCGCACCCAGTTGTGGCGCGTGCACATGACGATCGAGTGCGTTCGCGCGCTGTCCGTCAGGAAGCGGACGCCGCGCAGCAGGTCGCCGTTCGTGACGCCCGTGGCCGCGACGATGACCTCGCCGGGCGCAAGCTCGTCGGTCTCGAAGACCTTGTTGACGTCGTCGATCCCGTGCTCCTGCGCCTGCTCGATCTCCGAGCGAGAGGTCGGCCAGAGCTGTGCCTGGAGCTCGCCGCCCAGGCAGCGCAGCGCCGCGGCGGACAGGACAGCCTGTCGCGCGCCTCCGATCCCGACGGCGATGTGGTCGTTCGTCCCCCGAACTGCCGCCGTGATGGAGGCGGTCACGTCGCCGTCCTGGATGAGCTTGATGCGGGCGCCGGCCGCGCGAATCTCCTCGATCAGGTCGTGGTGGCGCGGCCGGTCGAGGACGATCGCGGTGATGTCGTTCGGCTTGCGGCCGAAGGCGTCTGCGATTGCGGCGATGTTCTCGCCCACGGGCCTGCCCAGATCGATCTTCCGGCGGGCCACCGGGCCGACGGCGATCTTGCGCATGTACATCTGCGGCAGGCGGGGGAAGGAGCCCGACTCGCCCACGGCGATCATCGACATGGCGCCGTAGTCCCCGCGGGCGACGACCGCCCGTCCCTCGAGCGGGTCGACCGCGAGATCGACCTCGGCGCCGCCGCTCCCCACGGTCGAGCCGATCGCGAGCACGTGACTCTCCTCGTCCCCGCCGACGACGATGCGGCCTGCGATGTCGAGGGCGTCGAGGCCCTCGCGCATGGCCGTCGCGGCCGATTCCTCCGCGCCGGTGACGTCGCCGCGGCCGAGCCAGCGCGCGCCCGCGATGGCAGCCCGCTCCGTCACGGCGGCGTACGCCTCGCAGTTGCAGCCCGGCTCTCGGTCGGTCATAGGCCGGTCGCCGGCCTATGCGCGGGTGGAGGGAGTGTGGGGGGACCGGGAGGTTCCGCCACCTGGTCGAAGAAAGGGGCTCGTGGGGGAAACATGGTTTCCCCCACGGGAGCGAGCCGCAGGCAAGCGACGGTCACGTGCGGGCCTGGTCCTGCGCGCGCTCGACCTCCGCGAGGACCAGGTGGATGACCCCGTTCACGGCCGGCTCGATGCGCGTGTTCTCGATGACCGGCACGCCCGCCTTCTCCGCGCGCTCGACGAGGTAGGCCTGAATGCGGCGGATCTCCGGCAGAGCACGCAGATACTTGTGCATCGGGCGCAGTCCCTGGGAGCCGGCGTCGCGGATCCAGAAGTGGCGCGCATGCTCGTCCTCGTCCTCGATGGCGAGCATGCACTGAACGACGACCGCGCCCTCGTAGGAGCGCGGGAGCGCGCCCGGGACGACGTGGACGCCTTCGACCGCGAGCGAGTAGCCCTCCTCGAGCGCCCTGGCGATGACCGCCTTCACGCCGACGAGGACGTTGCGCGTCTGCTCCTTGAAGCCGAGGAGCGCCGGGTCCGCCTCCTCCCCCTCGTGGATGCGCACGGCCGGGCCGGCGTCGAAGCTCGAGAAGTGGATGGAGGGCATGAACTTCTGCGAGAAGAAAGCGCGCATCGTCTGCCGGACGGTGTCGGTGGAGGTGACGCGCGTGACGCCGAGCCGGTGCGCGACCTCGGTCGCCACGGTTGACTTTCCCGTTCCCGTCGCCCCGCCGATCAGGAGCACGATCGGGAGGTCGAGCTCGCGCAGCGCTTGGAGCCTGCGGAGGAGGCGGACGGACTCCTCCCCCTCGTGCTCCTCGAGAACGCCTGCGGCGACGTCGTAGAGCCGCTCGGCGCTGACCGCCGTGTCTTCGTGGCCGCGCACCAGCTCGCCCTCGATCAGGCGCGCGAGCTCGTAGGCGCGCTCCGGCCGGATGCCGGTGCCCATGAGCGTCTTCGCCATCAGGCCCTTGGAGTACGGGAGGCTGCCGTCCAGGGAGACGAGCGCCTCGGGCGGCCGGCGATCGTTCATAGGCCGACCTTTGGCGCTCTTTCCGCGACGACGGCGTCGGCGAGCATACGCACGAGCTCGTCCAAATCGGGCTCGCCCGGAAGCGGCCGCACCTCGTTGTCCGCGAACACGATAGGGATGCCGCGGGTCTCGGCGGCCTCGGCGACGACGTCGATGGCGGCCGCCTTGATCTCGGTGAGGAAGACCTCGGCTTCCGCGGCCGCGGGCAAGTCGAGCTCGCTCAGGAGGGCATCCCGGTTGGCGAGACTGCCGGAGAGGAGCACGACCTCGGCCCCGTGCTCGCGCTCGAGATGGTCGCGCAGGCGATCGTGGATCGCCGAGGGCGCGGTCGAGAAGAAGGCGACGCGACGGCCCGCAACGGACTCGACCGGACGGGGGCGCAGGACCGTCGCGATCACCGGAAGCTCGGGGTCGACACCGGCAACGGCGACGCGCAGGGCGTCGAGCTGCGCGGGCGTCGCAAGCGGCTCCTCGCACATGGTGAGGATCACGAGGTCGCTGAGGAAGAGGCGGTAGGCGCCGAGGTCGCCCGTGACCGTGTTGGGCTCCTGGTGCGCGCCGGCGACGATGATCCGCCGGCCGGCCTCGATCGGCGGGATCGTCGCCCCGCTCGCCTCGAGAAGGACGAGGTCGGGGTCGAGGGAGGCGGCCACCTGTGCTGCCTCCTCGACGTTCGAGACGAACGGCCCTCCCGCAAGTCCGCCGCCGCAGCGGCGCGCGCCCACGGTGACGACTCCGGCGAGCGCGGCGTCCTCGAGGTAGTCCGAGGCCGCGTGCACGCCGGAGCGTGAGAGCGCGAGGAGGTCCTCGAGAGTCGGCGAAGCCTCGATCACGACCGGCTCGGCCGGGCCGCCGCGGCCCATGGCGACGACGACCACCTTCCGGGAGCCCGCGAGCAGGCGGGCGACGTGGGCGGAGACGGCCGTCTTCCCCACGCGCTTCCCGGTGCCGATGATCGCCAGCGCCGGAGCCGAGAACGGGGCGAACCTGACGGGGTCGAGCCGGAAGTCGGCACCGACGTACGGTATGCCCGCAGCGAGGGCTCGTGAGGCGAGCCGGAAGCGTCGGCGCGGGCCGACGACGGGCTCGTCGGAGAGGTCGACGACGACGTCCACGTCCACCTCCGCGAGGGCGTGCGCAAGCTTGTTCCAGAGCGGGACGCCGTAGTCGTGCTCGCCGCCGCGAAGCTTCTCGGTTCCTCCGAGCATGACGGCGCCGACGACCTCGTAGTCGAGCGCCGCCAGTGTCTCGACGACGACTTCGGGGTAGTGCTCCCCGTCGACCAGGGCCAGGGCTCTCATTGCCGGCGGGTCAGCTCCGTCTCGATGCGGGCCGTGTATTTCTCGTACTCGAGCGTGTCGACGGAGAACTGGATGATCCGCTCCTGGCCGTGGAACGGGTACTTGCGCCAGACGTCCACGTGGCGATCCTCGATCTCGACCAGGTTGTAGCACGGCCTCGTCTTCCCCCGGAGCCGCAGCGAGGAAACGGTGCCGGCGTTGACGACGAAGAGGTTCTCGAGCCGCCACGCGTAGGGCACGTGCTTGTGGCCCGAGAGGACGAGGTTGACGCCGGAGTGCTGGAGCACCTCGAGAGCGTCCCCCGCGTCGTGGACGATGTTGCGCTCGCGGCCGGTTCCCGGCACCGGCAAGAGGTGGTGGTGGAGGACGAAGATGCGGAAGTCGGCCGGCTCGGCGAACTGCTCCTCGATCCACGGATAGCGGCCTCGGCCGATGACGCCGTGGTCGAGGTCGGGCTCGGACGAGTCCACGGCGACGACTGTGACGCCGTTCACGTGCAAAGCCGAAGGTCGTGAGGTCGCCGGAGCAGACGACGATGTCCGGCTCGAGCTCGTTGATCTCCATGATCGCCCGATCGGCCAGGTTCGGCACGAAGTACTGCGAGCCACAGTGGAGATCCGAGAAATGCGCGATTCGGAACAGCGGGAGCCCCTTTTCTCGTCGAATGTGTGAATTCTAGTGAGGGTCGTCCGGGGTGACTGCTACCTTTCCAAGAGGATGCGCCCAGAAAGCGGCGATTTCCAGGACTATTCGGGGAGTCTTTTTGCCAACGAGGCTGAGGCGGAGTGCGCCCGCCTCCTCGACTACCACGGCATCCGCTGGGAGTACGAGCCTCGCTCGTTCCCGCTCGAGACCGACGAGGAGGGGCGCGTCGTCGAGGCGTTCACGCCCGACTTCTACTTGCCCGAGCAGGACCTCTACCTCGAGGTCACGGTCATGAAGCAGTCGCTCGTCACACGCAAGAACCGCAAGGTGCGGAAGTTCCGCGAGCGGTATCCGGACGTCAAGGTCAAGCTCTTCACGCGGCGCGACTTCGAGCGCCTGGGTGAGAAATACGGCCTGAACCTCGTCACGTAGGCGAACCGCGTCCCGGCGAGGTGTACCTCTCGCGTGACGAGATCGCCGCGCGTGTCGGCGAGCTCGGCGCGGAGATCGAGCGCGACTACGCGGGCCGCGACCTCGTTCTCGTCACGGTGCTCAAGGGTGCCTTCATGTTCGCGTCCGACCTCGCGCGGGCGATCGGGATTCCGCACGCCATGGACTTCCTCGTGCTCGCCGGCTACGGCGGGGATCTGGGCGGGCGTACACGCATCCGGCTGCTCAAGGACCTGGAGATGCCGATCGGGGGGCGCGACGTCCTCCTCGTCGAGAACGTCGTCGACACGGGCCTGACGCTCAACTACGTCGTCAAGACGCTCTCCTTGCGCGAGCCGAGGGACATTGCCGTCTGCACGCTCTTCGACCGCCCGTACCGACGACTCGTCGACGACTTGCCGATGCGCTACGTCGGCTTCACGATCCCCGACCAGTTCTTCCTCGGGTACGGCTTCGACCTGCACGAGCGGTTCCGGGGTCTCCCGGACCTCCACGTCTCCGAGCAGGACTGAGGTCTCGTGCCCGGCGAGCTGGTCGCGTTTCTCGGCCTCGCCGTCCTCGTGATCGTGACTCCCGGGCCGGACACGGCGCTCACGATCCGAAACACGCTGCTCGGCGGCCGGAGAGCCGGCATCGCCACGGCACTCGGCGTCGTCACGGGGCAGGCGGTGTGGGCGGTGACGACGAGCGCGGGCGTGGTCGCCCTCCTGCTCGCCTCGGAGCCTGCCTTCGCGGCCGTGCGGCTGGCCGGCGCCGCCTACCTCGTCTTCCTGGGCGTGCAGACGCTCCTCGCCGCCCTCCGCCCGGGCCGCTGGAGGGACTCGGCCGCGACCCTCGGCCCGCAGCCGAGCCTGGCGCCCGCGGTCGCCGTCCGGCAGGGCCTCGTCAGCAACCTGGGAAACCCGAAGATGGCCGCTTTCTTCCCCAGCCTCCTGCCGCAGTTCGCGCCGGCGGGCGAGCCGGCGTTCCTGCCCCTCCTCCTGCTTGGGCTCCTCTTCTGCGCCATGACCTTCGTGTGGCTTACGGCCTACGCGGTCGTGGTCGCCCGGGCGGGAGACTTCCTGCGCCGGGCCGGGATCCGGCGGGCCATCGAGGGCGTAACGGGGGCGGTGCTGGTCGCGCTCGGCCTGCGCCTGGCCGCCGAGCAGCGGTAGCGCAAAACAGAGGCGAAGCGGCTAGAGGTAGCCCATCGGGTCGACGGCCGTCCCGTTGACCCGAACTTCGAAGTGCAGGTGGTTGCCGGTCGAGCTCCCGGTCGTGCCCACCGCGCCGATCACCGTCCCCTGGGAGACCGGCCCTCCGCCGATGTAGATCGCCGATTGGTGCGCATAGGCGGTCGAGAGCCCGTTCCCGTGGTCGATGACCGTGAGGTTCCCGTAGCCGCCCATCCAGCCGGCGAAGATGATCGTGCCGTCCGCGACCGCGCGAATCGGCGTCCCTCCCGGCGCGGCGATGTCGATGCCCTCGTGCATGCGGCCCCAGCGCGGGCCGAAACCGCTCGTGATCACCCCGTGCACGGGCCAGATGAAGCCGCTGGACGACGACCCGTCGCCGGTCGAGCCGCCGCTCGACCCGCGGATCTGCGAGGCGAGGGCGGCGCTCGCCGCCTCGAGGTCCTCCTCCGCCTCGTGGCGGTCCTCGCGGACGCTCACCAGGATGCCGCGCTTGTCCGACCTCGCCGCGGCGATCTCGTTCTGCCGGGCGAGCAGAGCCTCGCGCGCCGCGATCTGCTCGGCCGTCTTGCGCTCGAGCGCGTTCGTCTCCTCGGCCACCTGCGCCTTCGTCCGTCGCGTCTCCTCCCGCGCGACCTTCATCTCGCCCTTGAGCCGCTGGATCTCCTGGGTGATGGCGCGGTCCTGCCGGCCGAGCGACTCGAAGTACTCGAGCTCGTCGACGAGGTCGCCGAGGCTCCGAACCTGGAGGAGGATGCCGAAGGAGTCGGTCTCGTCGCTCTGGTAGAGCTCGACGAGGCGCTCCTCGAGCTGGCGCTGCGCGAGCGCGAACTGGCGCTTCAGGTGCTCCAGGTCGCGCGTCTGGTCGTCGAAGCGGGCCTCGAGACGAGCGAGCCGGGCGCGATGCGCCGAGAGCTCGGACTCGAGCTTGGCGATCAAGCTGGAGAGCGAGCCGATGTCCCCGACGAGCGCGTCGATCCGCTGGCTCGCAGCCTCGATCTGCGAGGTGAGGACGCCCTCCTTCGCCTTGGCGGCCTCGATCTCTTCCCGGAGGCCGGAGATCTTCCTGTTCAGGCCCTGCGTCTGGCCCAGAGCGGCCGGGACGGCCAGGACGAGAACCGCCCCTGCGAGCGCGACACCTAGACAGATGCGGCGAGCGTCAACCACCTGAACGATTTCGGCGGGAAGGTAGACGTCCCTCCGACGTCCCCCACCGGGGGTCTTCGGTCTCGAACGGCCTCTGTTGTAGCACGTCTTTCGGCCGGTATGCAGGCAGAACCAGGCTATCCCTTCCTGACGCGCGACCTCAAGCGGCGGGTCCTCTGGGGCGCAGGCGGGTGCTCCGGCTCTTGCGGGGGATCGTCCGGCGGGGTCTCCGCCCCCTGCGCCTGCGCCGGCGCCGCCTGCGTCTGGACGCGGCGCACGCGCTCCTCCATCTCCCCGACGAGGGCGCCGATCTCGGCCTCCTTCTCGGCGATGCGGGCGTTCACGTCGTCGAGGTGCGCCGCAGCCGCCTCGGCGGCCGGAACGTCGCCCGCGTGCGTCGCCCGGCCGAGCTCGTGGTAGCCGCGGCTCCGCTCCGCCTGGAGCTCGGCGAGCTCGCGCCGCTGCCGGAAGAGGTCGAGCTGGCCGCGCGAGCGGGCGCCGACGAGCGCTCCCCCGAAGGCGAGCCGTGTCCGCGCCGTCCCGAGCGCCGCGCCGGTCCTTCGGCGTCCGGCCTCCCAGCGAAGCACGAAGACCGCGCCCGCGAGGAGAAGGGCGACGACCGCCCAGAGCCAGATCTGCACGCCCAGGAGGGCGAGCCCGGCCACGGTCAGGAGAAGGCCGACCGCGAGGCCGGCATCGAGCGGCCAGTGCTTCCGGAAGTCCGGCTCGATTCGCCGCGAGGATCTATCCGGAGACATCGGCCTCTTCTCGTTCCCGCTCCGGGCGTTCTTCATGCTCGAGCGCGCGGAGCGCCTCGCCCGCCTCTCGGCGGAGCGGGCCGACGAGCGCAGCGTAGTCCTCATCGGAGATCTTGCCGGTGCGGTGGTCGAACTCGAGCTCCTTGAGCGCCGCGAGGGCCCGGTCGCGCTCCTCGAGACGCCGGAGCCGCGCCTGCGCGTCCGGGCTCGGCGTTGCCAGCGCGTCCTCGCGGCTCCGCGCGGGACGCAGGAGAGGGCGGGCCACATAGGCGACGCAGAGCACGGTCAGGAGCGCGCCGAGGACAAGGGCCGCGATCTCCACCGGCTACGCGCGGGCGACCGCGCCCTCGCCGGCGAAGCGCGCCGCGAGCCGGCGCTGCTCCCGCGCGTCCGGCCACATGGCGACGACCGCGCCGAGGACGAAGACGAGCCCGGCGAGCCAGATCAGGTTGACGAGGGGGTTGACGATCACCTTCAGCTCGACGGAGCCGTCTCCGTAGAACCGGTCGGCGATGACGAAGAGGTCCTCGCCGCGCAGCCAGTCGGTGCGGATGCCGACCTCGTTCGACGTCTGCTCCTCCGCGAGGTAGCGGTTCTTGCCCGCCTCCGTCGTCCCAATGCGCTCGTCGCCGCGGTAGACGTCGAGCTGCGCGCGCACCTCTTGGGCGTTGGCGCCGCGCTGCTCCTGGGCGCCCGTGTAGAGGAGCCGGTAGTCCCCCACGTCCATCGACTCGCCCGGAGCGAGCCGGGCCTTCTGTGTCGTCGAGAAGCCGCCGATCCCGATGGCGCCGACGAGGAGGATGACGATCGCCGCATGGACGACGTAGCCGCCGTACCGCCGCCGGTTCCTGCCCACGAGGCCGGCGAACGCCGGCCACCAGCCGCCCGTCCCGATCGCCTTCCGCGCCCGGGTCCCGCGCACGAACTCGAGCACGATCGTCGTCAGCACGAAGGCCGCGAAGGTGTAGCCCACGAGCCCCGCCGGGCTCGACCCCGCTCCCGCGACAAGGAGCGCGACGCCGACCACGAGCGCGACGACCGCGGGGCCGGTGAGCTGAGCGCCCACAGAGCGAAGCGAGGCGCGCCGCCAGGCTACCACCGGCCCGATCCCCATCAGGAGGACGAGCGGGAGCCCGAAGACGATCGCGAAGAAGTCGTAGTACGGCGCCCCCACGGAGACGGCGACACCGCGCACCGCCTCGGAGACGAGCGGGAAGACGACGCCCCAGAGAATCGTGAGCGCGAGGGCGACGAGGAAGAGGTTGTTGTAGAGGAAGGCGGCCTCGCGCGAGACGAGGGACTCGAGACGCGTGCGCGAGCGGAGGAGCGAGAGCCGCGAGAGGATGAGGACGATCGAGAACGCGGCTACCACGGCGATGAAGCCGAGGAAGAAGGGGCCGATCGAGGACTGCGTGAAGCTGTGGATCGAGCTGATGACGCCGCTGCGGGTCAGGAACGTCCCGAAGAGCGAGAGCGCGAAGGTGCCGGCGACGAGGATGACGTTCCAGACCCGCAGCATGTCCTTCTTCTCCTGCACCATCACGGAGTGGAGGAAGGCCGTGGCGACGAGCCAGGGCATGAGCGCGGCGTTCTCGACGGGATCCCAGGCGTACCAGCCGCCCCAGCCCACCTCCTCATAGGCCCACTTCGCGCCGAGGAGGACCCCGAAGCCGAGGAAGGTCCAGGCGGCGAGCGTCCAGCGCCGCGTCGCCACGATCCAACGCTCGTCGATCCGCCGCGAGGCGAGAGCGGCCATGGCGAACACGAACGGGATCGTCAGCCCCACGTACCCCAGGTAGAGCATCGGCGGGTGGGCGATCATGTACGGGTTCTGGAGGCTCGGGTTCATGCCCGCGCCGTCCGCCGGCGCCGCCTGCGTGTCGAACGGGCTCGCGATCACGACGAGGAGGAAGGCGAAGAAGACGGCCACACCGGCCACGATCGGAACCGTCCAGGGGAGCACCTCGCGCACGAGCCTGCGATTGAGAGCGACGGCGACGGAGGCGAAGCCGGTGAGCACGAGCAGCCAGAGGAGAAGCGAGCCCTCCTGGCCGCTCCAGAACGCCGCGAGGGTGTATCCCGTCGGCAGCTCCTGGCTCGTCGAGCGGGCAACGTACTCGAAGGAGAAGTCGCGGCCGGCGAGCGCGGCGAGGAGGACGAGCGACGCGACCCCCGTCGCGGCGAAGGCGGCGAAGAGGGCGTTCGTGGCTGAGTCGAGGAGCCGGCGGCGGCCACGGAAAGCCGCGTAGCCGCCGACGAGCGCGGCGTAGAGGATGAGGCCGAGGGCGGCGACAAGGGCTGCACGGCCCAATTCAGGCACGCTAGTCCTCCGGCGCGTACTTCGACGGGCACTTCGTGACGAGCGAGTCTGTCTTCGCCACGAACGTGCCGCCGGTGAGCTGGCCCTTCACGTAGATCTCGCGCCCCACTTTGAACAGATCGGGCACCGAGCCCGTGTAGACGACCGGGACGGTCGCCTCCCCCTCGATGTCGCGGAGCGTGAACGCGAGCCCCGAGCCGTGCGCGTCCCCGCTGACGGGCCCGACGACGATCCCGGCGAGACCGACCTCTCCGGTCTTCCCCTCGAGCTCGCTCGGCTGGAGCGACGGCGTCCCGCCGGCGAGGCTCGTCCAGATGAGGAAGACCGCCAGCACCGCCGCGATCGAAAGCGCAACGACGAGGCGCACCGGATTGCGCCGCTTTGCCACGACACCGAGTCTACCGGGGGATCTCGCCGCTACTCGGGCAGAGTCGCCGGGTTGCGCTCGGGAATGCGATAGCCGTGGTCGCGGCAGAGGCTGCCGGGCGCGTCCTCGGTGAGCGCGTCGCAGTAGCCCTTCCCGTAGGCGGCGCGCAGGAACGCGGCGGCGACCTCGAGGTTCCACTCGCCGACGCCGCACGCCTCGCCCCAGAGGTCGGCGAGCCGCAGGTCGATGTCCAGCTCGAGGAGCTCGATCCGAGAAGGTCGCTTGGCCATGGGCTGACCGTACTCACCGCATCGGACGGAACATCGGGCGAGATACGCTGGCCTCAGTGGCGATGATCCGGATCGGGCCGGCGCGCGTGCCCTCTCGCGAGAGCCCGGAGGCGGCCGTCGAGCTCCTCCTCGAGCGCGGGTACACCGCGTGCGAGGTCGACTTCGAGGGCAAGTTCTGGATGGACTACCCGTGGGCGGAGCGCTTCGGGGAGCTTGCCCGCGAGGCTGAGATCGCGCTGTCCGTGCACGCACCGATTGCCGGGTTCATGGGTCACCTCGAGCGCGACAAGAAGTACCGCATGGCCACCGGGATGCTCGACCATTCGGCCGGCGTCGCCGTCGCGTGCGGCGCGGAGCTCGTCGTCTTCCACCCCGGCTTCTTGCTCGGCCGAGAGCGCGAAGCGGCGCTCGAGGCGGTCGCCGAGCAGCTCGGCGAACTGCGCGAGCGGCTGGAGGGCAAGGGCCGCGCCGTTCCCTTCGGCATCGAGGTCATGGGCCGCGTGCACGAGCTGGGGAGCCTGGACGACGTCCTCTGGCTCTCGGAGCGGCTCGACTGGGTGCGGCCCGTGATCGACTTCGCGCATCTGCACGCGGTCACGGACGGCGGGTTCGTGGAGGCGGACGCCTTCGGAGAGGTCCTCGCGCGCGCGGACGCGGTGCTGGAGTCGGGCGCGCCCTTCCACGTCCACTTCTCGGACATCGCGTATGCGAACCGCAACGAGACGAAGCACCTCCCCTACGGCGAGGGAACGCTCCGCGCTGAGCCGTTGCGGGACGCCCTCGCGCGCTTCGACCGCCCGGCGACCGTCATCTCAGAGTCCCCGGACGAGGAGAGCCACCAGGCGATCAAGGCGGTTCTCGTTGGCTCCCGAGTCTAGTCCGCCTTCCCGGAGCGTTGCCCTGCCCGTGTGCGAGTGCCGTCCGCCCGCTTCCTCGGTTTGAAGATCCAGGCTGCCGCGGGCTGGCGGCACTTGCAGGTCTACTCCGATGCCTTCCCTCGTGGCCCTCGCCCCGCTCGCCATCGTCGTGGCCTCCTTCCTCGTCTCGCCCACGGCGGGCGCGGCGCTGTCCGTCATCTGCGTGGCGTCCCTGCCGTCGCTGTACCGCGTCTGGCGCCGCAACAGCTGGCTTGCTGTCTCCCGCCTTCCGTCCCGACCACACCGGGGGACTCGCCCCGGTTAGCCGCCGGGAACGACCCGCAGCCCCGGGCCGTCCGTGACGGAGACCGTGCGCTCGTCGCCTGGGCGGCGCCAGGACTCGCCGAGCCTCTCGTCGAGCGTCGCCTCGAGCTG
>JAIBJN010000105.1 GCA_020029595.1 Actinomycetota bacterium | reverse complement strand
GATCGTCATGAACGCCGACACGGGCGAGTGGGTGGAGACGCCGCAGTTCGGCCACATCCTCCACGAGAACAACGTCCCGGTCCAGCGGCTCTCGAAGGCGTTCCTCCTCACCACGGACGACGACTTCCGCGATCCGACGGCGGCGCAGCCGTACATCGCCGCGTACCTCTACGCCTACATCGCGGACACGTGGGAGGAGGCGATTTCCGGAACCGGCGGGTCCCTCTACGTCTGGAAGGCGACGGGGCCGACGGACGGCGTTGGCTCGTCGAACGACATCTCCAAGGGCGAGACGCTCGAGGGCGAGTTCATCCCGGTCTCGCAGGCTGAGAACGCGAACGGCGACACCCTTGAGCGCACGTCCGACGCGAAGGGCGCCTTCAAGTTCGTGCGTCTCGAGGACGCCGCCGTCGGGCGACACCGCCCCGGCGAGGTTTACTTCGCCGACACAGGGCGCCTCGCCTCGGAGAGCGTCAAGGGCCGGCTGTACCGGCTGAACATCGACCTGTCCGATCCGACGCAGGCGTCGGTGACCCTGCTCCTCGACGGTGACGCGGGCGACGACCTCGTCAACCCCGACAACATCGACACCTCGCCGCACTCGGTCGTCATCCAGGAGGACCGGAACTCGGAGCACCGCGGTCCGGCCGGGACGATCCCCGGGCGGCCGAACGATCCCGGCTACGGCCGCATCCTCGTCTACGACATCAAGACAGGCGCGGTCCGGCCGGTCGCGTACGCGAATTCGACCCCGCCGCTCCGCCCGGGAACGTGGGAGTCGTCCGGCGTGATCGACGCCCACACGCTCCTCGGCGAGGACTGGTGGCTGGTCGACGTGCAGGCGCACGGCTCATCGATGCAGCAACCGGGCTCGAGCCTCGTTCCGGGCAGCTCCACGGGAGAAGACGGGCAGCTCCTAGCCATCAAGATCCCGAACAGCTACTAGGAACGCAGGCAGCTACACGGGCAAGAGCAGATCGAGAAAGAGGCGCGGGTCGCGGCGAACGCGGCCCGCGCTCTCCTCCCGCTTGACGAGCTCGAGCGCGTCGGGATCGGTGAGTCGTTGCAGGCGCCCCTCCCGCATGAGCGCCTCGTCCACCGCCCCGAGGCGCCCGCCGAAAGTCGTGTAGACCGGCACTCCGAGAGCGACCGCTTCGCGATTCATTGTCCCGCCCGCCGAGACGACGAGGTCGGAAAACGCGATCAAGCTCTGCGCGTCGACCGCGCGGTCCGGGACGACGAGCGAGGGGAGATTGCGGGCGACGACCTCCGCCCGCTGCTCGGCGGTTCGCGCGAGGACGACGGCCTGGACCTCCTCGCTCCCGCCGAGCCGCTCGAGCAGCCGGGGAAAGAGCGGGCTCGGCGTGCGGTGATAGAGGGCGTAGTCGGAGGGGGTGCGGACGATGACGAGGACTCGCTCCCGGTCGAGGCCGAGACTCTCGAGCACCCCCGGATCGGGCTCGAAGTCGGAGAGGTAGTACTCCTCCTTCAGGCCCGGGTACTGCCGCAGCTTCGGTGGTCGGACGCCGTAGCGCTCGAGCCGCTCCGGCGGGATCGCCTCGGGGACGAGGACGACGTTCGCCGCTCGGAGGCCGAGCTGATGCTGGACGGTGGCGTACTCGTAGTCGAACGTCGTCGCGCTCGGTACGCGGAGCGCTCTCGCGGCCATCGTCAGGTGGTGGGAGGCGTGGGCGAGCGCGACGTCAAAGCGCCGCCCACGCGCCCAGCGAACGAGGGCTCCGAGGCGTGTCGCCATCGTCACGGCCTTGGCGACCGCCGTGCGGCCGCCGTGGCGCCCGACCACCTCGGCCTCGAGGCCGTGCAGGCGGAGGAGTCCGACGTTCTGGCTGAACTCCCGCGTGGTGATCTCGACCTCCGCGCCCCGCTCACGCAGGATCGCGACGAGCGGCCGGAAGACGAGCACGTGCGCCGGCGCCGTGATGTCGATCCAGACCCGCATCGGCTCCGGAGTCTAGGCGCGGAGGTCGAGGACAGGCCGAGGCTTGCCGATGGAGGTCCGGATGGAGCCGCAGCGTCCCGAGGCCGGCCGGCCTTCTGGCCTACGTGCCTCGCCGTCTTCGTCGGGGGCTGGGTCGGAGGCCTGGCCGTCGGCTTCGTCTGGGGCGTGCTCGGGACCTACGGCACCACCCTCGAGCTGATGCGCGGGTTCGGGGCGATGCCCAGGCACGGGAGCCCGCTCGACGTGATCGGCTTCGCGCTCGTGCGCCGCGCTCGGAGCCGGCGGACTGATGGGCATGGGAGGCTGGTACGTCCTGGCGCTCTCCGGCCGGGCCACCGCGCCGCTCTTCTCCTTCGTGACGATGGCCCTCGGCTTCCTGGTCAGCGCCTGGCTCGTGCGGATGGCCGTCGGCGTGCGAGGGCGGTCGCAGGCCGAGCCCTCCCGCGTCGGGTCGGTCGCGGTGCTCGTCGGCCTTCCGATCCTGATCCTCCTCGCCGGCTGGCTCGCGGTGTCCGGCTTCGCCCGCGATGACGGAGGGGAGCGGCTGGATCGCGTCGGCTACCAGGCGGCGTCGCTCGAGGCCGAGCAGGCCTTCGCCTCCGGCTACCGGCGCGTCGAGCGCTCGGGAAGGGCAGGCCCGGGATTCGACATGACGACCTACGGCGTGCAGGAGAACCTGCGCGACGCGGCCTCCGACCTCGACCAGCTCAGCCCGCCCGGGGACGAGCTGGACGACGCGCACTCGGACCTCGTCGGCGGCCTGATGGCGTTCGCGGACGGGCTCGAGGCGCTCGAGGACCAGCCGGTCGGCGCCGACCCGGCACGCGTCCTCCCGTCCCTCGACGGCCTCGAGCAGATCCGCGCCGCGCTCCTCGAGCTTCGCAGGGCCGGCTACCAGGTCGACACACAGGCCTGGCAGCTGACCGTCTAGCGGCAGCGCTGACTCCATCTATAAGCTGTCCTTATATGGACACGCGGCAGCTCGCGGCGTTCTGCGCCGTTGTCGACCGCAAGAGCTTCTCGCAGGCGGCCGAGCGGCTCGGCGTGACGCAGCCGGCGGTCAGCCTCCAGGTCCGTGCGCTCGAGGAGCGGCTCGGGCAGCAGCTTCTCGACCGCTCGGGTCGGCGCGTCGAGCCGACGGAGGCGGGGCGCCGGCTCTACCGGAGCGCGCAGCGCCTGCTCCAGCTCGAGGAGCAGCTCCTCGAAGACGTGGCCTCCGCGGACGGGGGAAGGCTCACCGGGACGCTCTCGCTCGGGGCCTCGACCGGGCCGGGGGCACACCTCGTGCCGCTCCTTCTCTGCGAGTTCCAGCGGGAGCACTCGGACCTCCGCGTCGCGCTCTCGATCTCCGACACCCACGCGGTCATCGAGCGCGTCGCAGCACGCGACGTCGAGCTCGGCGTCGTCGGCGCGCTCCGGCGCCACCGCTCGCTCCTCTTCGAGCCGCTCGCGCGCGACGAGATCGTCCTCGCTGTCCCGCCCGGCCACCCGTTCGCCGGAGGTGAGATCTCACTCGAGGACCTGCGCTCCGAGACGCTCGTGGTCATGCAGGAGGGCGCGGGCGTTCGCCAGGTCGTCGAGGAGGAGCTGCGCCGCGCCGGCCTTCGCCTCCGGGGCCTCGAGTCGAAGCTCGAGCTGGGCCTCCAGGAGTCGGTGAAGAGCGCGGTCGCGGCCGGCTACGGCGTCGCGTTCATCTCGCGCACGGCGATCGAGGGCGAGCTGGCGGCCGGGACGCTCGCGACGGCACGCGTGGCGGGCCTAGATCCCTCCCGACAGCTGTACGTCGTGCGCGCCAAGGGCCGGCCTCCCACGCGTGCGGCCGAGGCCTTCCTCGCCTTCGCCCGGGAGCGGCTCGTGTGATTGTCCGCTGGGGTCTCCAGTCGTATCCCGATCTCCTGGCTGAGCTCGGGATCCAAGAGCCGCTCCTCGTCACCACTCGGAGGTGGGAGGGCTTCGACCTTCCCGCCGCGCGGCGGTATTCGGGCGTTCGCCGGCACGTTCCCAGGGACACAGTCGAAGAGGCGACCGCGGCGGCCGAGGGCGCCGATGGGCTTGTCGGGCTCGGCGGCGGGAGCGCGATCGACACGGCCAAGGCGGTCAGCGCTGGGACCGGGCTCCCAGTCGTCTCCATCCCGACGACGTACTCGGGGGCCGAGTGGACGCGAGGCTTCGGCGTCCGCGACGAGGAGGGCGGGGTCAAGCTCGGCGGCGGGGGCGCCCGGGTCGAGGGCATCGTCTACGACACCGAGCTGACGCTCGGGCTCCCGGAAGGCGAGAGCGGAGGCACCGCGCTGAACGCGCTCGCCCACGCCGCGGAGGCGCTCTACGTGAAGGGGCGGAACCCGGAGGCCGACCGCGAGGCGCTCGCCGGCGCGCGCTTGATCGCCTCGTCGCTTCCGCGCGTGCTCGCCGACGGGAGGGACCGCGAGGCGCGCCGGGAGCTCCTCGAGGGCGCCATGCACGCCGGCGCCGCGCTCGCGGGGGCGGGCCTCGGCCTCGGGCACGCGATGGCGCAGGCGCTCGGAGGCCGCTACGGGGTCTCGCACGGCGCGCTCAACGCCGTGTGCCTCCCGCCCGCGCTGCGGTTCAACGAGCCGGTCGCCGCTGCGGAGATCGCCCGGTTCGGCGAGGCGATCGGAAACGCCGACGACCCGCCGGCGAAGGTGGAGGAGCTTGCCCGCCTGGCCGGCTTCGAGCGGCTGCGAGACCTCGGCGTCCCCGAGGCGGACCTGCCGCTCGTGGCCGAGGCGACCGCGGAGCGTGCCGGGGCGAAGGCGAACCCTCGTCCCGCCTCCGCAGCGGAGATCGCCGACCTCCTGCGAGGCGTCTGGTAGGAATTGGCCTGTGGCAGACGACTGGCGCCTCACCATCGACTTCGACGACGAGGGCGACGGCACGCAGCTCGTCGAGTGGCTCTCGGCCCGCCGCTTCGAGGCGGAGGAGCGCGACCGGCTCGGCGGCCGGGTCGTGGTGAGCCGGGACGGGCCGCGCGTGTTCCTGTACGCCGACACCGAGGCGCTTGCCCGCGACGCGGAGGGGATCGTCCGCGCGCACCTCTCCTCCGAGGGCCGCCAGGCGCGGATCGCCCTCGAGCGCTGGCATCCGGTCGAGCAGGACTGGAAGGACGCGTCGCTCCCGCTGCCGCAGTCCGAGGAGGAGGTGCAGGCGGAGCACGAGCGCCAGCAGGAGCGCGAGGCGGCGGAGTCGCTCTCGAGCGGGCACGCAGAGTGGGAGGTGCGCGTCTCGCTTCCGAGCCACGACGCGACCACGGCCTTGGCCGACCGCCTCGAAGGAGAGGGGATCCCCGTGACCCGCCGTTCCACCTTCCTCCTGGTCGGCGCCGTCAACCACGACGAGGCGACGGCGCTCGCGGAGCGGCTGCGAGCGGAGGCGCCGGACGGCGCCGAGGTCGAGGTCGAGCCGGGCGGGGGCATGGTCTGGGAGGTCACGCCGCAAAACCCCTTCGCCGTCTTCGGCGGCCTGGGCGGCTGATAACAGCGTGCCGGTCGGCTTGATGTTTGGCCGGTGGTTCGCGAGTAGGCGGATCGCCGGTCAAGCATCTAGACTTCTCCCGACCCGGTACCGCGACGAAGGGAGGTCGACAATGGAAGTTGCCCCACTGTCCTCTCTCCGCGGTCCCGACGGCTTCCTCTAGCAGCCGAGCCTCCGACGCCTCGATCGAGACCGCGGACACCCGCGTCTCAGCCCCTGCAACGCAAAGGAGCCTCAGGTTGCCCTACGACATGACCGCGCTCGGGTGGAGCCCGAGCCGCGAAGAAGAGTTCGAGCCGTACGCCGCGGAAGGATTCGAGCCGGCCCGCGTGGCCGCGCAGCACCGCGGCTCGTACGTCGTCTACGCGGTGCGCGGCGAGCGACCCGCCGAGGTCGCCGGCCGCGTCCGCCATACCGCCGCGAGCGGGGCCGACCTGCCAGCGGTCGGCGACTGGGTCGCCGTGCGGGACCGGCCTGAGGCCGCCGCGGCGACGATCCACGCCGTCCTGAGCCGCGAGACCGCGTTCTCTCGCAAGGCGGCAGGCACCGAGACGGTCGAGCAGGTGGTCGCCGCGAACGTCGACGTCGTCTTCCTCGTGAGCGCCCTCGACGACGACCTCAACGTCCGGCGTGTGGAGCGCTACCTCGCCGCGGGCTGGGAGAGTGGCGCGCAGCCCGTGATCGTGCTCAACAAGAGCGACCTCGCCGAGGACCTCGACGCGGCCGTCGCCGACGTGGAGTCGGTCGCGTTCGGGGTG
>JAIBJN010000104.1 GCA_020029595.1 Actinomycetota bacterium | reverse complement strand
GCGGCCGCCGAGGTGAACGTGGACACGATCATCCAGATGGACTCCCGCATCGTCTTCTCCGCGCCGGTCGAGGACCGCGCGCAGGCCGAGCAGGCCCTCGCAGGCCTCGGCGCCCGCTTCGCGGAGCAGGACGGGCTCGGCAAGGTGAGCGTCGTCGGCGCGGGCATGAAGAGCCATCCGGGAGTCGCGGCGCGCACCTTCGCCGCGCTCCGCGAGCTCGGCGTCGAGCCGAAATTCGTCGCTACGTCGCCGATCAAGATCGCCTTTTACGTCCCGCACGAGGCCGTCGAGCGGACAGTGCGCGCGCTCCACGAAGTCTTCGACCTCGGGTCCCCTCAGGCGGAGCGGCACCATGCGTGAGATCCGATTGGGAGTCGTCGGGGCGACCGGCGCCGTCGGAACGGTCACGCTCGAGCTGCTTGCCGAGCGCGGTTTCGAGGACGTGCGCGCCTTTGCCTCTTCCCGCTCGGCAGGCTCCCGCGTCGGCTACCGCGAGCGCGAGCTCCTCGTCGAGGAGGCGACGCCGGAGGCGCTCGCCGCCGGGGGCCTCGACCTCGCCTTCTTCTCCGTCGGCACGGACGCGAGCCGCGAGCTCGTGCCCCATGCCGTGCAGGGAGGTGCCGTCGTCATCGACAAGTCCGACGCCTACAGGCTCCAGGACGGCATCCCGCTCGTGGTCGCGGGAGTCAACGACCATGTCCTGAACGGGAACGAGATCGTCGCGAACCCGAACTGCTCGGCGATGCAGCTCGCCTGCGTGCTCAAGCCGCTCCACAAGGCCGCGGGACTCGTGCGCGTGCGCCTCGCCACCTACCAGTCGGCCTCGGGCGCCGGCGACGCCGGCATCGAGCGGCTGCGGCGCCTCGGGCCGGCCGAGGGCGACCTCGGGATGGACTGGGACCTCCAGGGCGAGGAGTTCAGCGAGGAATGGAAGCTCCGCGCGGAGACACGCAAGATCCTCGAGCTGCCCGACCTGCCGCTGCACGCCACGTGCGTGCGCGTTCCGGTGCTCGTCGGGCACGCGCAGGCGGTGTGGATCGACACCGAGCGACCGCTCTCGCCTGAGGAGGCTCGAGAGGCGCTCGCGGTCGCGCCTCACATCGAGCTGGCCGAGCTCCCGACTCCGAAAGACGCAGCCGGCCGGGACACCGTCCTCGTCGGGCGGATTCGCCGCGACACGGCCGGTGAGGGCCTCGCACTCTGGGTCGTCAGCGACAACCTGCGCAAGGGCGCTGCGCTGAACGCCGTCCAGATCGCCGAGCTCCTTCTCGGGCGACGCTTACTCGCGGCGTAGGCGCTGGGCGAGTCCGACGGCCGCGAGGGCCGTTAGCGCGACCGTGGCTCCCAGCTCCACGAGCCACCAGTTGCCCAGGTGGTGCTCGGCCGCACGGCAGTTGACGGCCAGGAGGATGCCGAGCGGGCCGGCCAAGGCTGCGGTCGCGAAGCCGGCCTTGGCGAAGAGCGCGCCGAGAGCGGCGGCTCCCAGGAGCAGCCCGATCTGCACGAACGACACGGCGACGGCCCAGGCGGGCCAGGTCATGCCCGGCTCGGGGTCCGGCTGGAAGGCGATGGCGACGGCGAAGAACGCGGCCCACCCGTAGACGAGGTAGGCGCCGTGGAGAAGCGGCAGGTCGAACCGACCCGCGGTCTCCGTCGCCGGCTCGAGCGCCGGCGGCTCGCCGACCGTGGGCGCGGCCCAGAGCTCCTCGAGCGCCCGAAGCTCGTCCGTCCGGTCCCGTGTCGTCGTCGGCATCGCAGCCTCCCTCGGTCGTCTCCTCCTAGGGTAGCTTGTCTCCCATGTCGAGGGCGATGCCGGAGCTCCTGGCGCAGACAGTCTGCCTCGCACTGGAGAACGCCGACGCAGGGCAGCATCCGTTCGGGGCGCTGGTTGTCCGCAACGGAGAGGTGCTCGGCACAGGGGTCAACGCGACGTTGCGCGACTCCGACCCGACGGCCCACGCAGAGGTGGAGGCGATCCGCGCCGCCTGCCGGAGGCTCGGCAGCCCAGACCTAACCGGCGCTACGGTGGTCTCCAGCTGCGAGCCGTGCCCCATGTGCCAGGCGGCCGCAACCCTGGTCGGCGTCTCGCGGATCGTCTACGCGGCGCCGAAGGAGGTTGCGGCCGGCGCCGGGTTCGAGCTGGAGCCGGCCGCCGCCGAGCTGCAGGCGCTCCTGCGCTTTTCCGGGCCGACGCCCGTCGAGCACGCGCCCACCTCCGGCGCTGACGAGCCGTTCGAACGTTTCGCGGCAGGCGGGAAGGCGGACCGCCGTCCGGCCAACCCCGTGTATGAGCTTCGGCTCGCACTGACGGTCGAGGACTACGAGGAGGCACTCAGCTTCTACGGCGACGTGCTCGGCCTGCCGGTACTGGAGGCCTGGGACGAGCCGAGTGGCCGCGGCGCGGTCCTCGGAGCCGGCCGCGCGACGCTCGAGCTCCTCTCGGTGGCCCAGGCGGAGCTGATCGACCGCGTCGAGGTCGGTGAGCGGGTCTCGGGACCGATCCGCCTCGCCCTCGAGGTCGGGGACTCCGAGCGGACGGCGCGGGAGCTCGTCGGCGGCGGCGCCGAGGCGATCGGCGGGCCCGTCGTCACGCCCTGGCGGCACCGCAACGTACGCCTGCGGACGCCCGACGGTCTCCAGCTGACGCTGTTCACCGTCCTCGACAACGCCTAGAGAGGGTTTGGCGGAACGTCGCTCGTCGCCGGGGTGCGATGGTCGTTCCGAGGCAAGGACGAGTTCGCTGCGCGAACTCGTCCACTGATAGGGAACCCACCCACCCGCGCTCGTAGCCTGAAGCTACGGGCGCGACCGAGGACGCCGCCTCGGGGCGAGCAGCGCGGCCCGGCGGCACAGCCTGCGTTTCGCCAAACCCTCCTAGCTACGGCCGAGAAGGCCGAAAGAAAGCCGGCGCAGACGGGCTCGCTGCCGCTCACGGGCGAGGCGCTCTTCCCGGAGCTTCTGCTCGTGGTAGGCGATCCGGTCCTGGATGAGCCGCGTGCGCTCGTCCCAGGCTGCCTGCTCTTCAAGAGTTCTCAGCGGCTTCTTCGCCATCGTCGTCCACTAAGAGCGTGTGTATCGCCTCCGGCTCGGTTCGGATGTCGGCCAGCAACCAGATGATAGTCCGCCCGTCCTCCCGGTCGATCACCGGCTCGTACGCGGTCCGTCGGAAGAACACAGAGCAATCGTGAACTGGACGGCTGCCCCGTACAAGACGTCAGAAGCGGCCGCGCCTTACGGCCGCTGGGGCACGGGCGCGGGGACGAACGCCTCCTTCACCTTCCGCCAGGCGCGGGCGGTGGGGCCCTCCTCCACCGGCTGGAGCCCGCCGAGCTCGAGCCGCGCGAGGCAGACGTCGCCCTCCCAGCGGAGCGCGACGAAGCCGAAGTCGGCCAGGAAGTCCGAGGGGAAGACCGTCCGGTGGACGAGGAACCGCTCGTAGCTCGACTCTCCCTCCGGGTAGCGGTAACCGAAGGTCTCGATGGCCTTCAACCCTCGGTCCCGCGCCTCTCCGATGGCGGCGAGAAAGAGGCTCTGGAGCACCCAGGGGGTCGAGAGGTCGACGAGGTAGGCGCACGTGACGAGGACGGCATCCGAGGAGGGCGGCCCCGCCGGCAGCTCGAACGCGCGCGGGAACTGGGGGGCCGGGCCGTACTGGACGAAGCCGAGGAGCCGGTCGCCCTCCCCCTGGTAGAGCGTCCCCCACGCGCCCCAGTCCTCTTCGAGCCGCTCGGCCCAGCGGGCCTTCGTCGCCGGCCGGCCGCTCCGCGACTGCCAGAAGACGCAGTCGACGCAGGGCGCCGGGGCGCCCTCGATCGACGCCCGCGTGACCGGGGAGAGGCGGTAGGCCATCCCGCGAGCGAGTCTACTGGCGTGCGCCGAGCGTGAGAATCGTCGCTTCGGGCCGGGCGAGGAAGCGGAACGGCACGAAGCTCGTTCCCACGCCTCGCGAGACGTGGAGCGACCCCGAGGGCAGCTCGAAGAGTCCCTCCCAGTAGGGCGCTCGCAGATGCTCCAGCCGGACCTTGCCGCGTGGGGTCGGGACGCAGATCTGCCCGCCGTGGAGGTGGCCGGCGAGGACGAGGTGGAAGTCGCCCGGAGCGAGGCTGCCGACGGGGTCCGGAAAGTGGACGAGGAGGATGCGAAGGTCCGCCTCGCGGTCGGAGAGCGTCCCGTGCGGCTCGCGGAAGCGCCTCGGGTCGCCTCCGGCCACCTGCACTGTCCGACCGCCGACGTCGAAGGTGACCGAGGCGTGCTCGAGCAGCTGCGCGCCCTCCCCGCGGAGGCCGGCGAGCTCGGCCGCGCGGCTGAAGGGATCACGCGTCGCCGCCACGTCGTGGTTCCCGAGCACGGCGTAGATCCCGTGGCGGGCGCGGAGCCGACCGAGCGACTCGCGTAACGTCCGCTCTCCGCGCTCGCGGCTGACGAGGTCTCCGGTGATCGCGACCAGGTCCAGATCCCGGTCGGCTGCCCAGGCAACCGCCTTCCCGAGCGTACGGCCGTTGAGAGAGAACGTCCCGAGATGGAAGTCGGAGATGTGGAGGATTCGGAAGCCGTCGAGCTCCCGCGGAAGACCGCGGATGCCGACATCGCGCTCGACGAGCTCGACCCACTGAGCCTCGAAGAGCGCCCAGCCGAGCCCTGCCGCGGCTGCGGCGGCCACCGCGGCGGCGCCGAGGCCGACGGCGGCCATCCCTACTCCCGCTGTAGCTCGCGGCGGAGCTCTGCGGCGCGCTGCTGCGAGCCCCCGTTCCGCGAGTGGTCTCCGGACGGGGCCCGCCGGCGCACGACGACGGCAGCCGCGGCCGCCGCGAGCGCGAGCAGGACGAGGCGCCTGGGCACGATGAGATTCTAAGGCGACCCCTGCCGCGACCGTCTACGGCGCTTCGATCTTCTCGAGGACGGGCTCGACCGAGACGACGTGGCGCTTGAACTTGAGCTCGGAGTCGTCGAGCCCGGCCGCGACGCCGACGAGTTGCGAGAGGTGGAGGATCGGCATCCGGAAGCGCTCCCCCGTCTGCCTCTCGAGCTTGGACTGCCACGCATCCAGAGACAGGTGGCAGAGCGGGCAGGGCGTCACCATCGCGTCAGCACCGGCCTCGATCGACTGCTGAATCGGCTGGATGAGCTCGCCGAGCGCCGTCTCCTCGCGCGCCTGAATGATCGGGAAGCCGCAGCACTTGATCTTCGCCGGGTAGTCGATCGCCTCCCCGCCGCACGCCTCGATGATCGCCTCGAGCGAATGCGGGCGATCGGGATCCTCGAAGCCGAGCAGCTTCGACGGGCGCAGGATCTGACAGCCGTAGAAGGGCGCGACCTTGAGCCCCTTGAGGCCCTTGTGCGCGACCTGCTTGAGCTTCTCGTAGCCGTCCCCCTCGGCAATGAGCCAGAGAAGGTGCTTCACCTCGACCGAGCCGCCGTAGGGAGGTGCGCCGACCTTCTCGAGGTTCTCGCTCACTCGGATCCTGAGGGCCTCGTCGCCCTGGAGCTGGTGGTTCGCCTGCCGCAGGTTGAGCGTGCAGACGTTGCAGATCGTCATCAGCGTGTCGCAGCCGGTCGCCTCCGCGTAGGCGAGGATGCGCGCGTTCAAGTGGAGGTAGTAGTCCGGCTCGGCCTCGTGGATATCGCCCGCGCCGCAGCAGGTGACCGACTCGAGCTCGTCGAGCTCGATCCCGAGCTTCGGCGCGAGCGCCTGCGTCGAGGTGTCGAGCTCCTTCGCGGAGAGAGACGCGAGGCAACCCTTGTAGTAGGCGACCTTCATCTCCCCTCCTTCGGCTCGTGGTTCGGCTCGAGGCGGCCGAGCGCCCGCTCGCCCTGAACGATCCCGGCCGCGCCGTCGCGGCCCTGAGCCTTGACGACTTCGTAGAGGGCGCGCGCCTCCTGCACGTTCTTGGCGACGTGCGGGACGAGCGGCACCTTCCCGTGCTTGAAGAGGTTGAGGGCGAACTTCGTCTCCTTGATCGCCGAGGCGACGCCTTGCGTCTTGGGCACGAGCTCGGTCTCCCGCAGCCACCCGGTCGTCTTGGCCGAGTGGACGAACCACCTGGCGTGCTTCGCGCCCATGTCGCGGTCGATCCCCGCCTTGATCGACTCCGCCCCGAGCTTGGCAATCGCGTCGCGCGGGTCGACGCCCTTCGGGCAGCGCTCGTTGCAGAAGTAGCACCGGGTGCAGTCCCAGATCCCGTGCTCGTCGTTCAGGCTCTCGAGCCGCTCG
>JAIBJN010000103.1 GCA_020029595.1 Actinomycetota bacterium | reverse complement strand
CCGAGGACGAGCACGGTCTCGCCCTCCCGCACGGGCGCGCGCACCGCGACCGAGAGCCAGCCCGCGACGCCCGCGATTCCGACCGCGCCGGCGAGCGCCCGGTCGACCCCGCCTGGCACCGGCACGACGACGTCCTCTGGAACCGAGAGCAGCTGGGCGAGCGCGCCGTTGCGCCGCACACCCATGCCGGCGCCGTGCGCCCAGACGAGCGTCCCCGGCTCGAGGGTGTCAGCCTCGAGCACACGCCCGACGCCCTCGCAGCCGGGAATGTAGGGGAGAGGCGGGTGCCCGCCGTAGAACCGGCCGGCGCCGACGTTGACGTCGATCGGGTTGAGCGGGACGGCCAGGACCTCGATCAGGGCCTCGCCCTCGTCCCGCACCGGGTCGGGCGCCTCGCCCGGCTCCGGCGGGCGGCCGAGCTCGGCCACGAGGGCGGCGCGCATCGCCGCGATTCTACGGAGCGTTGCGAGCGCTCAGCGCACGATGTCCGCCACGATGCCCGGGTGGCGGGCGCGCCAGTTGGCGAGGTAGAAGCCGAGGTGGAGGCGCGCCTGCTCGATCGTCGCCGAGGGCGGGATGGTCACCTCGACCGTCGTCTCACCGGTCTGTGAGGCGCTGTAGTTCGCCCGCTTGAGCGACGCCAGGAGGTCGTAGACGAACGCGGGGTTGGAGACGTGAACAACCATTGCCGCAGATGTCCCACGTCTGAGTGTGCGCCCGCCCCCGGCGGCCTTCAACTACCCGAAAGAGGAGAATGCCGGTGTGGGTCGCGTGCTCGCCGCGGTCGCCGTCGCGCTCGCCCTCGCCGGCTGCTCGTGGGGCTCGGGCGAGACCGCGCAGGACGACGAGACCGTCGCCCGCGTGGTGGACGGGGACACGCTCGACCTCGAGGGAGGAGACCGCGTCCGCCTCGTCCAGATCGACACGCCCGAGCTGAGGGAGGGGGAGTGCTACGGGGACGAGGCCGCGCGCGCTCTCGCCGAGCTCCTGCCGCCGGGGACGCCGGTCCGCCTCGAGGCCGACCCGGGCCTCGACGGCGTCGACCGCTACGGACGTCTCCTCCGCTACGTGCACCGTGACGGGACGAACGTCAACCTCGAGCTCGTCCTCCGCGGCGCCGCGAGCGTCTGGTTCTTCGAGGGCGACCGCGGCCGCTACGCGGACGAGCTCCTGGAAGCGGCCCGCAGCGCGCAGGCGGCCGGCCGCGGCCTCTGGGGCGCGTGCCCGGGGACGCGCCTCGACCCGGAGCGCGCCGTCGAGACCCGCTGACTCTCGGCAGTCACCCGTTGGAGTGATCCCGCGCGGAACACGGCGCGCCTACGCTCCGTTTTGGAAACGGGTTTCCATGAATCTGCGGGATCTACCTCTGGGAAGCTTGATCGTCCGCGACGGCATCGCGCGGCCTGCGACCGTGCGCGATGCCCTCGTCGAGGCGCAGGAAACCGACCGCCGGCTCGGCGAGGTCATGCTCGAGCACGGCTGGATCCGCGAGCGCGACCTCGCGCGGCTCCTCGCCGAGCAGGAGAAGCTCGACTTCGTCGACCTCGCCAAGGTCGATCTCGACGAAGCGGCCGTCGACTGCGTCCCGGAGGCCGTCGCCCGCCGTGTGCAGGCGATCGGGTACGGCTTCGCCAACTCGGTGCTGCTCGTCGCCGTCGCCGACCCGACGGACGACCGGGGGCTCGACCAGGTGCGCGAGGCGGCCGGACGCCGCGTCCGCTTCAAGGTGGCGCTTCAGAGCGAGATCGATTCCGCCCTGCACGACGCGTACGGCGAGCCGCTCACGGCGACCGGCTAGCCCCGCACTTCCCTCCGCGATACCGTTCCCGCGTGCCGGATCTCGCGCGACGGCTCGCGGTGGCGCGCGGCGACGAGCTCGCCGACGTCGTCATCCAGGGCGGACAGGTCTTGTCGGTCTTCACGCGCGAGTGGCTGGAGACGGACGTGGCCGTCTGCGACGGCTACGTCGCCGGGCTTGGCGAGTACGCGGGCCGGGAGGTCGTCCACGCACACGGGCACTACGTCGTCCCCGGCTTCGTGGACGCGCACATGCACCTGGAGTCCTCGAAGCTCCTCGTGGACGAGTTCGCGCGCCTCGTGCTCCCCCTCGGGACGACGGCCGTGGTCGCCGACCCCCACGAGATGGCGAACGTCCTCGGGACAGACGGCGTCCACTGGCTCGCCGACCTCTGCTCGCAGGTGCCGCTGGACGTCTACTTCATGGCCTCTTCGTGCGTGCCGGCGTCCTCGTTCGAGTCCCCGCGGCGCGCGCTCTCCCCCGGCGACCTCGAGGGACTCCTCCGGCGCAAGCGCGTGATCGGCCTCGCCGAGATGATGAACTTCCCCGGCGTCATCGCCGGCGACCCGCACGAGCTGGAGAAGCTCGCCCTCGGCGCCTCGCACGTCGACGGGCACGCGCCGGGTGTCCTCGGGAAGCAGCTCCAGGCCTATGCCGCCGCAGGCATCCGCTCGGACCACGAGTGCTTCACGGCCGAGGAGGGCCGCGAGCGCCTGCGCGCCGGGATGTGGGTGCTGATCCGGGAGGCCTCGGCCGCGCGCAACCTGGCCGCGCTGCTGCCGCTCGTCGAGGAGTTCGGGCCACACCGGCTCGCCTTCTGCACCGACGACCGCGAGCCCGAGCACATCGCCGAGGAGGGGCACGTCAACTCGATGGTGCGCGAAGCGGTCGCGCGCGGGGCGGCCCCCGAGGACGCGCTCGTCATGGCCACCCTCAACCCCTGCCTCTGGCACGGGCTGACGCATCTCGGCGCGCTCGCGCCCGGCTACCAGGCGGACGTCCTGCTCCTCCCCGACCTCGAGCGCTTCGAGCCCGAAGTCGTCCTCAAGGCGGGGAAGCCTGTCGAGGAGATCCCCCGCGTCGCAGTGCCGGAATGGGTGAAGTCGACCGTGCACATCGAGCCGGTCGCCGTGAACGACTTCCGCATCCCGTGGGAGGGCGGGGCCGCGCGCGTGATCGGGCTCGTCGAGGGGCAGATCGTCACGGACGCGCTCGAGGACGAGCCGCTTGCCGAGAACGGCTTCGCCGTCGCCGACCCGGGGCGTGACCTCCTCAAGATCGCCGTCGTCGAGCGCCACCTCTCCTCCGGCCGCATCGGCCTCGGCTTCGTGCGCGGCTTCGGCCTGGAGCAGGGCGCGATGGCCTCGACGATCGCCCACGACGCCCACAACATCGTCGTCGTCGGCGCCGACGACGGGGACATGGCGCGCGCCGTGCAGCGCATCTCCGAGATCGGCGGCGGCATCGTCGTCGTCGAGAGCCGCGGCGTGAAGGCGGAGCTGCCGTTGCCGGTCGCCGGTCTGCTGTCGGATGCGCCCCTGGCGGAGGTCGTCGAGGGAAGCGAGGCCTGCGTCGAGGCCGCCCGCGCGCTCGGCTGCGCCTATCCCTCGCCCTTCCAGACGATGGCATTCCTCGCGCTCTCGGTGATCCCGAAGCTGAAGATCACCGACCGGGGCCTCGTGGACGTGGATCGCTTCGAGCTCGTGCCGCTCCGCGTCGAGGCGCCGTAAATCCGCTCTAAATCGAGGCCGGCGAGCGGCCGATAGAGGGGTCATGTCGTACGGAGGCGCGTCTCCCAGGCGCGCGACCTTCGACGCGGTCGCGCTCGCGCTCGCCTTCCTGGCGGTCGACGCGCTCATCATCACGGCCGTGGCGAGGGGCTGGGTCGACCGCGTCCAGGGCGTCATCACCGTGCTGGCCCTGGCCGCCGTTGTCCTCCTCCTCTACCGCGACGATGTCGCCGAGGCGATCACCACCGGCAACGAGAAGCTCGGCCTCGGCGTCGACGACCAACCCGTGCGGCGCGTGCTGGACGCGCTCGCGGAGGACGGCTGGAAGGTCGAGCACGACTTCCTGAGCGGCCGCGGTCGCCGAATCGGCACCGTCGTCCAGGGGCCCTCCGGCGCGTACCTCGTCGAGGTGAGAAACCGCGCCTACCGGCTCGAGCACCTCGGCCGCGCCCGCCACCACGCCGCCTGGCTCCACGGCGAGGTCGGCGGCTGGGTGACGCCGGTCGTGTGTCTGGCGCAGCGCGACGACGACCCCCATCGCCGCGACGGCGTCTGGATCATGGGCGTCGAGCACCTCGCGGTCTGGCTGCGGAGCCGCACGCCCCCGAAGGGCGCGGGCGCACGGGCGGAGTCCGCGGCGGGCTCAGAGGGCTAGAAGCCCGAAGAGCCGGCGGCGTTTGGGGCCAGCGGCGGCCTCGGCCTCGGCGCGCTCCCTCGCCTCCTGCTCGGCCTTCAGCTTCTTGATGCGTTCCCAGAGCTGGCGGTCGCGCTCCTCCTCGCCCGCGATCCACTCATCCCACTCCTCCTGGGGCATCCAGTGAGGCTTGCGGCTCTTACGGCTCATCGTCGTCCTCCTCTTCTCCGAGGATAGCGAGGATGTCCAGCGTGTTCCGTTTGATGTCAGCGAGCGCCTCGAAGATCTCGACGACCTCGTCGTGGGAAATCTCGGGTTCGGAGGCAGGCTGCGGCCGTCGCCAGATCATCTTCGGATCGTCGCGGCCGCTCGAGGTGACCGCAAGATGGCCGAATCGGCCGAGGCGGGGCTACGCGGCCGACTGGGAGAGGCCGTCCGCGCGGCTCGCGCGGTAGAGCGCCGCAATCTCGTCGGCGGGCACCGGGCGGCTGAAGTGGAATCCCTGCCCGAGCTCGCAGCCGTGCCCGAGGAGGAAGCCGCGCTGCTCCTCCGTCTCGATCCCCTCGGCGAGCGGCTCGAGCCCGAGATTGCGCGCCAGCTGGACGATGGAGGCGGTGAGCAAGGCCGTGCCGTCGTCGTCCTGGAGGCCGTGCACGAACGAGCGGTCGATCTTGAGCGTCGAAACGCGCATCTGGTTGAGGCGGCTGAGCGACGAGTGCCCGCTCCCGAAGTCGTCGATGGCGAGCCGAAGGCCGCGCTCGTGGAGCTCGGCGAGGATGGGCTCCATGTTCCGGCGGCCGTCCACCGCAAGAGCCGACTCGGTGAACTCGACCATGAGCCGGTCGGGGTTGAGCCCGAAGGCCTGGATGGTCGCGAGCACGTGGCGCATGGCGGTCGGCTGCCAGAAGGAGGCTGGGAGGTTGATCGAGACGTAGAGGTCGAGCCCGTCGTCCCGCCACTGCGTCGCCTGCTTGCAGGCCTCGGCGATCACCCAGTCGCTCAGGCGTCCCATCAGGCCGGTGCGCTCGGCGAGAGGGAGGAAGTCGGCCGGCTGGAGGAACCGCTCGCCGTCCTGCCAGCGGATGAGCGCCTCGACGCCCAGGATGGCGCCTGTATCGAGCCGGACGAGCGGCTGGTAGTGGAGCACGAGATCTTGTTCGCGCTCGAGAGCGCCGCGCAGGCGCCCCGCCGTCGAGAGCTGGGCGTGCTCGTTGCCGCCGTCGAGCGCGTAGACCTCGTGCCGGTCGCGGCCCTCGTCCTTGGCCTTGTACATCGCCGCGTCGGCGTGCTTGAGCAGCGTCTCCGTATCCCTCGCGTCGCACGGGAAGAGGCTGATGCCGGTGCTCGCGCTCACGAAGATCTCCACGCCGGAGACCACGAACGGCGCCCGCAGCGCGCGCCGGATCTTGCGGGCGACCGCCTCGGCGACCGCGCGGGCTCCGACGAGCTCGGCGGTCGCGCCGGCCGGCTCGATGTCGCCAATGAGGAGGAGGAACTCATCGCCGCCGTGGCGGGCGACGACGTCGCCGGTGCGGGTCACCCGTCGCAGGCGCCCGGCGACGGCGCGCAGGAGCTCGTCGCCGGCCGCGTGGCCGAAGCTGTCGTTGATGAGCTTGAAGTCGTCCAGGTCGACGAAGAGGACGGCCGCTTCGGTGCGGGCACCGGCGGCGCGGGCGAGCGCCTCCTCGAGCCGCTCCTGGAAGGCAATCCGGTTGGGGAGGCCCGTGAGCGGGTCGTGGTAGGCGATGTGCTTGAGCTGCCGCTGGGCCTCGGCCAGCGCCTCGGCCGCGAACTTGCGCTCGGTGATGTCGACGACGATCCCGTCCACGAGCAGCCGCCCGTCCTCGGTCCGGCGGGAGTGCATCCGGTCCCACACCCAGCGCGTGCGCCCGTCGTACCCGACGAGCCTGTACTCCATCTCGAAGGGCTCGCCGCGCTCGATCTCCTCGTAGCAGTCGTCGTACGCGTCGCGGTCGTCGGGATGGACGGCGTCCTCCCAGGCCGCCTCCGGCGTGCGGCCCTGCGGCAGCGGCCCGAGCAGGCTCTCGAGCCCCGCGCCGATGAAGGTGTTGCAGACGTAGCTCCCGTCCGGCTGCATCTCCATCTCGTAGAGGTGGATGGCCACAGTCCCGGCCACGCG
>JAIBJN010000043.1 GCA_020029595.1 Actinomycetota bacterium | reverse complement strand
GTGCATCGGCTGCAACATCTGCATCTCGCGCTGGGAGATCGGCGGCCCGCCGCTCATCTGCACGCAGAACGCGACCGCGGGCGAGGAGTACCGGCGCGGGTGGCATCCGGAGAAGTTCGAGCCCGCCAGAAACGCCGACAACGACGTGCTCGTCGTGGGCGCCGGCCCGGCGGGGATGGAGTGCGCGATGGTGCTCGGCAAGCGGGGCATGCGCCGCGTGCACCTCGTGGAGGCGGCGGACGACATGGGTGGGATCATGCGCTGGATCCCTCAGCTCCCCGGCCTCGGCGAATGGGCGCGCGTGGTCAACTACCGCAAGATCCAGATCGACAAGCTCAAGAACGTCCAGTTCATCCCCTCGACGACGCTCGACGCGCAGGGTGTGAAGGAGTACGGGGCGGAGCTCGTCGTCATCGCCACCGGCGGCTACTGGGCGACGGACGGCCTCAACGGCTGCACGCACGACACGATCCCGGGCGCCGACTCGAGCCTCGACTGGCAGCTCACGCCGGAGCAGATCATGGACGATGGCAAGGCCGTGCCCGGCGAGAGCGTCCTGATCCTCGACAACGACGGCTACTTCATGGGCGTCTCACTCGCAGAGAAGCTGGCGGGCGAGGGCAAGAAGGTCACGCTCATGACGCACCTCGGGCACATCGCGCCGTACATGCACTTCACGCTCGAGGCGCCGAACCAGCACCGGATCCTGCACAAGCTCGGCGTCGAGGTCGTCACGTACCACATGCCGACCAAGTTCGAGCAGGGGCGCGTGCTGGCGAGCCACGTGTACGACGAGGAGGGTCACGAGCACGAGTTCGCGGTGGACGCCGTCGTGCTCGTCACGCAGCGCCGCTCGAATGAGGCGCTCTACCGCGAGCTGAAGGACAAGGTCGGGCTAGACACGCTCGCGGCCGAGGGCATCTCGGGTGTCTACCGGATCGGCGACTGCGAGGCGCCGCGGCTCATCGCCGACGCCGTCTTCTCCGGTCACCGGCTCGCCCGCGAGATCGACACCGACAACCCGGAGGTGCCGCTGCCGTTCAAGCGCGAGCGGCGCGTCGTCGAGCGCGAAGCTGTGCTCGCGTAGCTCGTGAAGATCGTCGTCTGTGTAAAGCAGGTCGGCGCCCTCGGGGACGAGGTCGAGTTCACCGAGGACGAGCGGGACGTCGATCCGGACTATCTCGACCACGCCCTCAACGAGTGGGACTCCTACGCGACCGAAGAGGCGCTGCGCGTCCGCGACGCCGCGGGCGACGGCGAGGTCGTCGTCGTCTCGGCCGGGGACGAGGACGCGGAGGACGCGATGCGGCGCGCGCTCGCCATGGGCGCGGACCGCGGCGTGCGGGTGTGGTCCCAGGAGCTCGCGGGCGCCGACCCGATCACGATGGCGCGGGCGCTCGCGGAGGTCGTGCGGGGG
Organism: Actinomycetota bacterium; assembly: GCA_020029595.1. Classification (GTDB taxonomy): domain Bacteria; phylum Actinomycetota; class Thermoleophilia; order Gaiellales; family Gaiellaceae; genus JAIBJN01. The sequence continues at coordinate 18,989 of JAIBJN010000043.1, read as the reverse complement.
GAGAGCCCCGACCTCGTCCTCTGCGGCGTCCAGTCGAGCGACGCGGTGCAAGCGGCCACGGGCACCGCGCTCGCGGAGCTCCTCGGCCTCCCGCGGGTGGCCGTGGTGACGAAGCTCGAGCTCGGCGACGGCACGGCGACCGTCCACCGGGAGCTCGAGGGTGGGCTCGTGGACGTCGTCGAGGTGGACACTCCGTGCCTGCTCACGATCCAGACGGGAATCAACGAGCCGCGCTACGCGACGCTGCGGGCGATCAAGCAAGCGGAGCAGAAGGAGGTCGAGGTGCGCGAGGCCGGGGAACTCGGGGCACCGGCCGCCCGAGTGCGGAACATGTTCGTGCCCCCGAAGGGCGAGGGCGCCGAGATGATCGGCGGAAGCTCGGCCGAGATCGCACGCCGGATCAAAGAGATCGTCGACGAGAGGACGGCAGGGTGAGCGGGCGGCTGCTCCCCGGGGCCACCCCGGACCACCACCCGCTTCGAGCGTACCGCGAAGATCCGCAGGCAGGGCGCGCGGATCGTGACGAGAGCGCACGGGAGAGCACAGAAATGAGCGTCGCTCGCCTTCGGCTCGCTCCCGTGGGGGAAACCATGTTTCCCCCACGGACCCCCTTCTTCGATCCCGTGGAGGAACCTCCCGGTTCCCCCACACCCCCTCCCCACGCTCATAGGCCGGTCGGCCTATGAGCATCCTCGTCGTCGCCGAGCACGTCCGTGGCGAGCTCCGGCCGGTCACCCTCGAGCTGATCAGCGCCGCCCGCGAGCTCGGCGGGCCCGTCGCCGTCGCCGTCCTCGCCAGGGACCCGTCCGGCTTCACGGACGCGGTCAACGTCGACGGCGTGGACGAGATCCTCGCCGTCCCCATCGACCAGGAGGAGTTCGAGAACGACGTCTACCAGCAGGTCGTCGAGCGGCTGATCGAGGAGCGGAGCCCGCGCGCGATCCTCCTGGGCTTCACGGTCAACGCGATGGCGTACGGGCCGGCGCTCGCGGCGAAGCTCGGGCTCGGCTTCGCCTCCGACGTCTTTGCGGTCCGCGACGAGGCCGGGGCGCTCGTCGCCGAGCGCTCCTACTACGGGGCGAAGGTGAACGGCGAGGTCGAGTTCCCCGGGCACGACCAGGTCGTGCTCCTCCTCCGCGCGACGGCCTGGCCTCCCGCCGAGGGCTCGGGCGCGGCCACCGTCACCGAAGTCGCCGTCCCCGCCGACGGCTCGCGCGCCCGCCACCAGGGCTGGGTCGAGGTGCAGGCGGCGGACGTCGACATCACGACCGCCGACTTCCTCCTCTCGGTCGGCCGCGGGATCGGCGAGAAGGAGAACCTCGAGCAGTTCGAGGAGCTCGCGAAGACGATAGGCGCGACGCTCTCCGTCTCGCGGCCGATCGTGGACGCGGGCTGGATGCCCAGCGCGCGCCAGGTAGGCCAGTCCGGCAAGACGGTGAAGCCGAAGGTCTATCTCGCGCTCGGGATCTCCGGCGCCGTCCAGCACCTCGCGGGCATGAAGACGAGCGGGACGATCATCGCCGTCAACACCGACCCGGAGGCCGCCATCTTCAACGTCGCCCACTACGGCGCGGTCGCCGATCTCTTCGAGGTCGCCGAGGAGCTCGAGAAGCTGTATTGATGCCCGTCCTGCTGGGCGCCGAGGAGACGCGCGAGACCTTCGCGGGCCTCGAGACCTGGCAGATCGTCCTCTGGTACTGCCTGATCGGCGTCTCCGTGGCGATCTTCGCCTTAGGCGTCACGCGCCTCGTGCTCAAGTACCGTCGCGGGCGCACGCGGACGCCGATCGGCAGCCCCCGCGAGCGTGCCCTGCGCACCGCCCGCATCGTCGCGACCCACGCCTGGATCCGCCGCCGCGACCCGTTCTCGGGACTCGCGCACCTGCTCGTCTTCTACGGCTTCCTCGTTCTCTTCACAGGGACGGCGATCCTCGCCTTCCAGGACGACTTCGCGGAGCCCGTGCTCGGCTTCGACTTCTGGAAAGGCTGGTTCTACCTCGGCTACTCGCTCTTCCTCGACGTCTTCGGCTTCGCGCTCGTGGTCGGGCTCGTCGTCTTCGCCGTCAAGCGCGGCCTGCTCCGTCCCTTTCGCCTCTCGTACTGGCGGCCGATCGAGCCGGCGCCCCCGCTCGCACGCGAGGCGAAGGTCTACCGCGTCGGCGACTGGGTCTTCCTCGGGAGCCTCTTCTTCCTCGCCCTCACAGGCTTCCTGCTCGAGTCCTTCCGCATCGCTGCCGACGACCCGGACTTCGAGGTATGGGCTCCCTTCGGCTGGCTCGTCGGCCAGGCGTTCATCGGGCTCGGCTTCGAGGGCGCCGCCGCCGAGTCTGCGCGCGCAACGATCTGGTGGGTGCACGGCGTCTTCGCCCTCTTCTGGGTCTCCTCGATCCCGTTCACGAAGGCCGTGCACATGCTCACCGCCCCTGCCGGCGTCGCGGTCAAGGACGAGCGCGCCGGGAGCACGCTGCTCCCGCTCCCGCCCGACGCGAAGCCGGAGGAGGTGGGCTACGCGACCATCGACGCGCTCGCGCCCAAGCACCTCCTCAACCTCGACGCCTGCACGAAGTGCGGGAAGTGCCACGCAGCGTGCCCCGCGACGGCCAGCGGCTACCCGCTCTCACCGCGCGACCTCGTCCTCGACCTGCGGGAGGTGGCGGAGGGAGCGCTGGGAAACCGGGCCGCGCTCGGGATCCCGCCCCGTTTCCCCGAACACGCCGACATCCTCGGAACGATCAGGCCGGAGACGCTCTGGTCGTGCATGCAGTGCATGGCGTGCGTCGAGATCTGCCCCGTCGGCATCGAGCACGTGCCGATCATCAACCAGATGCGCCGCGCGCTCGTCGAGCGCGGCGAGATGGACGGCCAGCTCCAACAGACGCTGGAAACGATCCACACCTCGGGCAACTCCTTCGGCGAGGCGAAACGCAAGCGCGCACGCTGGGCGAAGGAGCTCGACTTCGAGGTGAAAGACATTCGCAAGGAGCGAGCCGAGCTGCTTTGGTTCGTGGGCGACTACGCCTCGTTCGACCCCCGCAACCAGAAGGTGACGCAGGCGCTGGCGCGCATCCTCCGCTCGGCCGGCGTCGACTTCGGGATCCTCTACGACGGGGAGCGCACGGCGGGCAACGACGTCCGGCGCGCCGGCGAGGAGGGCCTCTGGTCCTCCCTCGCCGAGGAGAACATCGAGACCATCTCCGGCTGCCGCTTCGACCGGATCCTCACCACGGACCCCCACACCTTCAATACCCTCAAGAACGAGTACCCGCAGCTCGGGGGGAGCTGGACAGTGCTCCACCACTCCCAGCTCCTGCTCGAACTCCTCGAGAGCGGCCGGCTCGCCCCGCGCAAGGGCCTCGGCTACCGCGTGACCTACCACGACCCGTGCACGCTGGGCCGCTACAACGGCGTCTACGAGGAGCCGCGGCAAGTGCTCGCAGCCGCCGGCTGCGAGCTCGTCGAGATGCCGCGCAACCGCGACAACTCCTTCTGCTGCGGCGCCGGCGGCGGCCGCATCTGGATGAAGGAGCTCCGCGCGGAAGACGCGCAGCGGCCGAGCGAGAGCCGCATCGACGAGGCCGTCGGACTCGGGGCGATCGACTACTTCGTCGTCACGTGCCCCAAGGACGTGACCATGTACGAGGACGCGATCAAGACGTCCGGCCACCAGGACGAGATCGAGCTACGGGAGATGTCGGAGCTGCTGCTCGAGTCGCTGGCGCTCGACCCCTAAGGACGCGGGGCGTGGAGTGAGTCCGCTGGGTCGTGAACGTCGTTTCGCCGCCGTCTCGAATCCCCGTAAATGAGTCCAAGCCTTTGACCTAGCCTAGCCGACGGTTCGAATACGATTCCGTTCACAACGAGGCGGCCTGGCTGCGGCGATGGAGACAACCGAACCTTTCCCAAGCGCGCTGCGCGCCCTCCTGATCGAGCAGGACTACGCGACTGCCTCAGGCAAACCGAGCTGGGCGGCGTTTGCAGCAGAGCTAGCGATCCACTACGAGACGCTGCGAAGGGCCGTGGCCGGCGAGCGCCCCCCTTCGCCGAGACTCATGGAGGAGTGCGCTCGGGCTCTTCGAATCGAGCCGAAGTACTTCCTCGAGTACCGGGTCCACCTCGCCCAGCGCGACTTCGATGTCCGGACCGTTGGGCTCGAGCGAGCGATCCAGAACCTCAACGCTTGGGCTTCGGCACGCGAACGCAGGGACGGCCGCCGGTCCTGCTGACTAGCCGCGAGTAGCAACAACCTCGTTGAGCTAGAGGATCACCGAACGGAGCTTGACACCTTGATGGATGACAGAAGAAACGCATTTTGCACTCTTTTCTGTAACTTAGTCAGTTGATTACTGCTCGTGGGCGTTGGATACTTGTGTCAGACGCGACGAAGGTAGTCGCCCAAACGACGCGCGGAAGCACGGGTGAGCAAGGGAAGGAATCGGATGCGCACGGTGGCGGCTGGTCTTGCTGCCTTAGGGGCAGGCGTCTTGTTGGGGACCCTGGTCGGTGTTGGCACCGGATCCAACTGGAATACCACCGATAACTCCTACAAGGCGGGCGATTCGAACGTGTGGTTCAACCAGTGCGCCATGCAGGCGAATACTCACGACGCCTTCCACGCCAACGACTCGCACGACATCGAACCGACGGACATCACCACGAGCCTGTCAGCCGCCCACGACGCGTGCGACACCGTAGACGTGCGGATCAACGATTTCGGTTACGGGACCAATCGCCCGCGGGGGTTCTACGAGTGCCACGTTTTCAACTCCCCCCAGAACTGCGACGAGGGCCACGCGCACATCAACACCAGCTATTCGGCCATCCCTGAGAACTACAACGAGACCCTGGAGGTCGTGTGCGAGGAGATCGGCCACTCAGTGGGACTGGACCACTCGGACTTCGACAGCTCATGCATGTCCAACGACGTGAACGCTCGCCATCTGGACGGCCACGACCAGGGTCACCTCGACGACCACTATTGATCCGGTCGATTGAGGTGTCGAGAGCCCGAGCCTGTCACAGCGTGACCCCCTTGAGGCACTAAGGAGACGGATGGGCGGTGAAGGCGGAGCCGAAGCGCTGCGGCGGTCGACGCGAGAACCGGAAGCCTTCGCCCGCTTCTACGACGAGCACGCCGAGGCCCTGCTCGCGTACCTGACCAAGCGCGTCTTCGACGCCGACGTCGCCCTCGACCTGACCGCTGAGACCTTCGCGCAGGCTTACCTCGCGCGGCGTCGCTTTCGGGGCTCGACCGACGAGGCGGCGGCCGCCTGGTTGTACCGGATCGCCAAGCGCCAGCTCGCCCAATACTTCAGGAAGGGCAGGGCGGAGCGGAAGGCGCTCAGGCGCCTCGGCATAGAACCCCCGCGGGTCGATGAGGAGCAGCAAGCCCGGATCGAGGAGCTCGCCGAACTCGGCGCCCTGCGAACCGCCCTGCGCGTGGAGCTGGGGCGGCTCTCTCGCGCTCATCGCGACGCGCTTCAGCTCCGGATCGTCGACGAGCTGCCCTATCCCGAGGTCGCAAGGCGCCTGAGCATTTCGGAGCAGGCGGCGCGGGCGCGCGTCTCCCGCGGGCTCAAGGCGCTCGCCGCCGCCCTTGAGGCGATTCCCTATGTCGAGGAGAGACACGCATGACTCACGATGCCGACAAGCAACGCCGAATCCCGGCTTTGAGCGAGCTTCGCGATGAATTCGTCCGCGTCGCGGAGGCTGAATCGCGTTCCTCGAAGTCACGTCGGCCGCGACCCCAAGCGCTTGCGCTAGCAGGTCTAATGCTCATCGCCGCTGGAGCGACGGCTGCGGGAATCATCCTGACCTCCGATGCCGACCGCGTAACGACACCCCAAGGGCCGCAAGGAGGCTTCGCGGCGAGCGGACCCCGCTACGAATCCTTGCCGGAGCTCACAGCGAAGACGGATCTCGTGGTTGTTGGCACGATCGAAGAAGTTCTGCCGCCCAAGGTCATCGAAGCCGAGGATCCCGAGTACCCGACCCGGGAGATCGACACGGTCGTGCGTGTCGACGAGGTCCTAAAGGGGTCCGCTCCATCAGGCGTCGTTACGATCAAGACTCTCGAGCTGGAGTTTGGCGGGCCCGGTCGAGAGGAGTGGAGAGAACCCGGACAGCGCGTACTGCTGTTCCTCTCGCCCAGCCGGGAACCGAAGACGCCCGGAGTGCACATTCTCGCGAATACGAACTCCAGCCAGACGGTGTACGTCCTCGACGGTGAGGACATCCGCGCGACGGTTGGAGATCCGCTGAGCGAACGGATCGCGGCCTCGTCCCTCACGGCGCTCAGCGAGGCTGTGCGGACGGCTCCCTGACGGATCCTCGAGTCGCGGCTTAGGAACTTCGCGGGCGTCGCGACGGCGGGCGCCCCTCACGCGGCGCGGTGACCCCGGCAGCGGACCCGGTGGCCGAACGGCCGCGCTCCACTTAGGGTACAGCGGTCGCGAAACGAGAAGGAGATCCCGTGAGCAAGGAGACCGCGTTCTACCCTCGCCTTAAGGCCATGACCGACGAGTGGATGGACCTCTTCGGCTACTGGGCGCCGACCGAGGTCACCAGCACGCAGGAGGAGTACCGCGCCGTCCGTGAGACCGCGGGGCTCATGGACTTCACGATGCTGCGGAAGGTCGACCTCGACGGCCCGGGCGCGCTCGAGCTCGTCAACTCGATCGTCACGCGCGACGTCTCCAAGCTGACCCCCGGCCGCATTGCCTACGGGGCGCTCACCGACGAGAGCGGGAAGATGGTCGACGACTGCACGACGATGATGCGGTCGGCCGACCACGTCCGCTTCTGCGGCGCGAACGACCGCGACTCCGAGATCTTCAGCGTCGCTGCGGCCGATTCCGACATCGAAGTGCGGGAGCACACCGATGCGACGCCCCACCTCTGCCTCCAGGGGCCGAGAAGCCGCGAGATCCTCCAGGGCCTGACGGGCGCCGACCTCTCGACCGCTGCGTTCCCCTACTACACGTTCAAGGACGACGTCGAGATCGCCGGCGTCCCCGTCTTCATGACGCGCCTTGGCTACACGGCCGAGCTCGGCTACGAGCTCTGGGTCGACCGCGACCGCGCGTTCGAGCTCTGGGACGCCCTGCTCGCGGCGGGCGAGCCGCAAGGGATGAAGGTGATCGGCATGGTCGCGCTCGACCTCTTCCGGATCGAGGGCGGCTTCATCATCGGCGGCGTCGAGTACGACGCGACCGTCTCCCCCTTCGAGTGCGGGCTGGGCTGGTCGGTCGACCTCGAGAAGAGTGAGTTCCAGGGGAAGGAGGCGCTTGCCCGCGACCGCGAGGCGACCCAGCTCAGGCTCACGAGTGTGGTCCTCGATGGCGGAGGCGACGAGGCCAGCGGGTCACCGATCTGGTTCGACGACGAGGAAGTCGGGCTCGTGACGCAGGCCGTCGTCTCGCCGTACCTCGACGGCCGGACGCTCGGCCTCGCCAAGATCCGCAAGGATCTCAACCGGCCGGGACAGAACGTCGTCGCCCAGGTCGGCGAGGAACAGGTCGCCGGCGAGGTCGTGAGCCACCCGGTCTACGACCCGGAGCGCAGGCGCGCGAAGGAGAGCTAGTAGGAGGGTTTGACGAAACGCAGGCTGTGCCGAGCGACGTTCCGCCAAACCCTCCTCGAAGTAGACTGCCGGCGGAGGAGGCGCATGCCGATCGTCGACGTCATGAGCACCCGGCTCGTTCAAGTGCGGCCGGAGGAGACGGTGTACGGGGCGATCGAGCGCATGGTCGAGGCGAGCGTGGGCTCGGTGGCGGTGTGCGAGGGCTCGCGGCTCGTCGGCATCTTCACCGAGCGCGACGTGCTGCGACTCACCGGAGAGCGGGCGCGGCTCGACGAGTTGAGCATCGCCGATGTGATGACCAAGGACCTCGTCACCGTCTCCGCGAACGACGACATCCTCGCCGCCGCCCGCCTGATGGGCGAGCGGCGGATCCGGCACCTGCCGGTCGTCGAAGGCGAGAACCTCCTCGGCATCGTCGGAATCCGCGACATCCTGGGCGCCCTCGCGGAAGTGCTCTGGCGTACGCAGGACGAGGCCGCGCGCGAGACCGTCCACGAGCTCCTCTCCCGGCGCCCGTAGAAGGCTGGGTTTCGGCACCAGCTTGACAAACGCGGCTCCGTTTAGTCAAATGTCTTAGTCGTTTGACTAAGGAGGTTGAGATGGAAAAGCCTCAGTCCTTCTACGCATCGCCCGCCGAGGCTCAGACGGCGCCGCCGGAGGAGTTCCTCTACGTCGCCTGCCTGCACGAGGGCACCGGCGTCGAGGCGCCCGACTTCCTCGCGGTCGTCGACGCCGAGGAGGGCCGGGTGATCCACGAGACGCCCATGCCGAACGTGGGCGACGAGCTCCACCACTATGGCTGGAACCGCTGCTCGTCGGCCTGCCACGGGCCCGACCGTACGCACCTGATCGTCCCCGGCTTCCGCTCGTCGCGGATCCACATCGTCAACGTGGCGGACGACCCGCGGCGGCCCACGATCGAGAAGGTGATCGAGTCCGAGGAGATCGTCCGCGCGACGGGCTACACCCGCCCGCACACCGTCCACTGCATGCCGGGCGACAACGTCGTCGTCTCCATGCTCGGCGACGCCGACGGCAACGCGTCGGGCGGCTTCGCCGTCCTGGACGCGAAGACGTTCGAGATCAAGGGCCGCTGGGAGAACGGCGGCGAGCGCCCGCCTTTCAACTACGACTTCTGGTACCAGCCGCGGAAGAACGTCCTCGCCTCGTCGGAGTTCGCGGAGCCGAACGCCTACGAGCCCGGCTTCGACCTCGAGGACGTGGGCAAGGGCCGCTACGGACGCCGGCTCCACTTTTGGAACCTCACCGAGCGGACGCTGGAGCAGACGATCGACCTCGGCGAGCAGGGGCTCGTTCCCCTCGAGATCCGCTGGCTCCACGACCCGGAGGCGGAGGAGGGCTTCATCGGGGCCGCCCTCTCGAGCGTCATGTGGCGCTTCTACCGCTCGAACGGCTCCTGGTCGGCGGACCCCGTGATCACGATCGAGGGCGTTGAGCTCGAGGGCTGGCCGTTCCCTGTGCCGGCGCTCATCACCGACCTCGTCCTCTCGATGGACGACAAGGCGCTCTACTTCTCGAACTGGCTGCACGGCGACCTGCGGCGCTACGACGTCTCCGACCCGTCGAACCCGAAGCTGACGGGCCGGCTCTGGCTGGGGGGCCTGCTCGGGAAGCCGGGCGACGCCGGCCGCGAGCTGAACGGCGGCCCGCAGATGCTCCAGCTCTCGTTCGACGGCCGCCGCCTCTACGTCACGAACTCGCTCTACTCGACCTGGGACAACCAGTTCTACCCGGGGCTGCGCTCGTGGCTCCTCAAGGTCGATATCGCCGACGACGGCTCCATGGAGGTCGACCCGGACTTCTTCCTCGACTTCCACGAGCGGCCCGGCGGCCCCGCCCGTGCGCACGAGGTTCGCCTCCAGGGCGGCGACTGCACGACGGAGATCTTCCCGTGATCCTCGCCCACCACGGGTTCGGCGAGGAGCTCGTCCTCTATGCGGCAGCCGGAGGAGCGGGAGCCGTTCCCGCGCTCGCGCTCCTCTGGCAGGCCCGCGCGGCCCGACTCGTGCAGTGGCTGCGCCGACGGTAACCCGCTCGGCCGCGGACGAGGCTCTCCTCGACGCGGCCGAGCGGCTGCTCGTGGAGACCGGCTACGCGAGCGTCACGACCCGCCGGGTCGCGGCCGAAGCCGGCGTGAACCACGGGCTCGTCCACTACTACTTCGGCTCCGTCGAGAACCTGCTCGTCCGGGTGCTCGAGCGGTTCACGGAGCGGATGATCGAGCGCCAGCGCGCGATGTACGCCGATCCCGACACGGCCTTCGTCGAAAAGTGGCGGACGGCGATGCGCTACCTGGACGCCGACCGGGAGTACCAGAAGGTCTGGTGGGAGCTCCAGGCGCTCGCCTGGAACCGGCCCGAACTGCGGGAGCGGGTGGGCCACGTTCGCGACGAGTGGCGCGAGGTGCTCACCGAGGCCTTCGCGGAGCCTCGCGAGCGCTACGGCATCGAGATGCCGCTTCAGGCCCTCGTCACGCTCGTGGCCACGTTCAACGAAGGGATCATCCTCGAGCGGCTCTCCGGAATCGAGACCGGCCACGCCGAGCTCCTCGAGTGGATCGACGGCTGGCTCGAGGAGAAGGAGGCCCCGTGACGACGGCGGAAGCGCTGGGGACACGACCGGAGCAGACTCGCGCCCGCTATCCCGACGAGGAGGGCTACGTCGAGCGCGACGGTGTCCGAGTCTTCTGGGAGCGCTACGGCGAGGGGGAACCGACGATCCTCTTCCTCCCCACCTGGTCGATCGTCCACTCGCGGATTTGGAAGCTGCAGATTCCGTACTTCGCGCGACACTTCCAGGCGCTCGCGTTCGACCCGCGCGGGAACGGCAGGTCGGACCGGCCTGCGGACGCCGAGAGCTACGCGGAGCACGAGTTCGCGGCCGATGCGCTCGCCGTGCTCGACGCGACCGGAACCGAGCGGGCCGCCATCGTCTCTCTCTCGCTCGGCGCGCAGCGGGCGCTCCTTCTCGCCGCGGAGCACCCGGAGCGCGTGGCAGGCGCCGTGTTCATCGGCCCGTCCCTGTCCCTCGGCGACCTGCACTCGGACCGGGAAGCAGTGCTCGCCTTCGACCAGGAGCTCGCCACGAACGAGGGCTGGGCGAAGTACAACCGCCACTACTGGCTCAGGGACTACACGGGCTTCCTCGAGTTCTTCTTCTCGCAGTGCTTCACGGAGCCGCACGCCACGAAGCAGATCGAGGACGCCGTCGGCTGGGGGCTCGAGACGAGCCCCCAGACGCTCATCCTCACCGAGACCGCGCCCGGCCTCCGAACGAGGGAGGAGACCCTGGCCGTCTGTGGCCGGGTCCGCTGTCCCGTGCTCGTCCTCCACGGCGACGAGGACGCAATTCGGCCCCATGCGCACGGCGCCGAGCTCGCCGAGCTCACAGGCGGAACGCTCGTGACCCTCGAGGGCTCCGGCCACATCCCGCTCGCGCGCGACCCGGTGAAGGTCAACCTGCTGATCAGAGAGTTCGTCGAGTCGCTCGAAAGGAGGGCGGCATGAGCGCCTTGATGGTAGCCCCGGTTCGTGAACAGACGCGCGCCCGCTACCCGGACGAGGAGGGCTACGTCGAGCGGGACGGCGTCCGCGTCTTCTGGAAGCGCTACGGCGAGGGGGAGACGACGATCCTCTTCCCGCCGACATGGGCGAGTCGCTCGTCCTCGCCGCCGAGCACCCCGAGCGCGTCGCCGGCCTCGTCCTCATCGCTCCCCCCGTTCCGGTCGCGGGGCGCGAGGAGCCGCCCTACTCCTTCGACGACGTCCTGGACACCGAGGAAGGGTGGGCGAAGGAGAACCGCCACTACTGGCTGCGGGACTGGCCTGGCTACCTCGAGCACTTCTTCTCGGAGTGCTTTACGGAGCCGCACTCGACGAAGCCGATCGAGGACGCCGTCGGCTGGGGGCTCGAGACGGACGCCGAGACGATCCTCGCCGGCTTCCGCGGCTGGGACACGAAGGAGCTCGACGCCGAGGCGACCGTGGCGCTCTCCGCGCGGATCCGCTGCCCGGTGCTCGTGATCCACGGCACCGAGGACGCCCTCGTCGAGCCGGAGCGCGGGATCGCGCTCGCCCGGGAGCTCGACGCTCCGGTGACCCTCCTCGAAGGCTCGGGCCACGGCCCTCACGTCCGCGACCCGGTGAGGGTGAACCTCATGCTGCGCGACTTCGCCGGCCTCTCACCGGAGCCTCGGAAGTGGACGCGGGCCAAGAGTCGGCGAAAGCGAGCGCTCTACGTCTCCTCCCCGATCGGGCTCGGGCACGCGCAGCGCGACGTGGCGATCGCTATGGAGCTGCGGAAGCTCGTGCCCGACCTCGAGATCGACTGGCTGGCCCAGCACCCTGTGACGGCGGTGCTCGAGGCGGAGGGCGAGCGCGTCCACCCGCTGAGCGCCGAGCTCGCCAACGAGTCGGGCCACATCGAGAGCGAGTCGGCCGAGCACGACCTCCATTGCTTCCAGGCCTGGCGGCGGATGGACGAGATCCTCCTGGCGAACTTCATGGTCTTCCACGACGTCGTCTCCGAGGAGCACTACGACCTCTGGATCGGCGACGAGGCGTGGGAGCTCGACTACTACCTGCACGAGAACCCGGAGGAGAAGCGGGCCGCCTACGTCTGGCTGACGGACTTCGTCGGCTGGCTTCCGATGCCGGACGGAGGCGAGCGCGAGGCCTTCCTCACGGCCGACTACAACGCAGAGATGATCGAGCACATCGCGCGCTTCCCGCGCGTGCGGGACCGGGCGCTCTTCGTCGGCAACCCCGAGGACGTCGTGCCGGACTCCTTCGGCCCGGAGCTCCCGGCGATCCGCGACTGGACGGAGCAGCACTACGACTTCGCCGGCTACGTCACCGGGTTCGAGCCGGTCGCCGACCGCGAACGGCTCCGCGTCGAGCTCGGCTACGCGCCGGGCGAGCTCGTCTGCATCGTCACCGTGGGCGGCTCCGGGGTGGGCGCCGACCTGCTCCGGCGCGTGATCGCAGCCTTCCCAGAGGCGAGGGAGCTCGTCCCCGAGCTGCGGATGATCGTGGTGGCCGGCCCGCGCATCGACCCCGCCTCGCTCTCCGCCGAGGACGGCCTCGAGGTGCGCGCCTACGTCCACAACCTCTACCGTCACCTCGGCGCCTGCGACCTCGCGGTCGTCCAGGGCGGCCTGACGACGGCGATGGAGCTGGCGGCGAACCGGCGACCGTTCCTCTACTTCCCGCTCCGCCATCACTTCGAGCAGAACTTCCACGTCCTGCACCGGCTCGAGCGTTACGGAGCCGGGCGCGCGATGGACTTCGAGACCGCGACGCCGACCGTAATCGCGCGAGCGATCGCGGAGGAGATCGGTCGCGAGGTCGACTACCTGCCCGTCGAAACGGACGGCGCTGCCAAGGCGGCCGCGCGGATCGCGGAGCTCCTCTGATGGTTCCCGATGAAGACGCCATCGTCGGCTGCGCTCTCGACTACTTCGAGGGGTGGTTCGACGCCGACCCGGAGCGCATGCGGCGCGCGCGCTCCATTCCGAGCTGGTCAAGCGGTCGCTCGACGGCGAGGCGCTCGACGAGGTGACCGCGCCGAAGATGATCGAGGCGACGGCAGCGGGCCGAGGGAGAGAGCGCGACCCGGCACGACGGGGCATCGACGTCCGCGTCGCCGACGTTCACGGCCCGATCGCGGCCGTCGTCGTCGACTCGAACGTCTACCGCGGGTATCTTCACCTCGTCCGCACCGAGGCCGGCTGGAAGATCGTAAACCCCCTCTGGGACTACACCTAGCGCGACGAGCGGGCGTACGTCCCGGTCTGCGTCGCCTCGGCGAGGACGTGGGGCTCGACGGCCTCGAGAAGCTCGTCACGGCTCGTCCCGCCCGCTAGGTCGAGCTCATGGGCGAGAGCCAGGAGGCGGAAGACGTACCGGTGCTTCTCGCCGCCGGGTGGGCAGGGGCCGCCGTAGCCGACCGTGCCGAAGTCGTTCGTCCCCTGGCGGAGGGCCGGCGGACCGGAGACCTCGTCGCCGTCGGGAACGCCCTCCGGGAGAGCCGTCTCGCCGGGATCCAGGCCGTAGACGAGCCAGTGGGTGAACGTCCCCCCGGGCGCGTCGGGATCTTCGAGCACGAGGGCGAGCCCGGCCGTCCCGTCCGGGACGCCCTCCCAGGCGAGCGCCGGCGAGACATTCTCGCCGTCGCACGTATAGCGCGGGTCGATCGCCTGCCCCTCGGCGACCGCGCTCTCGGCGAACGCGAAGCCGGGTGCGGCGGCGCCGGCCGTCGCGGGCTCGGCGGCCTCGTCGTCGTCACCCCCGCAGGACGCGGACAGGCCGATAACCGCAACGACGGTTAGTGCGAGACGCCGCATGGCGGAAGCCTACTCCGCGACCGCGAGCACCGCCGCGCCCCGCACCTCGCCGGCGCGCAGCCGGGCGAGCGCCTGATTCGCCTGCTCGAGCGGGAAGGCCTCGACCTCCGTCCTCACAGGGATGCGCGGCGCAAGTGCCATGAACTCCTCCCCATCACCGCGCGTGAGGTTCGCCACCGAACGGAGCACGCGCTCGCCCCAGAGCAGGTCGTAGGGGAAGGAGGGGATGTCGCTCATGTGGATGCCGGCGCAGACGACCGTGCCGCCCTTCGCCGTGGCGGCGAGCGCCGCCAGGACGAGCTCGCCGACGGGGGCGAAGACGATCGCGGCGTCGAGCTCGTCGGGCGGGCGTTGCTCGGCAGCGCCAGCCCACTCCGCCCCGAGCTCGCGGGCGAACGCCTGCGCGGCCTCGTCGCCTGCGCGCGTGAAGGCGAAGACACGGCGCCCCTCGTAGCGGGCGACCTGCGCGACGATGTGCGCGCTCGCCCCGAAGCCGTAGAGCCCGAGCCGCTCGCCGTCGCCCGCGAGCCGGAGCGAGCGGTAGCCGATCAGCCCCGCGCAGAGGAGCGGCGCCGCCTGGAGGTCGGGGTAGTCCTCCGGAATCGGGAAGCAGAAGCGCTCGTCGGCGGCGGCGAGCTCGGCGTAGCCGCCGTCGAGCTGGTAGCCGGTGAAGCGGGCGCGGTCGCAGAGGTTCTCCCGGCCCGACCGGCAATACCGGCACTCCCCGCACGTCCAGGCGAGCCACGGGATGCCGACCCGATCGCCCGTGCGAAAGCGGGCCGCCTCCTCGCCCACATCGAGCACGCGACCGACGATTTGGTGGCCGGGGACGAGCGGGAGCTTCGGCTCGGGCAGCTCTCCATCCACCACGTGGAGGTCGGTGCGGCAGACGCCGCAAGCGTCCACGGCGACGACGACCTGTCCCGGGCCGGGCTCCGGAGCCGGCAACTCGGCCTCCCGGAGACGCTCCCCGGGAGCCTCGAGCACCATCGCCCTCAGCGGGTGACTCGCCCCCAGGCCTCCGAGAGCACCTCGCCGAGGATCCCCGTCATCTCGTCGAACTGGGCCTGCTCCGCGACGAGCGGCGGCGAGATCTGCACGACCGGGTCGCCGCGGTCGTCGGCGCGGCAGATGAGGCCGGCGTCGAAGAGCCTGGGCGAGAGGAAGCCGCGCAGGAGCGTCTCGCACTCGTCCTCCGAGAACGTCTCCCGCGTCTCCTTGTCCTTCACGAGCTCGAGCGCGTAGAAGAAGCCCGTGCCCCGCAGGTCGCCGACGATCGGCAGCTCGAGGAGCTGCGCGAGCGTCGCGTGGAAGGTCTCCTGCTGGGCCGCCACGTGTTCGACGATCCGCTCCCGCTTCATGATCTCGATGTTCGTGAGCGCGATCGCCGCCTGTACCGGATGCCCGCCGAAGGTGATCCCGTGCATGTACATGGACGTGCCCTGGAGGAACGGCTCGACGACCCTGTCGGACGCGATGACGGCGCCGATCGACGCGTGCGCCGAGGAGAGGCCCTTCGCGGAGGTGATGAGATCCGGCCGGATGTCGTAGCGCTCAGAGGCGAACCACGCGCCGAGGCGGCCGAAGCCGGTGATGACCTCGTCGGCGCAGAGGAGGATGCCGTAGCGGTCGCAGAGCTCGCGCACGCCGGCCCAGTAGCCCGCGGGGGGCGTGAAGGAGCCGCCGGCGTTCTGCACGGGCTCCATGATCACCATGGCGACCGTGTCGGGGCCGGTGTGCTCGATCGTCTCCTCGAGGTCCTGAAGGAGAAACGCCGTGAACTCCTCTTCCGTCTCCTCGGGCAGTCGGTGATAGCGGTTCGTGTTGTGGACGTGGAGCGTGTCCGGGACGAGCGGCTCGAAGGGCGTCTTGAGCGCGGCGATCCCGCTGATGGAGAGGGCGCCCATCGTCGTCCCGTGGTAGGCGATCCGGCGCGCGATCGCCTTCCAGCGGCGCTCGCCGCGCGCGGCGTGGTACTGGCGGGCGAGCTTCCAGGCCGACTCGACCGCCTCGGAGCCTCCGGAGACGAAGAAGACGCGGTTCAGGTCGCCCGGCGCGAGCGAGGCGACCTCGGCCGCGAGCTCGATCGCACGCGGGTGCGCGTAGTTCCAGTTCGTGTAGAAGGGCAGTTCCCGCAGCTGGGCGGCTGCAGCCTCCCCGATCTCCTCGCCGAAGCCGTAGCCGATGTTGACCGCGAAGAGGCCCGCGAGCGCGTCGAGGTAGCGCTTCCCGTGGATGTCCTCGAGGTAGCAGCCGTCGCCGCGCACGATGATCGGCACCTCGCCGTCCTCGTAGCCCGACATGCGGGTGAAGTGCAGCCAGAGGTGCTCGCGCGCCGCCTTCTGCAGCTCGTCGGCGGAGAGGGTGGTCGCGGGAAGGCTCACTGAGCTCCTTTCGGTGTGCGCCGCCACTGGAAAAGCACGTTCGCCAGCATGATCGCGATCGCCACGCCGAAGATCATGGTGCCGATGACGTTGACCTCGGGCGGGACGCCGAGCCGGGCCGAGCCCCAGACGTAGAGCGGGAACGTCACCGTCGTTCCAGAGTTGAAGTTCGTGATCACGAAGTCGTCGATCGAGAGGGAGAAGGCGAGCAGGGCGCCCGCGAGGATGCCGGGCGCGATCAGGGGCAGCGTCACCTTCCAGAACGTCACGTACTCGTTCGCGCCCAGGTCCATGGCCGCCTCTTCGAGGTGACGGTCGAAGCCGACAAGCCGCGCCCTGACGGTCACGACGACGAAGCTGATGCAGAACATGATGTGGGCGATCACGATCGTCCAGAAGCCCGTGCTCACGCCCCAGTTCAGGAAGAGCGTCAGGAGCGACGCGCCGAGCACGATCTCCGGGGCCGCCAGCGGGATGAAGATGAGGAGGTTGGTCGCGCCTCTCCCTCGAAAGTGGTAGCGGACGAGGGCAAGGGCCGCTAGCGTCCCGAGGATCGTCGCCGCGAGCGTCGCGAGCCCGGCGACCTTCAGGCTCGCCTCCATCGCGTCCCCGAGACCGGGAGGGCCGAACGGATTGGTCCAGTGCTCGGTGGTGAAGCCCTCCCAGGTGTAGTTGTAGCGCCCGGCCGGGTCGTTGAACGAGAAGACGATGACGACGACGATCGGGAGCAGCAGGTAGACGAGCGCGAGCACGCCGAAGACGCTGATCGCGTTCCGGCGGACGAATGCCCAGGCCCGGGCGAGCGGACTCGCGGTCCGCCGGCGAGCGGGCTCCGGCTGGGCGACGGCGGTCATCCCGCCAGCCTCTCGGTGCCGAGCAGCCGTGTGTACACCGCGATGAGGACGAGGATGACGGCCATCACGAGCA
The DNA here is from genome assembly GCA_020029595.1 of Actinomycetota bacterium. GTDB lineage: Bacteria > Actinomycetota > Thermoleophilia > Gaiellales > Gaiellaceae > JAIBJN01. The sequence goes on along the minus strand of JAIBJN010000043.1, from coordinate 1,737 downwards.
CGGAGAGCGCCGCCGCTTGGCCGTAGTCGGTGATGACGAGGAACTTCGACTGGATGACGTTGCCGATCATGTACTGGTTCGGCGTCCCGAGGAGCTGGGCGTTGATGAAGTCTCCGGCCGCCGGGATGAAGGTGAGAAGCGTCCCGGCGATGACGCCAGGCATGGAGAGCGGGAGCGTCACGCGCAGGAAGGCCTTCGCGCTCGAGGCGTAGAGGTCCTCCGCCGCCTCGATCAGGCTGCGGTCGATCTGCTCGAGGCTGACGTACAGCGGGAGCGCCATGAAGGGAAGGAAGTTGTAGGTGATCCCCGCGACCACGGCCGTCGAGGTGGCGAGGAGGCGCCCGTCGTCGGCGACGAGCCCGATCGTCTTCAGGACGTCGAGCACGAAGCCGTTGTCCGAGAGGATGTTCTGCCAGGCGAGCGTGCGGATCAGGTAGGTGACGAAGAACGGGGCGATGATGCAGAGGAGGAGCACGTTCTTCCAGCGGCCGCCCCGGAAGGCGATCCAGTACGCGAGCGGGTACGAGATCAAGAGCGCGACGACCGTCGCGATCCCGGCGTATAGGAGCGCGCGGAAGAACTGCGTGTGGTACTCCCGGATCGCGTTCGAGTAGTTCTCCCAGGCCCACGTGAAGGTGTAGCCGACCTGGACCGTCCCCTCCTGCAGCGAGGTGATCGAGAGCCAGAAGAGGGGGACGACAAAGAACAGGACGAGCCAGGCGAGCGCAGGCGCGAGCAGCACGTAGGGCGTGAGCCAGCGGTGCCGGTGGAAGAAGGTCATGTGTCGCGGCGGCCGATCGCTAGGCGCCGATCACGGCCTGCCACTTCTCCTGGAACTCGACGTTGTCGATGGCCTCGGAGCTGAACTCGTAGAGATTCTCGCGCACCTCGGGGGGCGGGAAGATGAGCGGGTTCTCGGCGAGCTCGGGATCGATCTCGGCGATCGCCTCCTTCGTCCCCTTCACCGGTGGGATGTAGTTGACGTACGCCTCGACCTTGGCCATGACCTTCGGGTCGTAGAAGTAGTTCATGTAGACGGAGGCCGTGTAGACGTCGCCGCCGGTCGGAATGAGCATCGTGTCGACCGAGGTCATGCCGCCGGCGTCGGGGATGGTGAACTGGAGGTTCGGGTTATCGGCTTGAAGGATGACGACGTCGCCCGACCAGGCGATCGAGGCGTAGACGTCCCCCTTCGCGAGTGGGCCCGTGTAGTCGTTGCCGGTGAACTGGCGGATCTGCCCGTCGTCGACCGCCTTCTGGATCTTGGCGATGACCTCGTCGTAGGCCACGGGGTCGACGTCGACCGGATCGGCGCCCATCTCGAGCAGGAAGAGCCCGACCGTGTCCTCCATCGAATTCAGCATCGTGATCTTCCCCTTCAGCGCGGGGTCGAGCAGCTGCTCGACAGAGGTGATCTCGCCTCCCACCTTGTCCGGGTCGTAGCCGACGCCCGTGATGTACGTCTGCCACGGAAGGCTGTAGTCGCGGTCAGGGTCCCAGTCCGGGTGGGCGAGCGAGTCCTCGAGATTCTTCATGTTCGGGATGGCGCTCTTGTCGAGCTTCTGGAGGTAGCCGAGCGCCAGGAGTCGTGCGGCCAGCCAGGCCGTGGGCACGATGATGTCGCGGTCGATCGACTGACCCCGCGAGAGCGGCGCCTGGATCTTCCCGAAGAACTCCTCGTTCGAGTTGATGTCCTCGAGGTACTTGACCTTGACCCCAGTCTCCTCGGTGAACTGA